>NZ_DBHIXS010000001.1:0-349843 GCF_057270515.1 Pseudoleptotrichia sp. | reverse complement strand
TTGGAACTTTTTTCCCAACAGTTAATGCAACAGAAATTGGATTATTTCTAACTTCCTCTAATTCTTCATGTGTCAATGGCTCAGTATAGTCATTTTTTATATTATTCCATCTATCTTCATTTAATTTTATATAATTGTTCATCTTATAATTTCCTCGTAATTTTATATTATTTCGATTTAAGTTGAATATGTTGCCATTACATTTTTCTCACCTCTACAAATTCTAATTTATCTTCGTTGATGTTATTATTGAAATTGGTTGATAATTCTAAAAATTCTTTTTTTAAAGATTAAGTCAATGAAACAAATAATAAGCAGATAATGGGCATTTTTATTTTAAATTATCTCAAACCAAAAACCACACTGAGAAAAAGTGTGCCAGACTTCCCATAATCACAAATATATGCCAAATCATATGATTGAATTTGCATATTTTCCAAGTGTAGAAAATAGTTCCTAAAGAATATAAAATACCTCCTGTTACAAGATATATAAACGAAACGTTATTAATATTAGTTTTAAGCTCATTAAAAGCAAATACAATCATCCAACCCATAAACAAATAAAGCAGTGTGGAAAACATTTTCAATTTTCCCGTGAAGAAAGATTTAAATAAAATTCCTAAAATACATATTGCCCATTGTGTCCATAAAATTATAATTCCTGTTTTGGATTTTACTACTAAAACGAGGAAAGGCGTGTAAGTGGCTGCAATCAATATATAAATGGCTGAATGGTCAAATATTTCAAATATCCTTTTGGCAGTTCCGGGTTTTAATCCGTGGTAAATCGAAGACATAGTATAAAGGACTATAAGACCGAAGCCGAATATCATAAATGATATTATTGTTGGAAAATCCCTTGTCCAGCTCGCTCTTATTGTCAGTAAAATAAAAGCTATTATTGAAAGTCCTGCTCCTACCGTATGACTTACGAAGTTTGCTATTTCTTCTCCTTTTGAAGTATTATGCTCAAGTCCTGTGTTTTTTATATCGTTTTTCATTTCTGTTTCCTTTCGATTTGCAAAATTAATTTTTATGTTTATTTTATAATGAATGGATAAAAAAATCAAATAAAAAAATTATAATCAAAAAATAATTTGACTATTATCAATTTATATAATAAAATAATTTTATAGACAAAATAATTTTTAATTTGGAAGGAAAAATAAAATGATACATTACTTCTTAGCGGGCGGAATATTTATGTGGGGGATACTGCTGGCTTCTATATGCGGACTTGCAGTTATTCTGGAAAAGACATATTTATTCCTGACAAGTGAAAAAAATCTTACTGAAAATTATAAAAAAGAATTATACAGGACTCTAAAAAAAGGGAATAAAAAAGATATACTTGAATTATGCAAAGGGAAAAAAGATTCAGTTTCACAGCTTGTAGTAAAAACAATAGAAAATTCGGATGTTGATTTTGATAAGGCTGATATTTCCCATAAACAGTATATGGAAGAAATAATTACTGAAAATATTTTGGAGCAGACAATGAAACTCGAAAAAGGAATGTGGCTTTTAGGAGCCGTTGTAAATACCGCTCCGCAATTAGGACTGCTCGGAACGGTTACAGGAATGATAGTATCCTTTTCGGCACTCAGTACCAACAATACTGAAAGTGCAAGGGCAGTAGCTTCAGGTATTTCCGAGGCACTTTATACTACAGCATTTGGACTAATGGTAGCGATACCTTTTTTAGTGTTCTATAATTATTTTAATAAAAAAATAGACAATGTAGTTCTCGAAATGGAAAGGGCTTCTCTTCATTTTTTGAACAGATTTGAAAAAAGATATTAATTTGTAAATAATAAGTGAATATCTAATTTTTAGATATCAATTGTACAGAATGGAGTAAAAATGAGATTTACAAATAGGAGAACTAAAAGAAATGCCGAAATATCAATGCTGAATTTGATAGATGTCATATTTATGTTGTTAATATTTTTTATGATAACGACGACATTTAATAATTACGCACAATTCAACCTTGCCGTACCAAAAACGGATACAAAACAGGATAACCATGTAAAAGAAACAGCTGTGGAACTTATAATAGATAAAAATCTGCAATATTTTTTAAAAGTTGACGGAAATATAAAAACTATAAATCCTGAAAATCTGAAAGAAGAATTTTCCAAAATAAATCCCGAACTTTTGAAAAACGTAACACTTACTGCGGATGAACATCTGGAATATGGAAAAATAGTCGATATTATGGGGAGATTAAAAAATCAGGACGTGAAGAATATCAATCTCAATATACAAAAAAACAATAAATAAAGAAAGGAGAGTATGCGGTAAAGTATATTAATCCTGCATACGGAAGAGTTATGGTGAAAAAAATCGGTATTCTAAGTTTATTGGCAGTGGCTGCCTTGTTACATGCTGAAGGAAAATACGAAGGAAGAATGGAAGAAAGTGTGGTTACTTCTACGGGATTTACTGAAAATGTGGAAAAACAGATAAAAAATGTTACTGTTATCACAAATCAGGACATTAAAGACAAAGGGTATAATTCAGTAGAGGAAATACTGAGAAGGACACCGGGAATAAACTTTGTAAACAACGGTTTCGGTGAGATTGTGGATATAAGAGGACAGGGACCTGAAAAAGCTTCGGGACGTGTAAAAGTGTTAGTAGACGGAGTTTCTATGAACATACTTGACTTATCTCACGGTCTTGTACCTATAAATTCAGTATCTGTAGAAGAGATAGAAAGAATAGAGATTATACCGGGCGGAGGGTCTATTCTCTACGGAAACGGTACAGCAGGAGGAGTAATAAACATCATTACAAGAAGAGTGGATAAAGAAGGTGCTCACGGGAAAATCTACTACGAAAGCAGTTCTTACAATACAAATAAGGCAGGTGCAAGAACAGGAATAAAATTCAATGATAATTTCTCCATAGACTTGGGATATGAAAATATTAACGGTAGAGGCTACAGAGAAAAAGATAAAAACTCCAATGAATTTATATATGGAGGATTTACTCTTCAGAGCGACAGACAGAAATTGAGATTTAAAGCCACAAAATATAATGAGGACGGTGAAACTACAGACGGTCTGACATTGGAACAATTAAGTAAAAATAGAAAACAGGCAGGAGAGTATTTTAACAATACAACAGCTTTAAGAAAAGAATACACTCTTGAGTATAACATAAAACCTACTGATAATCTTGAATTTACAGTATTGGGATACAATCAGAAAATGCGGAGAAATTATGTTCAGGATTATGGAATGGGAGTTATAAATAATGGATTGTTCAGAGATAAGAAAAACGGTGTGAACTTAAAAGGAAACTTTAACTATGGAAGCGGAAATCTTGTATTCGGTTATGAATTTATAGATAACAAAATGCTGAGAAGATCTATAAATACAATGACAATGAGAGGAAGAACAAGAACGTTGTCAGATACGAAAATAGATTTATCCAAAAAGACAAATTCATTCTTCTTACTTGAAAGACATTCATTTACGGACAGATTGGAAGGTACTTTAGGATACAGATATGAGTCCGCGAAATACGATATTTTCAGAACTGACGGAGCAAGCTCATTAAAATCAAAATCCAAAGAAAATAATAACGCTTATGAAGCATCGTTGAACTTTAAATATTCCGATACGGGAAATATCTATGCAAAATATGAAAGAGGCTTTAGATCTCCAAGCCCTACAGAATTAGTAGATAAGGACAGAATAAAAGGATATACTTTAAATGGAGTAAAACCTGAAACTTATGACACTTATGAAATAGGTGTAAAAGATATGATAGCTAACTCATATGTGAGTCTGACAGGGTTCTATACAAAAACTAAAAATGAAATATCAATAGTCTGGGGTTCAGGAGCATTTATGAGAAACTGGAAATATAAAAACCTTGAAGAAACTGAAAGAAAAGGATTTGAATTATTTGCTGAACAATATTTAGGCAAATTCAGAATAAATGAATCTGTTTCTTATGTAAATGCAAGAATAACAAAAGGCGATAAAAAAGGTCATAAAATAGCCTATGTTCCGTCAACAAAAGCAACATTGGGACTGACTTATGATATTGTTACAGGATTGGCATTAAAAGCTGATGTAAATTATCTTTCGGGAACAGTGGACAACAATAATAATAAAGTAAAAGCATATTCCACTACTGATTTGGGAGTGAGTTACAGACATGAAAACGGTCTGGGAATAGATGCCGGAGTAAAAAATGTATTCGGTAAGAAATATAATCTGTTCCAAAATGGAGACAGCTATAAACCGGCAGGAGAAAGACAGTATTACTTGGGTGTAAGCTATGAATTCTAATATAAATATGAAAAAAATATATGCAGGACTGGTAATATTTCTGTTTATATTCATATTTATTGCTCTAAAAATGGGAGATACGGATATTTCGTTGAAAAATATAATCAGCTCTTTTCTGAACAAAAATAATGTGGACAGCTCAATAAAAAATATCATTTTAAATATAAGATTACCGAGAATACTAATGGCCGTATTGATAGGAATGCTACTGGCAAGTTCGGGGACAGTCGTACAGACTGTCTTCCGAAATCCTCTGGCAGACCCCTATATAATAGGAATATCTGCAAGTGCCACTTTCGGTGCCGTAATAGCCTTTATGCTGGAACTTCCCGATATAATGTACGGGATATCAGGGTTTATCACATCAGTGGCTGTTATATTGCTAATATTCAGATTATCATCAAGAAAAAATGGAACTGATATAACTTCACTTTTAATAATAGGAATTGCAATATCCTCTTTTTTAGGAGCATTTACTTCATTCAGTATGTATCTTATCGGACAGGATTCATTTAAAATCGTGGCGTGGATGATGGGATATATAGGAACTTCGTCATGGCTCAGAGTAGGTATTTTGACAATTCCTCTTATAATATCGGTTGCATATTTTTATTTAAAGAGATACGATTTGGATTTACTTTTGAGTGGAGATGAAGAAGCTCATTCCTTAGGCCTTGACGTGGGAAAGCTCAAAAGAAATATACTCATAATATCTTCACTGATTGTAGGATTTTCAGTAGCATTCACAGGAATGATAGGATTTGTAGGACTGATAGCTCCTCATACAATAAGGCTTATAACTAAGAGTAGCAGTAATGTAAAACTGATACCCCTTGCAACTCTGGGAGGAGGTCTGTTTCTTCTCATTTGTGATACGATAGGGCGGACGATATTGAGTCCTGTGGAAATTCCTATCGGGATAGTAACTGCATTTTTCGGGGCTCCTTTTTTTCTATATCTGGCAATAAAAAAAGGGAAAGGAGGATAATCCTGTGAAAAATGATATATATGCCGAAAATATCATATTTTCTTATGATAATAAAAGTGAAAAACTTTTAAACGGAATAGATTTGAATATAAAAAAAGGAGAATTTACAGGGATACTCGGGCCTAATGGCTGCGGGAAATCCACTCTTTTAAAAATTATATTGAAATATATTTCTCCGAGAACGGGAATAATAAGACTTCAGGATAAAGAACTGAAAGAATACAGCCAAAAAGAGCTTTCGGAAATATTGAGCTTTGTTCCTCAAAAGTCATCTCTCTCAATGCCTATGTCCGTGGAAGAAGTGGTCTATATGGGGAGAGTGCCGTACATAAAAAATAAATGGGCAGGTTTTGATAAAGAAGATGATGATAAAGTAAGTGAAATATTAAAGAAACTGAATCTCGAAAATTTCAGGAAAAGAAATATTTTTTCCCTTTCAGGAGGAGAATTTCAGAGGGTTTTGCTGGCAAGGTCATTAGCACAGGATACGTCTATCATAATGCTTGATGAGCCGACTTCGGCCCTTGATATGAATTATGCACTTGAGATAATGAAGCTGGTTTTTAATTTTGTAAAAACTGAAAATATGACCGCAATAATGGTAATGCATGATTTGAATTTAGCTTCGATGTACTGTGATAATCTCGTATTTTTGAAAGACGGGAAAATAAAATACAAAGGTACTCCCGAAGAACTGTTCAGACCCGAAGTTTTTTATGAAATATACGGGTTTGAATGTGAAGTGGCAAAACATAACGGTCATTTTTATGTAATACCGAAAAAAATATAATATATAAATTATGAAAACAGTAATAAATCAAAAACAAAATAATGGTGAAAAATAATAGCTGATAAGGAGGAACTTCTTATGAAATTTATAAAAAACGAAGTGATGAAAAAGAGTTTTCTTTTCTTTGTTTTATTGATGTCTTTAATGATAATATCCTGCTCGAAAAAGAATAATGACAGTAAAGAAAGCCCGCAGGGAGAAAGTAAATATAAAAGGATAGTGGTTATGGATCCTGCTGTAGTTGAAATGATATATCTGCTCGGTGCTGAAGATAAAATTGTAGGAATCACAAAGCTCCAAAGGTCAAAAATATGGCCCGAAGATAAAACAGACAAACTTGAAAGTGTAGGAACTTTTACAAATGTTTCAGTAGAAAAAGTACTTTCTCTAAAGCCTGATTTGGTAATAGCTTCCACTTTTTACGCTCCCGAAGGCTTTGAAAATCTTATGAAATCTAATAATATTGAACTTAAAAATGTTGGGGCAAATACAATAGAAGAAATTTTTGCTAATTTTAGAGAGATAGGAAAAATGCTCGGCAAAGAAAAAGAAGCTGAAAAAATAATTGCAGAAAAAAGGGAAAAGCTTGAAAAAATCAAAAAGTTGGAAACAAAGGAGAAAAAAGGAGTGTTTATACTGTCGGCTGCTCCTATGAGAATATTTGGCAAGGATACTTTGCCTGATGATATTATGAAATTGCTCAATATAAAAAATATTGCGGACAATATGCCGGGAAACAGTCCTATTTTGACACCTGAATATCTGATAAAGGAAAACCCTGACGTTATTCTGACATTAGTAAAAAATCCTGATGAAATTGTCAAGGCAAATCCTCAGATAAAAGACGTAGACGCAATAAAAAATAAAAAATTTATTGTTCTTGATTCCAATCAGGTTTTGAGAGGTTCTCCAAGAATAATAGACCATATTGCGGAAGTATATGAAAAAACTCAAAAAAATTAGTAATTCTAAAAAAATAAAAGAGGGGATTTATTTCGGAACAGGGGAACAGCAATGAAATTTTATATTATTTCAATAATTTTAAATATCGGTATTTTGTTTATACCAATCTTTACTCTACTGAAAGATACGGAAGAAAAGCAGGAAGTAATAACCGTAAATCTGCAAAATATGTCTTTTGAAAATAATGATAATGCAATAAATACGGGGCAGGAAGATCCGGAACAGAAAAATAAGGAAATAAACAGCAGTAAATCCAAAATAATACAGGATATTAACAGAATAACTGAAAACAGTGATATTAAAAAAAATATTGAAACGGTAAAAAAAACTCAAAAAACTGAAAATAGAAATATAGTCAGTCCTGCTGAAAACAGACAGACAGCAGTCAATAATAACAATAATCATCAATCTAATAATGACGGGCAGCTGTCATCGGGAAATTCGGTTTCTGACAAAAATACAAGCTCGGGAGATGCGGGGAAAGTAACGGATAACGGAGCCAGTACCAACGGAAATAGTAACAGGCAGCACAATAACAGCAGTAAAGATGCCGGAAATAATAATGACGGGGGAAAAGAAAAAGTTACTAATGTGTGTCGTGAAGGGATAGACTTTACCGTAACTTATAATCCTAATTTACAGTATCCTGTTGCTGCTGAAAGACTGGGATTGAGAAATACCGTTGTGATAAACGTAAAGCTGAATTTTAACAGTAACGGAAGTGTTTCCATTATAGGAGTATCCGGAGGAAACAATATATTTCGGGATGAAGCCAGAAGAGCTGCAAGCGGAATAAGAGTAAAGATAAAAAATCCTGAAACACTGAAATGCACCATAACAAAACCTTTCAGATTTAATCCGCGATAAGTTGGGGAAAAATAAAATACATAATAATAAAGGATAAGGTGAAAAGATGAAAGACAGAATTTTAAATCATATGAATGAAGACCATAATGAGGTGCTTGCTTTATACGTGCGTCATTTTAATAAAAGAGATGATGTAAAAGAAGCAAGACTGATAGATGTAGACGAAGAAGGAATGACAATCCGTATAAACGGAAATGAAATTGTGAAAGTGAATTTTATAAAAAGAACCGATTTTCAGGGAATGCATCTGGAAATGGTGAAAATGGCAAAAATAGCAAGAAAAGAACTGGGAATTCCGGCTCCTGAAAGATATAAGGATAAAAATCATTTAAAAGAAGAAGAATTGAAAATAGAGCTGAATGATTTTATAAGGGAATTTAAGTCGGTAATACTCGGAACAGTAACTGAAAAAGGAGAACCTAATGTTACTTATGCACCTTATTTGAGATTTAGAGGAGATAATTATATTTTTATAAGCACAACAGGGGATCATTTTGACAATCTGAAAAATAACGGGAAACTTGAAGTGCTGTTTGTAGAAGACGAAGCAAAGGCGAAAATGATTTCGGCAAGGGTAAGAGCGAGATTTAAAGCAGTTGCTGAATTTTTGGAAAGAGATTCCCAGTTTGAAGAGATTTTGGATGAATTTGAAAAAAAAGACAGCATAATAAAAATGACACGTACTATGAAAGATTTTTATCTTGTGAAACTGACTTTTAAAAGCGGAAGATATATTAAAGGAATTGGGAAAGCCTATGATATAACTGAAAATGGAGAAATGAATCATGTAACTCAAGACGGACATATTTACGAAAATGACGGAGAATAAGGAGAGATATATGTTTAGTGAGCGTTTTAAATCACATCATGATGTAGGCGGTATAATAGCTAAACATTTCGGTCATATGAAAAGACCTGTTCCGCCTGTGGAAATGGAAAAACTTCTTTTGGCAGAAGCTGAAGAGGAAAAAGGTGTAATGTATGTGCATATTCCTTACTGTGATAAAATATGCTCTTTCTGTAATCTCAACAGAAAACAGCTGGATAATGACCTTGAAGATTATACGGCTTTTCTGATTAATGAATTTGAAAGATATGGAAAAACAAGCTATATGAAAAGTAAAAAGCTGGACGCCATATTTTTTGGGGGAGGAACACCTACAATATTACGTGAACATCAGTTAGAAAAAATTCTTCAAAGTATAAAGGCAAATTACAAATTTACTGATGATTATGAATTTACTTTTGAAACGACATTGCATAATCTCAATGACAGGAAGATACAGATTTTACAGGAAAACGGAGTAAACAGACTGAGTATCGGTATTCAGTCATTTTCTCCGAAAGGAAGAGATACACTGAACAGGACATACACTAAAGAAGAAACGATAAAAAGACTGAAAAGAGTGAAAGAAACTTTTAACGGACTGGTCTGTATAGACATAATTTATAATTATCCTGATGAAACAGTGGAAGAGGTAACGGAAGATGCTGATATCATTATAGATCTTGAATTGGATAGTGCAAGCTTTTATTCTCTTATGATATATGAAGGCTCAAAAATGTCTGAAGATATAAGGGAAAATAGATTGGAGCTTAATTACAAACTGGAAACGGATAAAAAATTACACGATGCTTTTCTGAAAAGGCTCCTTTCCACAAATGATTATGAAATACTGGAACATACAAAAATAGTAAGAAAAAATAGGGATAAATATAAATATATCAAGCTTCTCAATGCAGGAACGGATACATTGCCCATAGGAGTGGGAGCCGGAGGAAAGCTCGGGAATATTGATATGTTTAGAATGAATCAAGAAAGACAGTTTCTTATGATGTCAAGTGAAGAAGAGAGAAAATTAAAAATTTTGAGCGGAATTTTTCAATATCCCGTAGTCTATTTTTCAGAAGTAAAAAAATATATATCGGAAGAAATATTTCATAAATTGTATGAACTGTTTAAACTGTTTGAAAGTAAAAAATATATAAAGTTATATAATGACCGTTATGAAATAACTGTTGACGGAGTATTTTGGGGAAATAATATGGACAGCGAGTTTATAAAATTATGTCTGGGAGGTTAGAAATATGAGTACATTAGTAGTATATTCCACAATGACAGGAAACACTGAAAAAGTGGCAAAAGCCATATTTGAAGTAATCGAAGAAGAAAAAGAAATAAAAAATGTTGCAGAAATAGAAAATTCCGAATATTATAAAAAATTTGATAAAATAATATTCGGTTATTGGGTAGACAAAGGCGATGCAGATGAAAGAATGAAAAAATTTATGTCCGAAGTAAGGGATAAAACTGTGGGAGCTTTTGGAACACTGGGAGCAAAGCCCGATTCTGAACATGCAAAAAAATGTATGGCAAAAGTAAAAACATTTTTAGAAGAAAATAATAATAAGGTAGAGAGAGAATTTATATGCAGAGGAGCCATAGATCCTAAACTTCTTGACAAATTCCGAAAGATGAATATGCCGGGACATCATGCTCCTACTCCCGAAAATGAAAAGAAATGGGCTGAAGCCGCAAAACATCCAAATGAAGAAGATTTTAAAAATGCAAAAAAGGTTTTTGAAGGATTTTGATTAAAAATAAATATTAAATTAATTATATTTATAGATTTTTTGTTTGATTTTTTTTTGGAGATATGTTAAAATAATTTAGTAAATAACAAAGACATATAGGGAACATATAATAAAAAAGGAATATTGCAGTATTCCTTTTTTATTTTTATCAGAAATAAAAATAGAGAATCATATATACAGGATTATCAAAAAAATCATAAAATTATAAAAAGTTAATAATTTTTCGTTGTTTGTAAATTAGAGTTGAAAATTTATAAAATTTAAGGTAAAATTTATAATAAATAGAATAAAAAATAAAGTTATAAATATGAAGAAAGGAAAAAATATGAAAAAATTGATTTTATTGCTTGTATTTCTAACAGGAATAACAATATTTGGACAAAAGAATATTTCATTTGAAAGTGGGTTTATCCCAAATGATGAAATGGAAAAAAATTTATCGGGAAATCCGAAAAAAGTTTCGTGGTTCAGTGCAAATTCGGACAAGGTATTTGACGAAGAAAGCGGAAAACACAATTTTCAGATTATACAGGAAAATAATCAAAAATATCTGATACAGTGGAAACCGGATTTTGTTTTTGAATGTTACTGTCATTCACGTAAAAGAATAAAATATATAAATCAACCTTATTCCAAAGAGCAAATTGCAAAAGGAGAAAAAGAAGGTAAACTGAAAAGATATATAATTTATCCTGATAAACAAAAAAATATATTTTATATAAAAAACTATACCGACCTTAAAGGCGAAAGATATGATAAATTATATTTTGGATTTGACAGTAAATTAAAAAAGATTGTTATTCTTGATAAAAATAATAGTTCTGATAAAAATTTTAACATAATTGAGATATTGGAGAAAGCAACGGAAGAATAGTAAAAACGGCTATGATAAAAAAGGAGCGGGATTATATGATTGATAAGAAAAAGGAACTGGAAAATCTTGAAAATAAGTACAAAGAAATTAAAAAACTGAATTTGGAAATAAGTTCCATAATAACTGAAATGAAAAATGACGTCGAAATAAATAGGGAAAATGAACTTCTTGAGGAAAAAGCTAAACTCGAAAATATTTTAAAATCTCTCGGAAAAAAACTGGAATTACAGGAAAAAGAGCTGAAAGATCTTAAAAATAGTAATACTGTCTTAATGGAAGAATTAAGAGAAACAAAAAAAGTACGAAGAATGGGCGAAGTAAAAAAATTTCAACTGTTTGCAGCTGAAAAAGTAAATGTAGAACTGGAAGAAAAGATGACAAAAAGGCTTGTAGACTATAATAATTGGCTGACAGAAAAAATAAAAGGTTTGGAAAAAGACTTGATGGGAGATTTTTACAAAGATGCTGCACATTTGAATAATGAACTGAAAGAGCTGACAAAAAATATCAAGGATTTTATGGAAAAAAGTGCTGAAAAAGTAACTGAAAAAAAAGAATATCTTCAGGAACAGACATCTATTTTTCACAATAAGATAGTAGAAGAAATGGAAGCCAAAGAAGGAGATTTTCTTTTTGAAAAAGAGAAAACAAGATTTATATTTGAAAAACTCGTAGGGCTGAAAGGATTTAATTTTTTAGGAATAATATCAATATTTCTGGGAGTTTTTCTTGTATTCAGAACGCATTTTATCAAAATTTTAGCCAATAATTATGTAAAAAGCGGCTCTTCATATTTACTGGGAATGATTTTTCTTTTTGCAGGTGAAAAGTTTTATCAGAAGAAAAAAAGACATTTTGCTGTAGGACTGATAGGCGGAGGAATAGGAATTCTCTATTTGACGACACTCCTGTCTACGCTATATCTGGAACTTTTCCCGATGACAGTGGGACTGATTATATCAGTAATACTTACAGGTCTGGTAATAGTTCTTGCATTCAGATATAATAGCCAGATAATAGGGATATTGGCGATGATAGGAGGTTATCTCCCTTACGGTACATATATCTGGATCAACAGGACAAATATCCAGATATATTATATTCTTGCATATTCCATTATTTTACAGGGAATAGTCTTAGGCATTTCATGGAAAAAAGACTGGGTATACAATAAAATACTCGGATTTATGATAGGAATATTTAATATGGCGGGTCTTGTTTATTATTTAAATGATAAAATGCATGACAAGCTGACTGCATTTTTTTATATTGTCATATTGACAACAGCATACAGTTATATTTTTCTAAATTCGCATAAAAAGGAAAATAGAGACAGTGATTTTACGGACTATATGTTTTTGAGTTTAAATCTGGTAATGAAATTTTCGCTCATATACAGTCTGTTTGATGAAACAACTCCATCATGGATGAAGACAGTCTTAGTCGGAGGAGTAGGAATAATATACGGATTTATCGGAGATAGACTTAAAGAAAACAAAGTTGCAAAAATCTTTTATATTGTAGCTCTTGGCTGCTTTATACTGATTATACCGCTTATAGTTTCAACGGAATATCTGGTGCTGGCATGGGGTCTCGAAACAGTGTTCCTTTATCTGATATACAAAAAATATAATAGTACGGAGCTTAAATATGGAACAATAGTGATTTACATAATTACTTTATTCAGTAACTTTGCAGTAAGAGAAGAAAAATTTTTTCTTGTATATATTCAGGATTTAATGATAATATTTTTCTCTTTTACAGTTTATTTCCTTATGAAAAAAAGTTACAAAAAGTCTGTAAAAATTTATGCTCCTTTAGTCAAATACTGTGTATTTCTTTATTCTATAGGCTTTATAAACAGAATAATTTATAAAATTATGACGGAGCTGAAAAACGGTGAGTATTATAAACTTATGCTGATTTCTGCATTTGTTACAGTACTGATAGTAAGAGAAGTTACTTATAAAGTCAAGAAGTTACAGGATAAAGCAAGTTTGGCTTTTCTCGCGATTATAGAAATAGTATATCTGATAAATATAAATTTACTGAATGTTTTTTGGGATTTTTTCACATCCGAAACTTATTTTCTCACGGAAATAAAACATTCAAAAGCAGAAATACTATTGATTTTCATAAATATTTTTCTGTTTATGACAGCAAGAAATGATATTCATTTCTGGATTTTCAAAAGAAATGAAAAAAATGTCAAATGGATATTTGGAGAAAGTATTTATATACTCGTTGTTTCATATATTATTTTAAAATACAGCCTCAGATTTGAATGGGCAGGACTTGGTATAAATACAATAGGGCTTCTGATGTGCGGATATCTTGTATGGAAAGGGTTTAAAGTGCCGAACAGAAATATAAGAAGAATAGGATTAGGAATAGGGATATTTTTTGTAATGAAAAGTTTCTTCGTAGATTTTGTCGAATTTGCTACTTCATACAGATTGATAGCTTATTTTAGTATGGGAGCTATTCTTATAGGAACTTCATATATTTATCAAACCGCATTAAAAAAGCTGGAACAGGAATCTAAAAATATTGATAATAAAACTTTTACAGAAAAAGGAGAAGATAAAGAAAATAAAAAAGATAAAAAAGAAGAATAAAAATCTTAATAAATTTGTAAAATGGAGAAGCAATGAAAAGAATAAATATATTTGATAAATTGACAATAGGTCTGTTTATAATATCAGTTTTTCAGCTTTTTTCTTATGAGTATTTTAAAGAAATAAAAGTAACAGGAAAGTCTGCTTATAAGGAGTTTTATATAACAGAGGATATTTATGCTAACAGCAGAAAAAATCTTGATGATATAAGAATAATTGATAAAAATGGAAAAGAGATACCTTATGTCATTGAAAATGAAAAAAGCAGCAAAATAGGAAAATTTAATACAGTAGAAATAAATATAACTTACAGTACGGAGCAGAAAGATAAAACAACTGTTTTAAAAATAAACAGTAAGTTTCTTCCGTTGAAAAAGATTGTCTTTGATATAGACGGCGAATTTAAAAGAGATTATTTTGTAAAAGATAAAGATGAAAATTATCTCAGTGAAGGAACTTTGATGAAAGTTGGAAATAAGAAAAATCTTACTGTAAATTTTGATAATATTCAGGAAAAAGATATAGCAATCATTGAAATACGGAATAGAGACAACACACCTTTAAAAATAAAAAGTATAAAAGGAATTTATGTTCCTGACAGGATAGTATTCAAAGATGAAAATGGAGAAAGTTATAAAATAACATTCGGCGATGACAGCCTTGATAAGCCCGAATATGACATAGCACAGTTCAGTGAGATGATAAAAGAAAGAAACCTTGTTACAATTGGAGAAATAAACAGAGTGAAGAAAGTTGAAAAGACTGAAAAACCTAAGATACAGGATTATACCTTTTATTACAACGTATTTATAGGAGTTGTAGTGATGATACTGATTGGATTTACAGCCAAAAAAATAATTAAAAAATAGAAAATTGAGAAATATAAAGATTGAGATGAATTTTGAAATGGAATTTCCTGTGAAAAAGTAATTTTTCCAACTTTGTAAGGAAAAAATACTTGACAAAATTATAGAGATTTTATATAATAATTTCATAATAATTTATAAGATATAAATCTATAAATAGAAAAGAAAAAATATAAAACAATTTCGGAGGTAAATTTAAAATGGTAAAATTAAGACTGACAAGATTAGGAAGAAAAAAAGTTCCTTTCTACAGAATAGCAGCTATGGAAGCATTATCAAAAAGAGACGGTAAAGCAATAGCATACTTGGGAACATATAACCCTTTGGCAGAAAATGACAAGCAGGTAGTATTGAAAGAAGAGGAAATATTGAGATTTCTTTCTAATGGTGCACAGCCTACAGAAACTGTAAAAAGTATTTTAACTAAAGCAGGAATATGGGCAAAATTTCAAGAAAATAAAAAGAAATAAAATAAATTTTCATATTAATAAAAATTTATAATGAAAAATGGCAGTATTGATAAATCTGCCTTTTTTTAATTTATGGGTAAATTCTTATTTTCACAAGCAAAAACTATTGTTTTAATAAAAAATATGTGGTAGAATTATTGTATAGTAAAATATTTTGTTATTTAAGTTTATAATATAAAAAATTATTATATTTAAAAAATTAAATAATAAATAAAATGTTTTAAAATTAGTTAAAATATATTGGAGGAAGATTATGAAACTTTCTAAAAGCAAATTGTTGAACATGTACGAATTAATGCTGGATATAAGAGACTTTGACTTAAAAGTAAACCAGCTTGTAAAAAGAGGAATGGTGCCGGGAATGACGCACTTGTCTGTCGGTGAGGAAGCTGCAAATATAGGAGCATTGTCAGCTTTAAATCCTGATGACCTTATTACATCCAATCACAGAGGACACGGTCAGGTAATCGGAAAAGGAATAGACCTGAATGCTATGATGGCTGAAATAATGGGAAAAGCTACAGGAACATGCAAAGGAAAAGGCGGTTCAATGCATATTGCAGATTTGGAGAACGGTAATTTGGGAGCTAACGGAATTGTTGGCGGAGGACACGGAATAGCAGTCGGAGCGGCATATACTCAGAAAGTAAAAAATACAGGCAAAATCGTAGTATGCTTTTTCGGAGACGGAGCTACAAACGAAGGAAGCTTTCATGAAGCATTGAATTTAGCTTCTGTCTGGAAAGTACCAGTTATTTTTTATTCCATAAACAACGGATACGGAATAAGTACATCGATAAAAAAAGTTACGAACATAGAACATATATATGAAAGAGCAGTTGCATACGGAATACCGGGATACTTTATAGAAGACGGAAATGATGTCCTTGCTGTTTATGAAACATTTAAAAAAGCTGTGGACTATGTGAGAAAAGGAAATGGTCCTGTATTAATCGAAAGTATTACTTACAGATGGTTCGGACATTCGAGCTCGGATCCGGGAAAATACAGAACTAAAGAAGAAGTTGATGAATGGAAGAAAAAAGACCCTATTTTGAAATTTAGAAAATATCTGGTTGAAAATAAATTAGCTACTGACGAAGAACTGGATAAACTTGAAGAAGTTTCAAAACAGAAAATCGAAGCTTCAGTGGAATTTGCTAAAAATAGCCCTGAGCCTACAATAGAATCAGCTTTTGAAGATATTTACGCAGACTAATTATGTATACGGATCATAATGAAACATAATACAATAAATGAATTAGAGATTATTGCTTTATAATACTTTTATTATCGACTGTAAAATTTTTATTTGAAAATAAAAGCTGAAAAGTTGATAAAAAAGAATTTTATTTGGCAACGTTTCGTTTGAAAAGTCAAATGAAAAATACAAAATTTGGATTATAACAGAAAATTTATCGGGATACTAACTTACTGAATAATTTCAGTATCATATAGAAAGATGAAAAACAGTTTAGAAATCACGTAGGAGGAAAAGAAAAATGAGTGATAACACAAAGTTAATGACTGTGAAAGAAGCAATCATAACGGCAATGTCTGAAGAAATGAGAAGAGATGAAAATGTATTTTTAATGGGAGAAGATGTCGGAATATTCGGGGGAGATTTTGGAACATCAGTAGGGATGCTCGAAGAGTTTGGACCCGAAAGGATAAAAGATACTCCTATTTCAGAATCAGCCATATCGGGAACAGCAATAGGTGCAGCAATGACAGGGTTAAGACCTATTGTTGACGTAACATTTATGGATTTTATAGTGTATATGATGGATAATATAGTAAATCAGGCTGCAAAAACAAGATATATGTTTGGAGGAAAGGGACAGATACCTGTAACATTCAGATGTGCCGCAGGTTCAGGAGTAGGTTCGGCGGCTCAGCACTCGCAGTCATTGGAATCATGGTTCTGTCATATACCCGGACTGAAAGTAGTGGCACCGGGAACACCGGCAGATGTAAAAGGACTTTTAAAATCAGCAATAAGAGATAATAATCCAGTAATATTCCTTGAGTACAAGGCTCAATACAATATGAAAGGGGAAGTACCTCTTGACCCTGATTTTCTAATACCTTTGGGAAAAGGAGAAATTAAAAGAGAAGGAACTGATATTACAATAGTAACTTACGGAAGAATGCTTGAAAGAGTGATGAAAGCCGCAGAAGAAGTCGCAAAAGAAGGGATAAATGTGGAAGTTGTCGACCCGAGAACTCTAATTCCTCTGGATAAGGAATTAATATTAAATTCCGTAAAGAAAACAGGCAGAGTTATCCTTGTCAATGATGCTCATAAGACAAACGGATTTATCGGGGAAATATCGGCAATGATTTCAGAAAGCGATGCTTTTGATTTTCTTGACAGTCCTATTGTAAGGCTGGCTTCGGAAGATGTTCCTGTTCCTTATAATCACACACTTGAAACGGCAATAGTACCAAGTGTTGAAAAAATAGTAGACGCAATTCACAAAGTAATGAATAAACAATAGTAGAAGGTGAAAATATGGAAAATGAAAAATTGAGAGCCACACCTGCTGCAAGAAGTTTGGCGAAAAGACTGGGAATAGACCTTTTCAAAATCCAGGGCAGCGGTGCTAAAGGCAGAGTTCATAAAGAAGACGTGGAAGTTTTCAGTTATGAAAAAAGAATTCACATATCACCTCTCGCAGCCAAGATAGCTGCAGATTACGGTATTGACTTGGAAAATGTAACCGGAAGCGGTCATAACGGTAAAATAATGAGAGATGATATAATGAAATTAATCGGAAAATCTCAGGAAACTCAAGAGCCTGTAAAAAAAGAAGAAGCAAAAGCGGTAAAACAGGAACAGGCTGTAGGAGATACGGAAACAATACCTATGTCTCCTATGAGAAAAGTAATCGCAAAAAGAATGTCGGAAAGCTATTTTACAGCTCCTACATTTACATTAAACTATGAAATAGATATGACTGAAATAAAAGCCCTGAGAGCAAAAATTTTAGATACAATACTTGAAAATACGGGTAAAAAAGTTACTATTACCGATATAATATCATTTGCAGTAATAAAAACATTAATGAAACACAAATATATAAATTCGAGCTTATCGGAAGACGGAAGTCAGATTATCTTCCATAACTATGTGAGTTTAGCGATAGCCGTAGGAATGGATGACGGACTTCTTGTTCCCGTAATACAGAATGCGGATAAAATGACATTATCCGAATTGGTTGTAAACTCTAAGGAAATAGTATCTAAAGCACTTGCAATGAAACTTTCTCCTGCGGAGCAGTCAGGAAGTACATTTACTATAAGTAATTTAGGAATGTACGGAGTTCAAAGCTTTAATCCGATTATAAATCAGCCTAACTCTGCCATATTGGGAGTATCAGGAACAGTAGATAAACCTGTAGTTGTAAACGGAGAAATCGCTATAAGACCTATTATGACTCTTTGTCTGACGATAGACCACAGAATCGTGGACGGACTTGCGGGAGCAAAATTCATGCAGGACTTGAAAAAATTATTGGAAAATCCTATATCAATGTTAGTATAGACGAAAAGGAAGTGAATTGAATGGCAACTGAAATTATAATGCCTAAAGCCGGGATAGATATGACTGAAGGGCAAATAATAAAATGGAATAAAAAAGAAGGCGATAAAGTAGAAGCGGGAGAAATTCTGCTTGAAATTATGACAGACAAGACAAGTATGGAGCTGGAAGCGGAAGAATCAGGATACTTGATAAAAATAGTAAAAGGAGACGGAGAAACGGTACCCGTTACCGAAGTCATCGGATATATAGGTGCGGAGGGAGAAGCAGCTCCTACAGGTGCTTCATCAGGTTCAGCTCCTGTATCTGAAAATGCACCTCAGAAAGTTGAAGTTAAAGCGGAAACACCTAAAGAAACTAAATCGGAAGAAGTAAAACCTGCGGCTAAGACTGAAAAAGGCGAAGATGAATTTGATGTGGTAGTAATCGGAGGAGGGCCTGCCGGTTATGTTGCTGCGATAAGAGCCGCTCAAGTAGGAGGAAAAGTAGCTGTTATTGAAAAAAGCGAACTTGGAGGAACATGTCTGAACAGAGGCTGTATCCCTACGAAAACATTCCTTAAAAATACTGAAATAATCGAAGGTATAGAAATGTCGGCAAAAAGAGGAATTGTTCTGGAAAGTGAAAAATTTACAGTAAATATGCCTAAAGTAGTCAGCCTTAAAAATGAAATAGTCAAAACATTGACTAACGGAGTACAGGGATTACTGAAAAGTAATAGCGTGAAGATTTTTAAAGGTGTAGGAAAAATAGATAAAGATAAAAATGTCGTAGTAAATGGAGAAAAAGTTCTGAAAACAGACAAAATAATATTAGCAGGAGGGTCTAAAGTAGGAACTGTAAATATACCGGGCATAGAAAGCAAAAAAGTGCTTACAAGTGATGATATACTTGACTTGCAGGAGCTACCTAAATCTCTTGTAGTAATCGGCGGTGGAGTAGTAGGAGTCGAATTAGGACAGGCTTATTTATCTTTCGGAACTGAAGTTACTGTAGTCGAAATGATGGACAGAATAATTCCGGGAGTTGACAGGGAAGCTTCCGAAACATTGAGAAAAGCGTTAGAGAAAAAAGGAATGAAAATATTGACATCTGCAAAAATTAATGAAATTGTCGATAATGGCGATAAGCTCATAATCAAAGTTGAAGGAAAAGAAGATATAATTGCTGAAAAAGCTTTATTGTCAATAGGAAGAGTTCCTGACTTGGAAGCATTGGGAGAAATCGACCTTGAAATGGAAAGAGGAAAAGTAAAAGTCGACAAATTTATGGAAACAAGTGTAAAAGGAATATATGCACCGGGAGATATAAATGGAATAAAAATGTTGGCTCATGCTGCTTACAGAATGGGAGAAGTTGCCGCTGAAAACGCAGTATTGGGAAATCATAAGGAAACTAAACTTGCAACAACACCGGCGGCAATTTATACAATACCTGAAGTGGCTATGGTAGGACTGACAGAAGAACAGGCAAAAGAAAAATATGATATAAATGTTGGTAAATTTGCATTTGTAGGTAACGGAAGAGCATTGGCTTCAGGAGATACTACAGGATTTATCAAAGTCATAGCTGACAAAAAATATGGAGAAATACTTGGAGTACATATTGTAGGACAGTCTGCTGCTGAGATTATAAACGAAGCTGCGTCGTTAATGGAAATGGAAATTACTGTAGATGAAGTGTTGAAAACGATACACGGACACCCTACATTCTCGGAAGCATTCTATGAAGCTTGTGCAGATGTGTTAGGAGAAGCAATACACTTACCTAAAAAGAAATAGGAGATAATAAAAAAAGGAAGGAGCTTCATACAAAAAATGATTTATATTAAAAGTACGGGTTCAAATAATCCTGCCTACAATATAGCTTTAGAAGAATATTGCTTCAAAAATCTGAAACAGTTTGATGAAATATTTTTTCTTTGGATAAATGAACCGACAATAGTCGTAGGAAAATATCAGAACACCATTGAGGAAATAAATTCTGAATATACAAAGAAAAAGGGAATTAATGTTGTGAGAAGGATTTCAGGGGGAGGAGCTGTCTATCATGACCTGAATAATCTGAATTACACGATTATTTCAAATAAGGACAAAGGAAACGGATTTAATTTTAAGGAGTTTTCACTTCCAATTATTGAAACATTGGCAGAACTGGGAGTAAAAGCTGATTTTACAGGACGGAATGATTTGGAAATAGATGGACAGAAGTTCTGTGGAAATGCACAGGCATATATAAAAGGAAGAGTAATGCATCACGGATGTATACTTTTCAATGTCGATTTCAGTGCTTTGGGAGATGCCCTGAAAGTTTCTAAGGATAAGATAGAATCCAAAGGTGTAAAATCTGTCAGAAGCAGAGTTACAAATATACTTCCTCATCTTAAAAATCCTATTACAGTGGAAGAGTTTGCTGACAAAATAATGGAATATATGAAAAAACATTACCCTGATATGAAAGAATATAAATTCAGTGAAGAAGAACTCGCAATAATTGCTAAAAATGCGGAAGAGAAACATAGAAGCTGGGACTGGGTATATGGTCAGTCGCCTAAATATAACATAACAAGAGGAAAGAGATTTCCACATGGTAAAGTTCAGATTTTTGCCGATGTAGTAAATTCCAAAATAAAAAATATTAAAATTTATGGAGATTTTTTCGGAACGAAAGAAGATTTATCAGATTTTGAAGAAAAACTTATCGGAGCAAAATATACATCTGAAGATATAAGAGAAAGACTGAAAGATGTGGATATTAAAGAATATTTTGCAGGATTTACATTGGATGAGATAGTTGAAGCGATAGTGGAATAATTACTCAAAAAATACTAAAAGTAAGAATAAATTAAGTAAAAATATAAAATACTATATTTACAAATTCTTGAACAGTTTTAAATATAAAACAGGAAATAAGCTTTAGAAAAAGTCATCTATATAGGATTTCAGGAAAGTTTCCAATCTTAACTGACTTGATTATTAAAGCTTGGTAAATTCAATAATTTGATAGATTATTGCTTTTTATAAGCAAGGTCTCACTAATTAATGACTGTTTTAATAAATAAAGCTCTATCAAATAAAGTAAATATAGTATTTTTTGATTTTTTTACTAAATTCTTGTATCTCTTATTTAAAAAAACTTATAAAAGTGGTGATAATACTTACATTCACAAAATCTATAAACAATGCTCCTACTATAGGTACTACAAAAAATGCTATTTTTGAGTATTGATATTTTTCGCAGACAGATTTCATATTGGAAATACCGTTTGGAGTGGCTCCAAGACCAAAACCGCAATGACCTGAAACTATTACTGCCGCATCATAATCAGACCCCATTGCCTTGAAAGTGATCCAGTTAAGATAAAAGTAAATTAACACCGTTTGAGCCAAAAGCAAAATAATCATCGGACCTGCAAGATCTATTAATTCCCATAGTTTCAATGACATCAGAGCCATTGCAAGAAACAGATTTAATGCTACATCTTCCAAAATGCTTATTTCCTTAGTAGGAGAATTAATCAATTCTGTATTGTCGGAAATATTTCTCATAACAGCGGCAGCTATCATTGGTCCAATATATACGGGAAAATGCATATGAGGGAGAAGCCGATTTATAAGTAATGATAAATATGATCCAATCCCCATTGCTATAAGTATTTGAAAAAAAGCTCGGGAAAATCTGTCGCCGTCAAGAACAGGCTGCAATTTTTTCTTGAGATTTTCATCAATATTTTCTTCATAGTTTTTAGGAGTTTCATTTTCCAAAGATTTGTCGGAAAGTTTCAAATCAGGAAGTAATTTGTGTTTTAATATAAGTCTGTTTGCAATAGGACCTCCAAGCATCGACCCGACAAGAAGTCCATATGTAGCAGAGGCAATAGCAACAGCACCTGCACCTTTAATCCCGAGATTTTCAACAGACGGTGCAATAGCAGCTGAAGTTCCATGACCTCCTGTCATTGGAGTGGAACCCGTCATCATTGCTAACAATGGATGGATTCCTACAAATCTCGAAAGTAATACCGCAACGGCATTTTGAAATACACATAAAACAGCGGCTACAATAAGAAATATAAATACCTTTTTCCCGCCTTTTCTTAGGACTTTGATACTGGCGTTAAATCCTACACTTGTAAAAAACATTATCATAAAAAATGTCTGTAAAGTAGTATCAAATTCTACAGTCATAACATTTAACTGTCTCGTTATAAATGAAAATATTGAAAAAATCATTCCGCCGATTACCGGTGAGGGAATACAGTATTTTTCAAAAAAATATATTTTGTTTCTTAAATTTCTTCCGATTATAAGAAGAATAACAGCTAATCCCATAGCTTGTATCATATCAAGTTTAATAGTAAATATTATAATCACATCCTTTTTTAAAATGTATTATAAAATTATACTATATATGATAGAAAAGTTCAAATATTATTTATACTTGACAACATCTTCTTTTTATTTTAAAATTTTAAATAAATTCATAAATATTATTTTTAACAAAGTAAATAAAGAAAGGAATTATATAAATGAAATCAGGATTTATAGCTATTGTGGGAAGACCCAATGTTGGAAAATCAACATTAATGAATAAACTTGTAAAGGAAAAAGTGGCGATTGTATCCGATAAGGCAGGAACTACGAGGGATCAGATAAAAGGGATTGTAAATATAGGAGAAAATCAGTATATTTTTGTAGATACTCCGGGAATACATAAACCGAAACATTTACTCGGAGAACATATGACCGAAGTTGCACTCGAAACTTTAAATAATGTAGACCTTATAATGTTTATGCTTGACGGAACAAAAGAAATATCCACAGGGGATATGTTTGTAAACGAACATATAAAAGAAACGAAAACTCCTGTAATAGCTGTTATAAATAAAATTGATAAAATGAATGATGAAGAAATAGAAGAAAAGAAATCTGAAATAAAAGAAAAATTGGGTCAATTTGCGGAAATTATAACATTGACTGCTGAATATGCCATAGGTATACATAAGATTTTTGAAGCGGCTGAAAAATACCTTTCTAATGATGTATGGTTTTATCCTGAAGATTATTATACAGATTTACCTGTGAATAAAATAGTCGTGGAAACAGTGAGGGAAAAAATACTGCATAATACAAAAGACGAGATACCTCATAGTGTTGCAGTCGAGATAATTAATGTAGAAACAAAAAAGGATATAAGAAAATATGATATTAATATATACGTGGAAAGGGAAAGTCAAAAAGGAATAGTAATAGGAAAAGAAGGGGCATTGTTAAAAAAAATAGGAATAGAAGCGAGAAAAGAAATAGAAGCATTGATTGATTTGAAAGTAAATTTAAAATTATGGGTAAAAGTGAAAAAAAAATGGAGAAAAAATCAACAGTTTCTCAATGAAATGGGCTATAAAATAAAGAAAAAATAAGGCATTGTTTTTTTAAATTTATGTGATATAATATATTAGATAAAAAAATATTCAATTATAAGATAACAATATAAAAAACTTTTACTTGTCAAATATACAATTTACCGTGATATTACACTTATATAACAATTTTTTATACGCATCAGACTTATTTCATATAACAAAAAACAAAAATCCGCATACATATAAATTGAGGGAAAGGAGGAGAAAACATGATATGGAGTTAAAAATGACAAGAAATAATTTTTGGGAATACGTCAATGATGCCAGAAAAAAATATGAGGATAATTTTGAAGCAATGAGTTATCTGACTGATATTCTGACTGACAAAACAAATGAGGAAATATTCAGTTTCGGCATAACAGTAGATGAAATAATGTTAGAATCCTATAATGAAAAACTTTGGTGTGCTTCATATCTCGTAAATGGGGATACGGGGGAAGATAGTTTTGACTTTTTCAGATTATGGCTTATTTCTCAAGGAGAAAAAACTTATAACGATGTAGTTAAAAAACCTGACAATTTGATAAATTATATAGAAAACTTCGATGATGAAGAGTATATACAGGACTTTTATGAAAATGAAGATTTTTTCTTTGTTGCAGTTGATGCTTTCGGCAAAAAGAATAATATTAGAGAATTTGAAGAAGTATTTGAAAAATACTTGGATGAGTTTGACAGTTATAAGGAAAAAATAGGATACAAGGATACCGATTATCCTAAATTAAAATTTACATGGTGCGAAAAAGTACCTAAATCAATGAAAAAAGTGTGTCCTAAACTGTTTGAAAGACTTTACATTGGAGAAAATTAAAAAGTAAAATTTTGTAAAATGAATTTAAAAGAAGTAGAATAAAAAATGATTTTCTGCTTCTTTTTATTTTTATCTGAAATTTTCAGGCTATTTTCAGTTTTATATAATATGATTAGCTAAAATCAATATGTTTTAAAGAATAAAAAATAAAATTAAAAATTGTTCTTTTATGTGATATAATTAATTAAAAATGGGTTATGAAAAGGGAGATCGTAATGAGAAAATTATTAGTAATATTGTTTATTTTATCATCAATGGTAATAATCGGAGAACCTTATAAAGTTACTGTAAAACCAAAAGCGAAGGTTTCTCAAAAGTATACAAAGGAGAACAGTGTCCAAATAGAAAAAGCTGTGAAAGAAAAAATAAAATATTTATCCCGAAAGGAGATTTTAAATGAAATTTTTGACATAAATTTCAATGGTACAGAAGAAGATACAGTAATATTGGCTATGCTCAGAGGCATAATGAATGTGGCTATGAGAAATAGTGAATTTGAAATTAAGGAAATAGAATATATTTCAGAAACTGAAGCAAATGTAAAATTGAAAGTAAAATATCCCGATATTGATAAGGATGAAAACAGAATTTTTAAAAAAGCAGAGGAAAACTTTAAAAAAAAGACAGGTCTAACTATTGAACAGGTTCAGATGATAGAGTCAGAAAAAGAAAAAATGAAATATGTAATGGAAAGTGTTAAAATTATATTACAGACTTTTGAGGAAGAAGTATCGAAAGCTCGTCGTACTTTAGATACGGAAATTAAAATTTCTGTTGAAAAAAAGCAAAATAAATGGATTGTGCTGGAAGATGTTTTTGAATTTATGGAGAAAATATATGATTAATCCCGTCTAATCCTATTATTTTATCATTTTTCTGAATTCGGAAATCTCATAAAAAGAGCCGCATATAACAATCACTTTATATCCTGAAGTTTTGTCATTTAGAAAACACAATGCTTTTTTATAGGCAATGGAAATATTATCTTCAAAAATAATATTCTCAGTGGGAATATTCAGGGACTGCATTTTTTCCTTTATTTCTTCTGCTGAAAGTCCATAGACTATATTTTTTAGGGAAGTGATAAATATTTTATCAGTAATATTTTCAAGCTGAAAAAAAACTGATGAAAAATCTTTTGTATCTAATAATGAAGTAATCAAAATTACTTCATTTTTTTTATAAAGTTCCTGAAGATTTTCAGTAAGTTTTTTTATAGAGTCTTCATTATGTGCTGCATCCAATATAACAGCGGGATTCATTGAGAAAAATTCAAATCTTGCAGGCCAGTAAATATTATTAAGCCCTTTTTGAATGATATTATTATCAATAGCATAAATTTTTGCTATTTCATAAGCAAGCAGAAAATTATATGCCTGAAATTTTCCGAATAGAGGTAGTGTAAACTTTGTATCTTCAATGGTTATAACAGTTCTATAATTTTTTTTATCCAATTTTATATTCATATTTTTATATTTCTCAATGACATTAACTGAATTTTTAGTTCTTTTATCTATTTCTTTTTTCAAATCAGGCAGATTATCCGAAAAAATACAAAGTTCGTCTTTTTTTATAATTCCTGCTTTTTCATAGGCAATCTGCTGCAAAGTATTTCCTAAAATGTTCATATGGTCAAAAGTAATATTTGTAATTACTGAAATATCGGAATTTAAGATATTCGTAGCATCCAGTCTGCCCCCTAAACCTGTTTCCATAATAACAAAGTCAGGCTTTTGACTTTCAAAGAATAAAAGGGCAATAAATGTAGTTATTTCAAAAAAATTAAGCTGAATTTCTATACGATTGCTGATTATATCTTTACAATTACCATTCTTATAATCATTTACAGTTTTTTTGATTATATTATAATTTTTTATGATTTCTTCGTCAGAAATCATAGTTTTATCTGAAACTATTCTTTCATTATATTTTAAAATGTGAGGCGATGTAAATTTACAGACATTATAGCCGGCTGAAAGAAGTATATTTTCAGTAATGGAAGCTGTGGAACCTTTTCCGTTTGTTCCTGCGATATGTATAATTTTACAATTTTTGCAGGGACTTCCCAACAGTTCATAAATTAATTTTAAATCATCAATATTCTCACGTCTTCTGTTTGTTCTGAGATTAAAAATTTCTTTTAGGATATCATCAATTTTCATTTGTTTCCCGCTTTCTTTGTATACCGATTTTCAGTCAGATTATATCATTAAATGATGTATTTTAACAATATCGAATTTATATAAAATGGGTTTATGAATTATTATAGTTATAATTCTATCTGAAATTATTCTCTCATTATATTCTAAAATATGAAGTGATTTAAAATTAAAAGATAATATGGCTGTTTCAGATATTTGAAAAATAGACGGAAATATGATACAATAATTAGAAAAATTCAATAAAAATAGGAGTGGAAATTATATATGTTTCAAAAATTGGATGATGTTGTTTTAAAGCATGAAGAGCTGACAAAATTACTTATGAACCCTGAAGTTATTTCAGACCCTAAAAAAATAATGGAATATAATAAAGCATTAAACAGTATTGATGAAGTTGTAAAAAAATATACGTACTATAAATCAAGAAAAGAAGAAATGGAAAGTTTGAAAGAGGATCTGAAATCTGAAAAAGACCACGAAATGAAAGAGATGATGCTGGAAGAAATCCGTACAATAGAAGAAGAAATTCCCGCACTGGAAGAGGAACTGAAAATACTGCTTCTTCCTAAAGACCCTAATGATGATAAAAACGTTATAATGGAAATAAGAGCAGGAGCGGGAGGAGATGAAGCAGCCCTCTTTGCGTCGGATATTTTCAGAATGTTTACAAGATATGCAGAAAGAAACAGATGGAAAACTGAAATAATAGATAAGAGTGAAATAGGAGTGGGCGGACTGAAAGAAGTTACTTTCCTCATAAAGGGGAACGGAGCTTATTCAAGACTAAAATTTGAAAGCGGTGTTCACAGAGTGCAGAGAGTTCCTGCTACTGAAGCATCAGGGAGAATACATACTTCCACTATAACTGTAGCGGTTCTGCCTGAAATAGAAGACGTAAACGAAGTGGAAATAAATCCGAGTGATTTGAAAATAGATACTTACAGGTCAAGCGGTGCAGGAGGACAGCACGTAAATACGACGGATTCTGCGGTAAGAATAACACACTTGCCTACAGGACTTGTAGTAACTTCACAGGACGGAAGGTCTCAAATAAAAAATAAAGAAGCAGCAATGAAAGTTCTTGCCTCAAAGTTATATGAGATAGAATATGAAAAACAGAGAAAAGAAGTAGAAAATGAAAGAAGATCCCAAGTGGGAAGCGGAGACCGTTCGGAAAAAATAAGAACATACAATTTTCCGCAGGGAAGAGTAACAGACCATAGAATAAAACTTACGCTGCACAGACTGGATGCTGTCCTTGACGGAGACCTTGATGAAATGATAGACGCTCTGACTGCTTATGAACAGGCTGAATTACTGAAAGCTGTTGGTGATAATGAATAATCTGCTGGATATATTAAATAAATCTATTAATTATCTGGAAAAAAGAAATATAAAAAATTCAAGAATAATGGCAGAAACTGTTTTTTCTCAGATACTTGAAATGGACAGGATAATGCTCTATGCTAATTTTGAAAAAATATTGTCTGATGACAATATTGAAAAAATAAAAGAAAAACTTAACGAAATTACAGGAAATAATAAAGAAATCGCTCAAAGTCAAATGTTTGATGATAATATTTTCGGGAAAAATAATAAAACTGAAAATAATAATAAAATAGAAAATCTGAAAACATTAATTGACAAAAGTGTGTCATATTTAGAAAAAAATAATATAAATGAAGCAAAACTTATAACAGAAATTGTATTTTCGCATATTCTGAATATAGACAGAATGCTTCTGTTTACTAAATATAGGGAAATACCCGATGAAGAAAAAGTCAATAAAATAAGGGATTATATCCGAAAAATTGGTAAAGAAAAATTTCCTGTCCAATATTTGCTGAATGAACAGGAGTTTTACGGAAGAAAATTTTACGTGAATAAAGGAGTATTGATACCAAGACAGGATACGGAAGTTTTAGTAGAAGAAGCTTTAAAAATACTGAGAAAAGAAAAAAAAGAAAGTCCGAAAATATTGGATATAGGTACAGGAAGTGGAGTAATAGGGATAACTCTCGCATTGGAAATACCTGATTCAAAAATCATGGGGACGGATATTTCAGATAAAGCATTGGAAATATCGGAAAAAAACAGGGAAATTTTAAACGCGGAAAATATCAGGTTTTTCAAATCTGATTTGTTTGAAAATATAGAATATAAAAAATTTGATATGATTATTTCCAATCCGCCGTATATTTCAAATGATGAAACAGCAGTTATGTCGGAAGATACTCTGCTACATGAACCTGATGAGGCTTTATTTGCAGAAGATGAGGGATTGTATTTTTATAATGAAATAAGCGGAAAAGGTATGGAATATCTCCAAAATGAAGGATTTTTACTGTTTGAAACAGGTTACAGACAAGCTGAAACCGTAAAAAAAATAATGAAAATAACAGGCTATAAAAATATAAATATAATAAAAGACATTCAAAATATAGAAAGAGTTGTGATTGGTCAGAAAATAGAGAAAGAAGTACAGGAGGATAACCGGTGAAAATAAATAAAATTAATATCGGAAAAGACAAACTGAAAAAAATATGTTTGTTTGCTGCGATTTTAACTTTATCCAATTTTGCATTCAGTTCGTCCAAAAATTCATCAAATTCATCAAAGGAACTGGAAAATATTATAAACGATTATTATAACAATATAGAACATGATTTAATGATAAAAAGAGATACAAGAAATAAAAACAGACCCGTAAATACAAAGTCAAATGTACATTCAAATACAGATCTGAAAGGAAAATTGGGATTAAATATAAGCAAAAGAGAACTTATGATAATTGCAAATCAGATATTTAAAAATGAAACGGGAGGACATATTGATAATCTTGTAGACTGGAATGCAGGAGAAAATTTTCCTTCACTCGGGATAGGACATTTTATATGGTACAAATCGAGTAACGGAGGAGAAAGTTTACCGCAAATGGTTTCTTTTTACAGGTCTCAGGGAATAAAACTACCCAAAATACTTGAAGAAAATATAGGCTCTCCATGGAGAAGCAGGTCAGAATTGTTGTCAAAAAAACAGAACGGCGATAGAGATGTCATGGAGCTTATAGATTTTTTTGACAGAACGAGGGAAACTCAGGTTCTGTTCATATATGACAGGCTTCAAAATTCTTTTGATAAAATGCTGAATGTTACGGGAGACAGGGAAAATCTTCGTAGACAGTTTTACAGGGTTGCAAATTCGCCTAACGGACTTTATGCCTTAATCGATTATGTAAATTTTAAAGGTGAGGGAATTTCAGGAGGTTCGTATAGTAATGGTTGGGGATTGAGACAGGTGCTGGAGAATATGAGAGGAACTGAAATGGGAAGAAGTGCCTTAATAGAATTTAGTGAATCTGCCAAATATGTCCTCGAAAGAAGAGTGAATAATTCCAGAAAAAATGAGAGAAGATGGCTGCCCGGCTGGTTTAAGAGAGTGGAAACATATAAAACTTTTCAGATTAGATAATTTATGAATAATTTAATGACTAAACACTCAATAAGCAGAATAAACTGATTGAAAAATAACTAAATAGGAAAATTATGTTTGATTTATTAAATCGACATTCATTGCACTATTAAGTAATATTGTAAATAAGCTATATAAAAAAGGAAAATAAAATGAATATTTCAGAATTTGACTTTGATTTGCCCGAAGAATTGATAGCCCAACATGCTGTTAATCCGAGAGACCACTCAAAGTTACTTGTACTAAATAAAGAAAAAAAAGAAATAGAACATAAAAGATTTTATAATATAATAGATTATCTCAAAAAAGACGATGTACTCGTAATAAACAGGACAAAAGTAATACCTGCAAGGCTTTATGGCAGAAAAGATACCGGAACTGTGCTTGAGTGCTTTCTCTTAAAAAGATATGACTTGTATACATGGGAAGTACTGTTAAAGCCCGCAAAGCGTTTGAAAATAGGTCAGAAAGTTGTATTTTCCGAAAATCTTCTGGAAGCGGAGCTTATTGAAATAAAAGAAGATGGAAATAGAGTCCTGAAATTTAACTATAAAGGAAATTTTGAAGAAATACTTGATAAGCTTGGAGAAATGCCCTTACCTCCTTATATTACAGAAAAACTTGAAGATAGAAACAGATATCAGACAGTCTATGCAAAAGAAGGTGAGTCTGTTGCTGCACCTACTGCGGGACTTCATTTTACTGAGGAACTTATTGAAAGAATAAGAGAAAAAGGGGTAATAATAGCCGAAGTATTTCTTGATGTGGGTCTTGGCACATTCAGACCTGTACAGACAGAAAATGTAAATGACCATATAATGCACAGTGAAAAATATTGGGTTCCAAAAGAGACGGCGGAAATTGTGAACAATGCCAAAAGAAATGGCAATCGTGTAATTGCTGTAGGAACTACATCCGTAAGGACGCTCGAATCATCAGTAAATGAAAAAGACGAACTTATAAAAAACACATCCGAAACGAGTATATTTATATATGGAAACTACAAGTTTAAAATAGTCGATGCGATTATTACAAACTTTCATTTGCCAAAGTCTACTCTTATAATGCTTATATCAGCTTTCGGAGGAAAAGACTTTGTATTTGGAGCCTATAAAGAAGCCGTAAAAGAGAAATACAGATTTTACAGCTTTGGAGATTCTATGTTTATATACTGATATAAATTAAAAATTTGCTATTGGAAAAAGTTACTGTTAAATAAGTAGTTATTAATAATCATAGTTATAGTCAGGAGTTTATATGTCAAAAAAGAACTTTAAATTAATGATTTCGGTAATTCTATTTTTAATATTCAATACATTTTTATTTTCTGAAAATACTGTAAAACCTGAATTTTTGGCAATAGGGAATATAAAAATTGTAAGACCCGAACCATTAATAATAAAAAGGGAAGATTTGAATATTACAATCGAAAAAAATAGAAAGATAAAAGTTGAAAGTTTTTACACATTTGAAAATATAGGAGAATTTAATATAAAGTCGACATTTATGTTTTGGCTTGACCAGAATACTGTAAATAAAGAAGCAAAAAAATATATTGAAAATATTAGATTTTTTTCGGATTTTAAAAAATCTCAGAATTTAAGAGCAGTTATAAATTTCTCTGAAAATATATATGATAAACAGTTCTCGGATAATATTCAGAGGGAATGGTTTGCCATATCAAAAACAGTAGAACCTGAAAAAGAGGGAAAACTTGTTGTTAAATATAATCTTATGAATACGGGATTTGAAAAAAATAAAAAGATAAATTTCAGTTTTGCTCTTGTGGATAACTTTCATCAGAAAAATAGAGCTGAAATATTTTATGTAAATATTTATAATAAATCAGATATAAAAATAGATAAAATAACTTATAAAAATTATATATTCAAAAATGTATCAAAAAATTCTGAAAAAGAACATTATGAGCTGTTGGCGGGGAATGTCAGCTTAGACGGAATAATGACTATAAATTTTAAATAATTTAAGAGGTATGAGATGAGAATTACTGCCGGAACACTGAAAAACAGAAAAATAAAATCAAGGGAGGGCAGAGAGACAAGACCGACTCTTGAAAGGATAAAGGAAGCAATTTTTAGTATAATCGGGGATAAAATTATAAAAACGAAGTTTCTTGACTTATATTCGGGAACAGGTAATATGGCAATAGAAGCTTTGAGCCGTGGGGCTGAAAGAGCCATTATGATTGAACAGGATAAAGAGGCACTCAGAATAATTATAGAAAATATAAATAATTTAAAATTAGACAATCAATGTAGGGCTTACAAAAATGACGTCTTACGAGCTATAGAAATATTGGACAGAAAAAATGAGAAATTTGATATAATTTTTATGGACCCTCCTTATAAAGAGAATATAACCGAAGAAACAATAATTAAAATATCGGAAAGCAATATTTTAAATAAAGACGGAATAATTATTTCAGAGCATAGTATTTATGAAAAACTCGGAAATAAAATAGGGAAATTTGTAAAATATGATGAGAGGGATTATAATAAAAAAATTATATCTTTCTATAGATATGAAGACAAATGATATTAAAAATGAAAATGGAGGTCATAAAAATGGCAGCGAAAAAGCAGACTTATGAGGAAAATATCGAAGAAATTGACAGAATATTAGAAAAATTGGAAAATCAGGAGCTTTCCCTTGATGAGTCCATTGAAGAATATGAAAAGGCAATAAAACTAATAAAAGAGTCGGAAAAACTGCTTGAAATTGGAGAAGGGAAAGTATTAAAGGTTCTTGAAAAAAACGGCAAACTTGAAACAGAAGAGGTAGAATAAATGTTAAAAGAGTATCTGTCAGAAAAAAAAGAGACAGTCGAAAAAGAACTGATAAAAAAATTGGAAAAATATAAATATCCTGAAACTCTTTCCGAAGCTATGACTTATGCCGTTATGAACGGAGGAAAGAGAATAAGACCAATAATTATGTATATGATTTGTGATTTGTTTTCGGAAAATAACAGATATAACGAAATGAATAAAAATATATCGGTATCCAAAAAAGGCTCTGATAAAGGAAAGTACAATAATATAAAAGATATAGCTACAGCCTTGGAATTTATACATTGCTATTCTTTAGTACATGATGATTTACCCGCTATGGATGATGATATGTATAGGAGAGGAAAGCTGACGACCCATATAAAATATGGAGAAGCAACAGGAATACTCACAGGTGATGTTCTTCTGACAGAAGCTTTCAACGTTATAGCAGAATCTGAATATATAAGCGATAAAATCAAAGTGGAAGTGATAAGAAAACTTTCAGAATATGCAGGTTTTTATGGAATGGTAGGAGGGCAGTTTGTAGATACGGAATCGGAACATAAAAAAATTTCTTATGACACATTGAAATATATCCATTCCAATAAGACTGGTAAATTAATCACTGCTGCCGTTGAGTTACCTCTAATCGCGTTAAATATAGGAAAAGATGAAAAAGAAAAACTGATAGAATATTCAAAAATAATAGGGACAGCTTTTCAGATAAAAGATGATATTCTTGATATTGAAGGTTCTTTCGAGGAAATAGGTAAGCAGTCCAGTGATGAAAAATCTGAAAAAAGTACCTATCCGAGTTTATTTGGGCTTGAAAAGTCCAAAGAACTGTTAAATGAACATATCTTGGAGGCAAAAAAAATACTGAAAGATAATTTTAAAAATAATTTATTATTATTAGAATTGACAGATTATATAGGAAATCGTGGTGTTTAAAATGTTTAAGGAAAAAGAAAATTATTTTTTTATAGAAGAATTTGAAAAATATGGAATAAAAGCCGTTTATTCTAAAAAAAACGCAGGAAATATGTCCGATTATTGTAATATGGAAGGACAGAAAGAGGGAACGCAGGAAAAAAACAGGAAAAGGCTTTTAAAAGAGCTGAATATTGAAAATAGAAAAATCGTAATGTCTTATCAGACACACACGAACAATGTCCAAATAATAGATAAAAATACTGAAAGCTATACTTTTAAGGATATTGACGGATTTATAACAGATAGAAAAGATGTAGCACTTTTTACTTTTTATGCTGATTGTCTACCTATATTTGTGTATGATATTGAAAATAAAGTTATCGGAGTATGGCACTCAGGCTGGCCGGGAACATATAAAGAAATAATGAAGTCAGGTTTGGAAGCAATGAAAAAGGCTTATAATACGAAAACTGAAAATGTAATCGTGGGATTGGGAATAGGCATTCAGCAGAAAAATTACGAAGTAGGAATGGATTTTTATGATAAGTTCATAGAAAAATTCGGAAAAGATAATGAATTGATTATAAAGTCTTTTAAACTTAATAAGGAAACTGAAAAATATCATTTTGATAATATAGAGTTTAATAGGGTTATGGCTTTATCTCTCGGAATAAAAGAAGAAAATATAATTATTTCCAAAGAAAATACGTGGGATGAAAAATTTTATTCCCATAGGAGAGAGGGAAAGCAGGCAGGAAGAGCAACGGCAATGATAAGTTTTATATAATAAAAAGATAATCAGAAAAAATAAATATTTAAATAAAAACACAAAAAAATATATTTATGAATTTATTCAAAATTTTACTAAATAAATAAATATATTTTTTTTGTACTATAAAATTTTATCCGCCCAAATAAGCTTTTTTGATTTCAGGATTAGTTATAAGCTCTTTTCCTGTTCCCTCAAGGATAATCTGCCCTGTTTCAAGGACATAACCTCTATTGGCAATAGAAAGAGCCATATTTGCATTCTGTTCTACAAGAAGTATTGTAACTCCGTGTTCTTTATTAATTTTTTCTATAATTTTAAAAATTTCCTGTACAAGCAAGGGAGCCAGACCCATTGAAGGCTCATCAAGTAAAAGAAGTGCGGGCCTTGACATCAAAGCCCTCGCCATTGCGAGCATCTGTTGTTCCCCTCCGCTCATAGTACCTGCGAGCTGTTTTTTCCTTTCGGCAAGTCTCGGAAAAAGTTTGAACTGATTTTCCATATCTTTTTTTACGCTGTCTTTGTCATTTCTTGTATATGCACCCATTTCAAGATTTTCAGTAACAGTCAGTTCCGTAAATATTCTTCTTCCTTCAGGAACATGGGCCATTCCCTGTTTTACAAGTTTATGGGCCTCAATATTTGTTACATTTATACCATTCAGAGAAATTTCCCCTGATTTTATAGGTATTAATCCTGAAACCGCATGTAATGTTGAAGTTTTTCCCGCACCGTTTGCACCGATAAGAGAGACTATTTCTCCTTTTTTTATATTGAAAGAAATACCTTTTATTGCGTGAATTCCTCCATAATATATATTCAAATCATTTACATTTAAAATATTCACAAATGTCCTCCTAATTTACTCTAATTCATTATTTATTGTATTATCCTGTTATTCTCCCAAATAAGCTGTGATAACTTCTTTGTTATTCTGAATTTCTTCGGGCAATCCTTTAGCAATAATTTTTCCGAAATTAAGGACATACAATCTTTCACAAATTCCCATAACTAAATCCATATCATGTTCTATCAAAAGTATGGAAATTTTAAATTTTTCCCTTATAAAACCTATGGTATTCATCAAATCTTTAGTTTCATTAGGATTCATACCTGCGGCAGGTTCATCAAGCAGAAGAAGTTTAGGAGACGTAGCCAATGCTCTCGCAATTTCTAATTTACGCTGCTGTCCGTAAGACAGATTTCCCGCAGTTATATTTTCCATTTCCGTCATTTCAAATATATCAAGTAAATCAAGAGCCTTATCAGTAACTTTTTTTTCCTCTTTCCAATATTTAGGAAGTCTGAAAATAGCGTCTAAAGTCGAATAAGTCATACTGTTGTTCAAAGCAAGTTTTACATTATCCAGAACAGACAGATTTTTAAACAATCGGATGTTCTGAAATGTTCTTGCCACTCCTAAAGAAACTATCTGAGGAGTAGATTTTTTATTTATACTTGTTCCATTAATGGATATATCTCCGTCGGTAGGTTTATAGACACCTGTCAGTAAATTGAATATAGTAGTTTTACCGGCACCGTTAGGGCCTATCAGTCCTATCAGCTCACCGTCGTTTATATCAATATTTACATCATCTACAGCCCTAAGACCTCCAAAAGATATACCTAAATTAGCCGTTTTTAATAATGACATTTTATTACTCCTATTTTTATTATTATTATTATTTTAAATATTATTTTTTTTGCTTAAATTATTTTTAATTTTCTTATATTTATTTATAAATCTCGGTATAGTAAGCTCTTTTTTTCCAAATACGCCGTCAGGTCTGAAAATCATAAGTACTATAAGTATTATCGCGTAAACTAAATATCTGTATTGAGAAACCTGTCTTAGCTGTTCATTTAGAAGAGTAAGCAGGATTGCCGACAGGACTGCGCCTGTAATACTTCCCAAGCCTCCAAACACGACCATAACCAATATTTCTATTGAAAATATAAATCCAAACTTGTCAGGAGTGAGTGTACCTATATTATGTGCAAATAATGAACCTCCTACGCCTGCAAAAAATGCAGACAGTGTAAATCCGTAAAGCTTAACCTTGTTTATATTGATACCTATATTTTCAGCAGCTATTTCATTTTCCCTGATTGAAAGGACTTGTCGTCCTTTTCTCGAAGTCATAATCATTGTCATAATTACTACTGAAATAACCGTTATAAAATAAACATTGGAAAAAGTATTAATGGAAGGAATGCTTTTAAGTCCTGTTGCTCCTCCTAAAAAGTCCATGTTCTGAATAACATATTTAATAATTTCTCCGAAAGCTAAAGTAATAATTGCTAAATAATCCCCTCTTAGCCTTAGTGTGCTTCCGCCTACTAAAAATCCAAATATTCCTGCTAAAATACCCCCGGCAGCTGTGGCAATGAGCAGCTGTAGAACAGAAGGAAGACTGTACGTGCTTAATGCTTTGGAAACAATAGCTCCTGTATATCCTCCTATCGCAATAAATCCTGCATGTCCCAGACTTAACTGTCCCATAAGACCGACTGCGATATTAAGACTGACAGAAAAAATAATTGAAATAAGTACGCTTATATATATTCCGCCTGTATAATTGAAAGGGTCGCTACTGTCAAAACTGAAATACAGTACGAAATACAAGGCTATCAAAAATATAAATGTCAGGGAATAATTTCTAACATTGAGTTTATTGAAATAATTTAAATCTTTCCATCTGTTTTCATTTTCAGTGATTTGTTTAGTATCTTGCATTTTTTCCTCCTAAATTAAACTTTCTCTTTCATATTTTTACCGAATAATCCGTTCGGCTTGAATATCAATATCAGAATTAATACACCGAAAACGATAGGATTAGCCCATGTAGAGGAAATATATCCTTTTGTATAGGATTCGATAATGCCCAATACATAACCTCCGACCATTGCTCCTGGAATACTTCCAATTCCTCCAAATACTGCAGCGATGAAAGCCTTTAAACCCGGCAACATTCCCATATATGGTTCAATAGTAGGATACATAATAGCATAAAGCACTCCTCCCAAAGCTCCCAATCCTGAACCGATAGCAAAAGTAATCGCAATAGTAAGGTTTACATTTATTCCCATAAGTTTTGCAGCACCTGTGTCTTGGGAAACCGCTCTTGTAGCTTTTCCTAATTTAGTCTTTCTGATGAATAAATTAAGTATAAACATACAAATCATAGTAATGACGATTACAAATATGGTAAGCATACTTACATTTACAAAGCCCAAATTTATTTTTATTTTAGGTGATAAAAATACAGGAATTAAATTAGTATCAATAATTTTGGGAGTAGCTCCAAATATTATAAGTGCAAGACTCTCAAGAAGAAAGCTGACTCCTATGGCAGTTATCAAAGCTGATATTCTGGGAGCATTTCTTATAGGTCTGTATGCAAAGTAATCTATCACAACACCTAAAATCGAACAGAAAATAATTGATAGTATGAGAGCAATTGAAAAAGGCATACCGTTTGAGATAGCCACCAATACTGCATAAGCTCCAACCATTAATATATCTCCATGGGCAAAGTTAATAAGCTTAACGATACCATAAACCATTGTATATCCTAAAGCTATCAGAGCATAAATACTTCCGGTTTGCAGTCCGTTAATTGTCTGTTCTATAAAATTTTTAAACATTTGAACTCCTTGTTATATAAATAATAGTAAAATGCAAAGAAGATAGTATTACTATCTTCTTTACAAGCTGTGTTTTTAAATACTGACTGATATTATAGTGTGATACTAAAGTTTTTCTTTTAATACTAATTTTCCGCCTTTAACCTCTATGAATGTAACCTTTTTTTCAGGATTTCTTTCAGCATCAAATTTTAATGCTCCTGTTATAAGGTTGGAAGCATTCGTTGCAGCAATAGCATCTCTTATTGAAGCAGGAGATAAGTCTTTTGAAGTTTTTAATGCTTCTTCAAGTATTGTACCTGTATCATATCCTAAAGCTGAAAAGACGATAGGCTCTCTATTGTATTTAGTTTTAAATGCAGATATAAAATTACGTACGAGATCGGAAGAATCATCAGGAGCATACTGACTTGCAAAAACAGCACCTTCAGCAGCAGCGGCAAAATTTTCCTGAATTCCGTCCCAGCCGTCTCCTCCCAAGTATTGAGTTTTCAATCCAAGTTCATTAGCCTGAGTAAGAATTAAACCGATTACATTATAATAATCAGGAATAAATATAGCTTCAGGGTTTTGAGCTTTTATTTTTGTGAGGATAGATTTGAAATCTTTATCATCTTTAGTATATTTTTCTTCGATAACTGTTATACCTTCTTTTGCAGCCTGTTCTTTGAATGCTGCTGCCAATCCTACAGCATAGTCACTTGAAGTATTGGAAAGCATTGCAACGGATTTTATTCCTTTTGTTTTTGCATATTTGGCAATGACAACTCCCTGATAAGGGTCAGTAAATGTAGTTCTGAATACATAATCTTTGCCTTTAGTAATATCAAAGTTAGTACCTGTAGGTGTAATCATAGGTACTTTAGCACTTTGTGCCAAGTCCGAAACTGCAAGTGAAGCAGATGAGATAATTTCTCCGACTACAAGATTTACTTTATCTTGGGAAACCATTTTTTTGAATATATTTACTGCTTCCTGTGCATCTCCTTTACTGTCCTGAATGATAAGTTCTATTTTTTTGCCGTTTATTCCTCCGGCAGCATTGATTTCATCAATTTTGAGTTTAAATCCGTCAATAGTGGCTATTCCATATTGGGCTACTTCCCCTGTAAGCGGTCCTATAACCCCTATTTTAATTACATCTCCATTTGCATTTGCTCCTTTTGCTTCATTTTTTGTACCGCAGCTGAGAACAAATAACATCAGTAATGACATCATTAACAACATTTTTTTCATCTTTTTGTCTCCTTCTATATTAAAATTTATTAAAATATATTGAAAATAATTTATTTGTATAGGAAGTATAGCATAATAAATTATATAAATAAAATATGTATTATTTATGATAAGATTAGTCTAATAAATCTATACGATAAAAATCTGAATTCAAAATAATAAATAAAGCCGAAAAAAGTTTGACAATCAAAGTAATTTGTGGTTAAATGAATTTAAAGAAATGGAGTGATCTATATGAAAGTAAAATTTGACGGAGTAATGGAAACATCACTTATAACTTTATATGCGAGAGCAGAAGATTATAAAAAAGAAAAATCTGTATTGAAAGATAAAAAATCTGCTGAAATATTGTCTCAGATAGATTATGATTTTTCAAAATTTTCTAAAGGTTGGCTTTCTTATTACGGTATTCTTTCAAGGGCTAAAATAATGGATGAGCAAGTAAAAAAATTTATTTCTGAAAATCCTGAGAGTATTGTAGTTTCGATAGGTTGTGGTCTGGATACAAGGTTTGAAAGAGTGGATAATGGCAAAGTCGAATGGTATAATGTCGATTTTCCTGAAGTGATTGAAAAAAGGAAATTATTTTTTTCTGAAAATGAAAGAGTAAAAAATATTTCAAAGTCCGCATTAAATCCTGAATGGACAAAAGATATAAAAATTGGCGAAAAAAAACTTCTTATTATTTCTGAAGGCGTGCTTATGTACTTTAGTGAAGAAGAAATAAAGAGTTTCCTGAAAATACTGACAGATAATTTTGATGAATTTGAAGCACAGTTTGACTTAATTTCTGTAGGAGCTTTGAAAATGCAGAAAGAACACGATGTGCTGAAAAAAATGAATGCTACATTCAAATGGGGAGTAAAAGACGGAAGCGAAGTCGTAAAATTAAATCCTGTAATGAAGCAGACAGGACTTATTAATTTTACTGTTGAAATGAAAAAAATTCTCCCTTTTACAAAAAAATGGATAATCCCTTTTATGTATTTGTATAATAACAGACTGGGAATGTACAGTTATAAGAAAGAAAAGTAAGAATATATAAGAAAAGTAAATTTATTTTTTTAGTAAATTTATGTTTTTTAAAGTGTATGTTGACTAACTAAAATATTTGATAAATTTAAAAAGAGGCGTAGCCTCTTTTATTTTTGAAAATCCAATAAAATTTTTTATATTTTTTATAATATTTTATTTAATAGTATTATAGCATTTTTATAATATTTTTCCGTTTTTTATTGATGACTTCCTTTTTTGTTATAATCTTTCTGTTTTTCTTTGTATTTTCTGACCTGTCTTTCCAATCTTTCAGATAATTCGTCAATAGCAGCATACAGGTCATTATTTCTTGATTCGACTTTTATTTTGGTTCCGCTTGCATAAACCAGTCCGTCAGCTTTATGGACATCCCCCTCAGTTTTCTTTTTCTCAACTGTTAAGACAATATCGACTTCAGTTATAGCATCAGTATACTTGGAAATTTTGTTGATTTTCTCTTCAGTATAATTTTTAATTGCATCAGTAATTTTCAATTGTTTTCCGCTAATAATGATTTTCATATAAAATCACATCCTCTCTTAATTGTCATTAATATTATATCTCATATTAAGAAAAAGTCAATATATCTTCGTTATTTAATACTTAGTTTTTTCTTTTTATAAAAATCATCCGTATTTTTCAGAGATGTTTTTATATCATTTTTTTAAATATAATTTTATATAAATATGATTTTATAAAAATATTTCAGAAAAAAATATTGTCATATTGTAAAAATGTGCTAAAATATAATTAGAGAAAATTATATCTAAATTTATATTTCAAGGAGGTAACAAAATGAAAAAAATACCTGAAGCAGTAGGGCCGTATTCGGCATTCAGAATTGTAGGAGATTTTCTGTATATCTCCGGACAGCTGGGAATAAATCCCGAAACACAGAATATAGAAGAAAGTACAGTTGAAGGACAGGCAAAACAGGCGTTGGAAAATATGAAAGCCATATTGGAAAATAACGGCTATTCAATGAAAAATGTAGTAAAAACGACAGTTTTTCTTGATAAAATATCTGATTTTGTTTCAGTAAATAAAATCTATGCCGAATATTTTGAAGAGCCTTATCCGACAAGGTCAGCTTTTGAAGTAGGTAAATTGCCTAAAGAAGCTCTTGTTGAAATAGAGGCCATCGCTTATCTAAAGTAAATTTGAAATAAGAAATAAAATAAAAATTGAAAAAGTAAAAAATAAATCAAGAAAAAAGTAAGAAATAAAATGAAAAAAGTGGAATAAAAAATGAAATAAGAAAGAATTAGAAAAATAAAATTGAAAAAATGAAAATCATTTAGAGCAGAAGTGTGTTTTAAGTGATTTTTATTTATTTTATATAATATAATCAATCATTTGTCATTGATAACTTTTTTCAAAAATGGTAATATATTAAATATAATAGATACTAAAAACGACAAAACGACAAAACGACAAAACGACAAAACAACAAAATAATAAAATAATGGAATATCAGGATAGAATACAAGATAGTAAATAGTTAAAAATATTAAATAGCTGAAATTTTAAAAAAATTAAAATAAGAAATAGGGAGGTTTTTATGTTTGAGCATATAGGAAATTTGCTGATATGGATTATTTCCATAGAACATATTCATATGGCAATATATATAGGATTTCTTATCGCGATACTGGTTTCCGAGAAAACGCCTGAAAGCATGGTGGCGTGGATATTTACAATTACCGTATTCCCTATTTTCGGTTTTTTTCTATATATTATTTTTGGAATAAATTGGAGAAAAAGGAAAATATCCAATCTTAAAAATAAAAAAAAGAGAGACAGTATACTGGGCGGTTTTTCAGGACTGTTTATGAAGTATGATCCGACAGAGATCTTTAATTCAAAAGAGTTGAGGATAAAAAATCTTGATACAAAAATGAAAGAAATAAATATCGGTAATCAGGAAAAAGAAATAGTAAAACTTCTCTATGAGTCGGAAAGGACATTTCTGACAAAAAACAATTCGTATAAATTATTTTATGAAGGGAAAGAAGCTTTTGATTCGATTATTAAAGATTTGGAAGAAGCCAAGAAAACTATTTATATGGAATATTTCATATGGCGTTCCGATGAACTTGGGGAAAGAATAAAAAATCTGTTAGTAAAAAAAGCAAAAGAAGGCTTGGAAATAAAGCTTTTGTTTGACGGATTAGGCTCTATGGGAACTATTTCCGGAAAATACAGAAAAGAACTTGCAGAAGTGGGAGTAGAATTCAGATATTTTCTGGATATAAAGTATACAATACTGAAATCCAATTATAGAAATCACAGAAAAATGACAATCATTGATAATAAAATATTACATACAGGCGGAATGAACCTTGGAGAAGAGTATATAACAGGCGGAAAAAGATTTGAGACATGGAGAGATACAAATATAAGAATTACAGGAGAGCAAATAATAGATTATCTTGTGATATTTTTTACGGACTGGTTGAATAGCGGAGGAAAACAGGATTTTGAAAAAGAGGAAATGGAAAATATAATTAAGGAAAACAAAATGGAAAATACAGAGCCGTATTTGATGCAGGTTTCATCAAGCGGTCCTGATACGGTTTGGACTTCATTGAAGTATATGTACTCAAAAATGATAAGCATTGCGGAAAAAGAAGTACTTATCCAGAGCCCGTATTTTATACCTGACACTTCTCTTATGTCCCAATTACAGATTGCATCTCTTTCAGGAGTCAAAATAAAACTCATGATAACAGGCGTTCCTGATAAAAAAATTCCTTACTGGATTGCTGAAACATACTTTGAGGAATTATTGAAAGCAGGAGTAAAGATATACAGATATAAAGCAGGATTTATGCACTGCAAAAATATTGTAACGGACGGGAAAATCTCCACAATGGGGACATGTAATTTTGATATGAGAAGTTTTGAAATAAATTATGAAATAAACTCGGTTTTTTATAATGAAGAGATAAGCAGGAATATAAGGGATCAGTTTTATGAAGATTTGAAAAAATGCGAGCAAATAAAAGAGAAAAATCTCAAGAAAACTGTATTCTGGAGAAAAATAAGAAATTCATTGTTTAAAGTAATATCACCTATAATGTAAAACATAATAAAAATACGGGCTAATATTATACTTTAGATATCTGTCATAATTAAATATTTAGATAAATATTATAAAAAGGAAAATACTATGAAAGAAAAAAATATGAAAGAAGAAAATAAATTTGTTGAAGATGGAATAGTTTTACTGAATAAAGATAGGGGCATAAGCTCTTTTGCGGCAATCAATAAGCTGAAAAAAGAAATAAATGCTATAAAAACGGGTCATGCGGGAACTCTTGACCCCATGGCTGAAGGACTTTTAATCGTAATGATTAACGGAGCTACAAAATTTTCAGATGACTTGATGAAAAAGGATAAGGAATATTATGTAGAATTGGAATTGGGCTATGAAACTGATACTTATGACGCCGAAGGAATAACAGTCAGTAAATATAACGGAGAAATCAAAATTTCCGAAGAAAAGGCTGTTGAAGTAATTAACAGTTTTATAGGTGAAATAGAACAGATACCTCCTATGTATTCGGCAATAAAAGTAAATGGCGAAAAATTATACGAGCTTGCGAGAAAAGGAATAGAAACAGACAGGAAATCAAGAAAGATAAGAATAAATACGATTTCCGAAATAAAAATTGATGAAAAAAATCCTAAAAAAATATCTTTTTTCACAAATGTAAGCAGTGGAACTTACATAAGAACTCTTGTGAGGGATATAGGAAACAAATTGGGATTTTATGCGACTATGACAAAACTTGTAAGGACTAAAATAGATAAATTTGATATAAAAGATGCCGTTACAATAAGTGAAGTTAAAAAAAATGCCGAAAGTTCCGACGTTGAAAAAACAAAGAAAATAATTAATTTTAAGAATATTGAGCATATTTTTAACTACGACAGAATGGCTGTAAATGAAGAAAAATATAAAAAATTGAAAAATGGAATGACCGTTCTGTTTAAAAAAAATAAATTTAAAAAAATAGAAAAAATAACTGAAAATAAAAGATATAAAATATATCTAAAAAATAAAACGGATGAAAAATCTGAATTTAAAGGGATAGCAAAAGTCATGAAAATAGGAACGGATATGATTTATATAAAAAGAGAAAAATATTTTCTCTAAAACTAAAATAACATTTTTTATTTAAAAAAAGCCTTTTTTTAAATACATAAAAATAATATATTCTATCATTAATAAATTATTACATTACATAAAGTTTTCAAACTATTTGTACATTGAAAAGATAACAATTGTATGTTATAATTAAAAACGTTAAAAAATATTGGAAACAGGTGAAGTATGAGAATATTAGGTATCGACCCGGGGACTGCCATAGTAGGTTATTCGGTTATCGACTTTGAAAAAGGGAAATACAAAGTTCTTGATTACGGCTGTATTTATACTGATAAAGATGAAGATATGCCTGTCAGACTCGAAAAAATCTATGACGGACTGGATAATATAATAAAATTATGGAATCCTTCCGATATGGCAATAGAAGAACTGTATTTTTTTAAAAATCAGAAAACAATAGTAAAAGTAGGCCAGGCAAGGGGAGTGATAACTCTGGTCGGGCAGAAAAATGGAATGAATATTTATAGCTATACACCATTACAGGTAAAAATGGGAATAGCAAGTTATGGTCGGGCAGAAAAAAAACAGATACAGGAAATGGTGAAAATTATACTGAAATTGGATGAGATACCTAAGCCCGATGATGCTGCGGATGCTCTGGCAATTGCAATAACTCATATTAATTCAAAAAACGGGTTTGGAGGATTTTCCAGAGGAGATAATATTACTAAAAAACTTGAGAAATTAAATACAGGAAAAATAAAACTGTCAGATTATAAAAAACTGATGGGGTAGAAAAATGAAGAGAAAAATTTGAAAGGTAATGAGATTAAATGAATATTGTTCTGTTCAATCCTGAGATTCCCTACAATACAGGAAATATAGGAAGAACATGTGTTTTGACAAATACAAAGCTTCATCTGATAAAACCTCTGGGCTTTTCCTTAGATGAAAAGGCTGTAAAAAGGTCAGGACTTGATTATTGGAAAGATGTACAGCTTTATATCTGGGAAGATTTTGAGCATTTTATGAAAGAAAATATTGAAAATAAAAATGTAAATTTATACTTCGCAACTACAAAGACGGAAAGAAAATATTCCGATGTGCGATACAGCAAGAATGATTATATTATGTTCGGACCGGAATCAAGGGGAATTCCTGAAGATATACTGAATAAATACAGTGAAAATAATATTACAATACCTATGCTGCCGTTAGGACGTTCCATAAATCTTTCAAATTCAGCGGCAATTATACTATACGAAGCATTAAGACAGAATAATTTTGAATATTAATATATTAAGGAGGAAGTTGAATTTTTTTAAATAATTAAATAATATAGTTTTTAAATAACATAGAATATTTAATTATTGGTATAGATATTTAAATAATACAGATATTATAAAAATTCAATATTAAAGTAGAATGAAACAATATTTAGACCTTGTAAAATATGTGTTGGATAATGGAGTCAAAAAGGAAAACAGAACCGGAGTGGATACAATTTCTACTTTTGCGTATACTTATAAAGTTGATTTAAGCGAGGGATTTCCGTTGCTTACGACAAAAAAAATGTATTTTAACTCTATGCTCCATGAACTTTTTTGGTATCTGACAGGTGAGGAACATATAAAAAATTTGAGAACAAAGACAAAGATATGGGACGCATGGGCAGATGAAGAGGGTAGACTTGAAACTGCGTACGGCAGATTTTGGAGAAGATATCCTGTTCCTGAAATCTCTTTGGACGGTGAAGTATTTGCGGATGAAAATAATAAATGGACAACGAGGGAAAAAAACGGGCAACTTGTATTTGACCAGATACAGTACATTATAGATACATTGAAAGAAATGAAAACCAATCCTAACCATAAAAATGGCAGAAGACTGATAGTTCTTGCATGGAATCCAGGAAATGCCGTAATAAGTAAATTACCTCCGTGCCATTATACATTTGCATTTAATGTATTGGGAAATAAACTGAATTGTCATTTGACCCAGAGAAGTGGGGATATAGCTTTGGGAATACCTTTTAATCTTGCCTGTTATTCTTTGCTTACGATGATGATAGCCAAGGAATGCGGATATGAACTTGGGGAGTTTTCCCATACGATAATAGACGCTCATATTTATGAAAATCATATTGAAGGACTGAAAGAGCAGCTGAAAAGAAAGCCTATGAAACTTTCAAAAATTAAGATAGCTGATAAGCCTTTTAATGAACTGACTTTTGAAGATATAACATTGGAAGAGTATGAAAGTCATCCTCTAATAAAGTTTGAAGTCGCAGTCTGATACATTTGAATTTTTTATAATAATACAGGAAAGGGTAATATGTTTAGTATAATAGTAGCTATAGGTAAAAATGGGGAAATAGGTAAAAAGAATAAACTGTTATGGCATATTCCCGAAGATTTGAAAAATTTTAAAAAGATAACTACAGGTAAAACAGTCATAATGGGAAGAAAAACTTTTGAAAGCATAGGAAAACCTCTGCCTGACAGAAGAAACATAGTTGTATCAAGAACTTTGAAGAAAAAAGCGGGGGAGAAAAAATTAGAAATTGAAGTATATGATGATTTTGGAAAAATAATAAAAGATTTTCAAAATTTGAAAGAAGAAGTGTTTATAATAGGAGGAGAAGAAATATATAAATCAGCTTTGAATTATGCGGACAGATTGTATATAAGTTATATGGAATATTCAGATAGTGAAGCAGATGCTTATTTTCCTGAAATAAATTATAATGAATGGGAAAAAATGGAAGAGAAAAAGTTTGAAAATTGGAAATTTTGTATGTACAGAAGGAAATAAAATATTAGAAATAAAATATTTAAATAAATGGGAGAGAAATTATGCCGAAAATAAAATTTACCAAAAAGGACATAATCAAAGCTACTTATGAAATAATGAAACAGGAAGGAATAAAAAATATAAGTGCAAGGAAAATCGCCAGTAAGTTCAAGGGGTCAACAGCTCCAATCTACGCAAATTTTTCTACAATAGAAGAACTGAAAGATGAGATTATAAGATTGGCTGAAGAAAAATTGAATGAATATCTAAATGCGATTTATACTGATAAAACGGAAGTTGAAAGAAAAATACTTAATAATGCTATAGGATTTGTAGTATTTGCAAGAGAGGAAAAAGAACTTTACAGAGCTATTTTTCTCGACGGTTCCAAAGGATTCAAAGCTTTATTTGAGGAAACTATTACAAAGCTTTTGACAAAAGAAGAATTGCTGAAAAGTTTTCCTCAATTACCTGAAGAAGAAGCAAAACTGTCAGTTCTCAGATTATGGTATTTTCTTTACGGATATGCAACTTTAGTATGTACAAATGCTATTATGGATCAGACAAATGAAGTTATTGAAAACAGAATACTTGATATAGCCAAACACTTTAGGCAGCTTCATGGACTGGACTAATTCAAATGGTTAGCTGATTTGAAAAAAATAGATTTAATTTAAGAAATAGAAAAAAGACAGCGGATTGCGAAATAATTAAATTTGAAAAAATATGAAATTCGGAGAAATTATGAATAAATATAAACTTATGGGAATAATTTTTCATGGAATTTACAGAATGCTAAGTTTTATGACTAAAAAAGAATACTATTATGGAGAAAATGTAGATATTGATAAACAAAATATAGTAGTATTCTGGCACAGAAAAATATTTACAGTATGTAACGCAACAAGAATAATAAAAAAGAAAGCTTCTATAGTAAGTTCTTCAAAAGACGGAGAGATTTTGGCAGAACTGCTCAGGAGAGAGGGAAATGAACTTATTAGAGGTTCTTCCAATAAAGATAATATAAAAAGCCTGAAAGAAGCAGTAAGATATGCAAAAGACTGTTATACATTGGGAATAGCTATAGACGGACCTAAAGGTCCAATATTTGAACCTAAGGCGGGAGCGATATATATTGCTCAAAAAACGGGATTGCCTTTGCTTCCGGTAAGTTCTTACTGTAATAAAAAATGGATATTTAGAAATATATGGGATAGACTTGAAATTCCCAAGCCTTTTTCAAAAAACATTCATTATATAGGAGAGCCTTTTTATATATCAAAAGAAATGAATATGAAAGAAGCAACGGAAATTGTTAAAAACAATATTCATAAAGCAGGAAGAAGAGCTTACGAAATATACAGAAATAAGTATATAACAAAAAATAAACATGAAAATATAACTTAGAATAATAACTCAGGAGGAAGAAAAAATGTCCAATTCATTTTATATAACGACACCGATATATTATCCCAATGCAGCTCCTCATGTAGGTACGGCATATACGACAATTATATGTGATGTAATTGCAAGATATAAGAGAATAAAGGGATATGATGTTTCGTTTATGACAGGAGTAGACGAGCATGGTCAAAAAATACAGGAAGCAGCTGAAAAAAACGGATATACGCCTCAGCAATGGGTAGACAGGATGTCGCTAAATTTTACTACATTGTGGAAAAAACTGAATATATCCAATACTGATTACCTGAGAACAACTCAGGAAAGACATATAAACAGTGTAAAAGAAATAGTAAAAAGAGTAAATGAAAAAGGTGATATATATAGAGGAGAATATATAGGAAAATACAGTGTTTCCGAAGAAACATTCGTTCCTGAAAGTCAACTTGTAGACGGAAAATATATGGGGAAAGAAGTAATAGACGTAAAGGAAGTTTCTTATTTTTTCAGATTATCAAAATATCAGGATGCTCTTTTAAAATATATAGAAGAAAATCCTGATTTTATAAAGCCTGAAAGCAAAAAAAATGAAGTCGTTTCATTTATAAAACAGGGATTACAGGATTTATCAATATCGAGGACTACTTTTGACTGGGGTATACCCCTTGAAATTGAAGAAGGACATATAATATATGTATGGTTTGATGCACTGACTGTTTATCTGACAGGTGCAGAATTTCAGAAAGATGAAAATAAATTTGAGGAAATATGGTCAAATGGCAAGGTAACTCATGTTATAGGAAAGGATATATTGAGATTTCACGCTATAATATGGCCCGCAATGCTTATGTCGGCAGGGATAAAATTACCTGACACTGTAGCAGCACATGGCTGGTGGACTGTGGAAGGAGAAAAAATGTCCAAATCTTTGGGAAATGTTGTAAATCCTGAAGAAGAAATCGAAAAATACGGATTGGACGCATTCAGGTACTACCTGATGAGGGAAGCTACTTTCGGACAGGATGCAGATTATTCCAAAAAAGCTATGATACAGAGAATTAACTCCGATTTAGCCAATGATTTGGGAAATCTTTTAAACAGAACAATAGGAATGCAAAAGAAATATTTTAATTCGGAAGTAATTTTAAACGAAGTGGAAGATAAATACGATATTGAAGTAAAAGAACTGTGGAAAAAAACACTAACTGATGTGGATATTCATATGAATGAGTTCCAGTTTTCGGAAGTTCTGAAAGATATATGGAAATTTATAGGAAAGATGAACAAATATATCGATGAATGTGAACCTTGGAATTTGGCAAAAGATGAAAAAAATGTGGACAGATTGTCAACAGTAATGTATAATCTTGTAGATTCGTTATATAAAATTTCATTGCTGATTTCTCCATTTATGCCCGATACTGCTGAAAAAATGGTCGAACAGTTGGGATTAAAAGTGGATTTTGGCACATTAAAATTAAAAGATATCGAAAAATGGGGCAGCTATCCTGTAGGAAATAAGCTGAATGAAGCAGTACCTCTGTTTCCGAGAATAGAGATTGAAACTGAAGAAAAAAAAGAATATAATGAAAATCTGCATATAGAAAATCCTATAACGATTAATGATTTTGGAAAAGTTGATATCAAAGTTGTAGAGATACTGAAAGCGGATAAAGTGAAAAATGCCGATAAATTATTGAAATTTATAGTGAATACGGGAACTGAAAAAAGACAGATAATATCAGGGATCGCCAAATGGTATCCCGATGAGAAGGAACTTGTGGGTAAAAAAGTAATGGCTGTTTTGAATTTGGAGCCTGTAACTTTGAAAGGAGAAATTTCTCAGGGAATGCTTCTGACAGCAGCAGAAAAGAAAAAAATACGTCTGATTGAAATTCCTGATGAGGTAAAAATAGGGACTTCTATTAAGTAAAAATATTTTAAAATGTGAAGGATGATGAAAATATAACTATGAAAAAATTTATAGTGAGCATAATTTTATTTCCTCTAATATTTATAGCGTGTACAAAGTCTGAAAAAGGATATGATGCACTGGAAAAAGGATTATTGGGAATTCTTGAAAAAAAAGATGAAGAATATATATCGAAACATCTCGAAAAATCTGCAAAAGAGGGTAATGCAGATGCTTTCGGACTTGCTTATATTTACTGGCAAAATTCGGGAGAACAGTTTTTCGATAAATTTTTAAATAACAGTAAAGGGAATGCCGAATATTATAAGGCTCTCATAATGCAGGAAAAAAGCGGCGATGAAAAGGAAATTATCAGTATGCTTGAAAGTGCTGCAAAACAGGGGAATTATAGAGCTTATTATATATTGGGAAATATGTTTCAGGATAAACTTGAGTTTACAAAGGCACAGGAGTATCTGAAAAAGGGAAAAGAACAGGGAGAGATGTATTCATTGTATTCCTATGATTATAATAAAAATTTGACAGGAATATATAAGAAAATAGAAGAACTGAATAAAAAGCTGAAAAATGGGACAATAAATCCGGATGAGAAAAAAGAATTGGGAACTTTGGTTCTGGAAAAGTTTTCCAATTATGATATGTCCTATAACATATTAAAAGAATTTGTGGCTGAAAAATATCCTCCGGCATTATATTCCAAAGCAAAAAAGCTTGAAATGGAAAATAAAGACGAAGAGGCTATCCAGATATATAATCAGCTTTTTGCCAAAAACAGATATTATTTGGCATCATTTGAGCTGGCATATAAACTTGTAAATAACAATAAAAATTATGACCTTGCTATCAGAGTCCTCGAAGATACTAACTCTGATGACAGTTTAATTACAGGATATAAAGGTTTTATCTATGAAAATCTTAAAAAGTTTGACAAAGCCGAAGAAAACTACCTGAAAGCCGTACATAAAAATGATATTGACGTAATGCTCTATTTAGGAAGACTTTACGAAGAAGAGAAAAAGACTAAAAAAGCTAAAGAAATATACGCAAAGGCTTATTCATTAGGCTCCATTTCATCAGGATACAGTCTTGCAAATCTGATTGAAAGAACCGAAAAGGAGAAAACTGAAAAAAATAAGAAAAACAAAGCTCCTAAGAATAATAAAAATGCAAAAAAGATTTTGGAAAGACTGGCAGAAAATGGAAATGATTATTCAATGGTAGATTTGAGCCTATATTATCCCGAAAATGATAAAAATGTCAGAATATGGAACTTGAAAGCGGCAGTCAGACTGAATGAAACAGCTTTTCATAATTTAGGTGTATATTATTATAATAAAAAAGATAAAAACAAGGCAAAACTGTATTTTAAAATGGCAAAAGAGTATGGTTACCAGCTGGAACCTGAATACGAAGCATTTATAAGTATATAAAAGTAAAATTCAAAAAGAAATAAAAGAAAAATAAAGTAAAATTATAAAAAATTAAAATAAGAGGTGTACAATGAAAAAAATATTATTTTTAATAATGATAATGATTTTTGCAGTAGGATGTAGCAAAGAATTTTCAGCAAAAGTTGAACCTAATGAAAAGGTGCCTAATTTTCAGCTGGAAGATTTAAATGGTAAAAAACATGAAAGTTCTGAATTTTTAAAAGACGGTAAAAAAACGTTATTTATAGTAGCAGCGGAGTGGTGTCCTCATTGTAGGTCCGAAGCACCGGAAGTTCAGAAATTTTATGATGAATATAAAGACAAAGTAAATGTAGTAGTGGTGTATTCAAAAGTAAATTCAAGTCTTGAAGCAGTAAAGGAATATATAAAGAATAATGAATATACATTTCCTGCGTTTTATGACAGTCAGAATGAAATACTTTCAGGTTTTAAGGTGCAAGCATTTCCTTTTAATTTGAAAATAGACGGAGATAAAATAGGAAAAGTATACAAGGGTGAAGTAAGCTATGATTTACTCGTAGAAGAATTTACAAAATAATTATAATAAACTAATTATAAGATAATAAATAGCTTTACAAATAATGCTAAATATGGTATCATAACTTGAATTTTTTCTATGAACATAAGTTTGCCACTATGTTCTTGGATTAAATAATAAAAAATAGGAGGAAATATAAATGGCAATGAAATCAAAACAGGAAATCATCAACCAATTCGGTAAAAATGCACAGGATACAGGTTCATCAGACGTTCAGATAGCTCTGCTTACTGAGAGAATTAATCATCTGACGGAACATTTGAGAATACATCCTAAAGATGTCCACTCAAGGGTAGGTTTGCTAAAAATGGTAGGTAAAAGAAGAAGACTGTTAAACTATGTTAAAAATAAAAACGTGGACAACTACAGAGAGTTAATTGAAAAATTAGGAATAAGAAAATAGTTAATAAATATTGATATATTTTCAAAAGAAAAGAGAGCGTAGGTAATATGCTCTCTTTTATCTAAAGAAACTGTCCCAGAAATATAAAATTTTGATAAATAATATTTAATAAAATAATAAAATATATTTTTTACCATATATATTTTTAATATAAATTGAAGGAGATAAATTTATGAAGTATAACTTAAGAGAGAATATTACAGGTGGGATAGTTATTCTTTTTAAGAATATTATGTCCATTTTTCCGTTGAAATTTAGATATAAATTTTTTGAAAATATGGGAATGTTAGGATATTATTTGATAAAAAGGAGAAGAGAACTCACAATAAATAATATAAAACAGGCTTTTCCCGAGAAAGAAGAAAAAGAAATAATAAATATAGCAAAAGAATCTTATCGTACAATGGGAAAGATGATAATGACTTCCATTTATTTGAAAGAAATTACTTCAAATGGAAATACTTATGTGGAAAATGGGGAGCTTATGCTCGAAGCGACTAAAAATAATGATAAAGCTGTGATAATAGTTTCATTGCATTTAGGAGGATTTGAAGCGGGAAGTGTAATGAGAAATATAAGAAAGTTCTATGCGGTATTCAGAAAGCAAAAAAACAGAAAATTAAACGATTTAATGAATAAATGGCGTGAAGAAGGCGGGCTAAATCCAATAGCTCTAAGAGATACGGAAAACTTGAATAATGCACTTAGAAATAAGACTATAATTGCTCTGGCTTCAGACCATTTTGCTTCCGATATTCAGGTAGAATATTTCGGAAGAAAAACTACGGCAGTGTCAGGACCTGTCCTGTTGGGATTGAAATATAAAGTTCCTATTGTGCTTGCTTATTCAGTATTTGAAGGAAATAAAATAAAAATTATAAATAAGGAAATTATAGAAATAGAAAAAAAAGAAAATTTGAAAGAAACGGTAAATTTTAATATGCAGAAAATATTTTATAAATTTGAGGAAATAATAAGGGAGTATCCAGGGCAGTATATGTGGCAACATAATAGATGGAGAAATTGAAAAACAAACTCAAAAAAAACAATTTAATTATTTTATAGTCTTGAATAACAAAAAAAAGTATGATAAAATTAGAATAGCGAAATTTTTGGAGGAAAATATGAAAAAATATTTATTTCTACCAATTTTGTTGATTTTTATAAATTGCACTACTGTTAATTTAACTCGTATTGAGACTGATAAAATCAATACAGAGATTACAGATACTGTTGTAGAATTAAAAGAAGCTGCAAATTTTAATAAATATGATAAATTAGAAGAATTTTTTTTACCTACATTTAAAAATAATATTATTTTAAATAATATTAAGAAATATGACCTTTCAAAATTGACATTTATATTTTCAGAGGTAAAAGCTATTTCAAAAAACAGGGCTACCAGCGTAATGGTTATAAATTACGGCTCGGAAAGCAATTATTATATAGTAAAATGGAAAATGACAAATGAAGATGGACAATGGAAAATTTCAGATGTAGCGGAAAAAAAATAAGAAAGGAGAAGTATGCCGTTATCAATAGTAATATTATTGATTGTCATTTTTTCTTTTTTAGCTTTTTCTATAGCCTATTTTTTTGGAAGCTCCGTTTTCAAAAAAAAATATGGGGAACTCAGTGAGTTAGAATTAAGAATAGTTGATGCAAAAAGAAGATTGGAATCATCTAAAAAAGAAGTTGAAAGAGAAATAGAATCATTTAAAAAAGAAGAAACACTAAAAGTAAAAGAAACACTGCTGAATGAAAAAAAAATAGCAGATGAAGAAATAAAGAAAATGAAATCTGAAATAGTTTCAAAAGAAGAAAGACTTGCTAAAAAAGAAGAAACTCTTGAAACTAAAATGGAAAAACTTGAAGAAAAAGAAACAAAAGTTGAGAGACAGCGGGAAAAAATCTCAAGAAAAGAAATTGAATTAAATGAACTTATTCAGAAAGAATCGAGAGAACTTGAAAGAATTTCAGGATTAACAAAAGAAGACGCTTCAAAAATAATATTAACAAGACTTGAGAATGAACTTGACCATGATAAAGCTCTTCTCATAAGGGATTTTGAGTATAATCTTGACAGGGAAAAAGACAGAATATCCAAAAGAATTATCTCAACTGCAATAGGAAAGGCTTCTGCCGATTATGTAGTAGATTCGACAATCTCCGTTATACAGCTTCCAAGTGAAGAAATGAAAGGAAGAATAATTGGACGGGAAGGAAGAAATATAAGAGCAATAGAAGCAGCAACAGGTGTAGATTTGATAATAGACGATACTCCAGAAGCGGTAGTTCTCTCATCCTTTGACGGTGTCAGAAGGGAAGTGGCAAGGATAGCCCTTGAAAAATTGATTTCTGACGGAAGAATACACCCTACAAAAATAGAGGAAGTAGTTCAGAAAGCTCAGGATGAAGTTGAGGAAAGTGTGCTGGAAGCAGCCGAGCAGGCAATACTCGAAGTAGGAATACCGACACTCCCAAGGGAGGTATTGAAAGTATTCGGAAGACTGAAATTCAGAACATCATTTGGACAAAATATATTGCAGCATTCTATAGAAGTAGCACATATTGCAGCGGCATTGGCGGCAGAAGTGGGAGCCAATGTAGATGTAGCAAAAAGGGCAGGACTGCTCCATGACATAGGAAAAGCTTTTTCCCATGAACAGGAGGGTTCACACGCAATAAATGGAGGAGAATTTTTGAGAAAATTCTCCAAGGAAAATGAAATAGTAATAAACGCAGTTGAAGCTCACCATGATGAAGTAGAACAGTTAAGTGTGGAAGCTGTACTCGTTCAGGCAGCGGATTCTATTTCCGCTTCAAGGCCGGGAGCAAGAAGGGAAACATTATCAAATTATCTGAAAAGACTGGAGCAGCTCGAAGAAATAGCGAATAGTCATGAAGGAATTGAAAGTTCTTATGCAATTCAGGCAGGAAGAGAATTAAGACTGATTGTCCATCCTGACCAGATAAATGATGATAAGGCAGTTATTCTGTCAAGGGAAGTCGCAAAAGAGATAGAAGAAAAAATGCAGTATCCGGGACAAATAAAAGTAACAGTTATAAGAGAAACAAGAGCGGTAGAATACGCAAAATAATTAATATGGAAAATAATAAAATGAAATAATAAATCAAAGGGATTACTTAAAAATTACAAATATCTCTAATTCTGAAGATAATTCTAATTTAAGATAATCCCTGTTTTATTTACATAAAACCGTTCCAAAGGTTGAAAATCAATTTTATAAAAATATTAAAATGAAATTTCTCATTTTTCTTTAATGTTTATATGATATATTATTTGTGATATATGAATAAAAAACATAAAAAAAGATGATATAATGAAATAAATATAATAAATATTACAGTTAAAATTTAAAGGAGATGTAGAAATATGGAAAAAGGAATTAAAGTATTGTCATGCTTTCTATTTTTATTATTAGCGTTTACAGCTTTCGCAAATGACTGGGAATTTCAATCTCGGGGAGAGCATATTATACCTATTGAAATTTCAGAGGTTTCTATAAAAAAAGAAGTAATCAGAATGAAAATAACTGATGATGGAATGATTGTCAACGTGAGTTTTGTTTTTAACAGTCCCGAAGCTAAAAAGAAAATTATAGGATTTATCACTCCCGAGGGAGGATTTGATGAAGAGTATGATAATTATAACTGGGACGGAAAAATGCACTTTAAAGATTTTGCAACTGTAGTAAATGGAAAAACTATAAAATCCAATGTCGAAAAGATGAGTGCATTTTATAAGAAAAATCCTTTAAGTAAAGAAGAAATTAAAAAATATAATGTAAAAAAATATAAAGACAGTTACATCTATTTTTTTGAAGCAAATTTAAAAAAAGGTGAAAATATTGTAGAACACAGTTATCACTATTCAGGTTCCGGAGGAGTGGGAAGAGTCGATTATGAATATGTATGGACAACTATTTCCAAATGGAAAAATAAAAAAGTGGATGACTTTGAATTAATTATCGAGCCGGGAAACAGATTTATCACTTTACCTTATAGTTTCTGGAAAAATAATAAAAAAATAAATTGGGAGCTTGTAGGAGAAGGAAAAATGGACTATATAAAGGCTAATTATACTAAATCGAAAGAAAAAATTCCTGAAATTGTATATGCAAGACTGAAAAATGGATATATCAGATATAAGACATTAAATTTTTCTCCTGATGAGGAATTTAGAATGAAGGAAATAAAAAATTTCAGAGTTCAATATTACGGAGAAGCGGATAAAACATCAAAAGGATATAAAATAGCTGATAAATATTCTTTTATGAATTCTGAAGAAGATTTGAAGAAACTCACAGATAAAGAACTGGAAATCGTAAGAAATTATCCTTATGCCGAGGCAGGATATGATTTTTCAAAAAAGGAAATAAAAGATTATTTTTCCCAGTTTATATGGTATTATCCGATAAGTAAGGAAGTAAAAATTGATGATTTTATGAAAATGAGGGAAAACGCCGATAAAGTGTTAAAAGAAAGAGGGAAAAAATGAAATTTTTAGTAATAGGAGACATAGTCGGAGAACCGGGAAGAAATATCCTTTTCAAATATTTAGAGAAAAGAAAGCAGGATTATGATTTTATTATAGTAAACGGGGAAAATTCTGCCGGTGGATTCGGGATAACAGGAAAGATAGCAGACCAGATGTTTGCCCGTGGAGCCGATGTAATTACTTTAGGAAATCATAGTTGGGATAAAAAGGAAATATACACGTACATAAACGAAGAGAAAAGAATGATAAGACCTATAAACTTTGCAAAGGAAGCTCCCGGAAAAGGTTATACAATAGTTGAAAAAAAAGGTAAAAAGATAGCCGTCATAAATGCCCAAGCAAAAGTGTTTATGCCTCCTATTGCCTGTCCTTTTCTGGCACTGGATGAAATAATTCCCGAAATATTAAAAGAGACCAACATTGTCATCCTTGATTTTCATGGAGAAGCAACATCGGAAAAACAGGCAATGGGCTGGAATTTAAACGGAAAAGCTTCATTAGTATACGGAACACATACCCACGTCCAAACCGCTGATGAAAGAATATTGCCAGGAGGAACAGCTTATATAACCGACATAGGAATGACAGGAGGTCATGACGGAGTACTTGGGATGAATAAAAAGGAAAGCCTACAGAAATTTAAAGACGGTATGCCCTCGAGATATTCGGTCTGTGATGAAAATGTAAAGATAAACGGTATAGAAGTCGAAATCAATGAAAATACAGGAAAAGCCGAATCTATAAAAAGAATTAATATGCATTATAATGAGGTCTGATAATGAAATGGATAAAAGTCAAAGTAGATTATTTTTCAGATAATTCAGCGATTTCTAAAGGGAAAATTATAAATATTTTTGAAGAAATAGGAATAAAAGAAACTGAAGCTATAGATTATTTTTCAGATAATTCACTGGATTATAACAGAAATTTTAAAAATGAAAATAAAATATGGAGTATTGCAGGATATATAATCGACAACAGATTTTCAGGCTCAAAACTCAAAATAATAAATGAAAATCTTGAAAAATATGCTGATGAAAATGAAGATTTTGGATATGAAATATATACTTCCCGATGTTCTGACGACGACTGGAAAGATGAATGGAAAAAATATTTTCATACTGTAAAAATAACTGATAATATAATTATAAAACCAAGCTGGGACAGCTATGAAGCGACAGGAAATGAAAAAATCATCGAAATAGACCCGGGAATGGCTTTCGGAACGGGAACTCACGAAACTACAAGTCTATGTGTGGAATTTCTCGAAAAATATTCGAACGGAAGAAAAAAGTTACTTGATATTGGCTGCGGTTCAGGAATTCTAATGCTAATCGGAAAAAAAATCGGAATAGACAATGTAACAGGAATAGACATTGATAACAAAGTCGAGGAAGTAGTAAAAGAAAATTTTAGAAAAAATGATATTTTTGAAAATTTTGAAATTGTTATAGGAAATCTTGTCGACAATATAAACGACAAATATGATATAGTTGTATCAAATATATTAGTAGATGTATTGATTGAATTGCTTGAAAATATTGAAAAAGTACTGGAAAAGAATGCTATTGTAATATTTTCGGGAATTTTAAAAGAAAAAGAAGAAGAATTTGTTGAAAAAACAGAATTATACAAATTAAAAAATATTGACAGAAATGAAAAAAACAACTGGGTATCTTTAGTTTTTAAATATGAAGGAGAATAAAAATGATAATTGCCATTGACGGCCCTGCAGGAAGTGGAAAAAGCACTATTTCAAAATTGGTTGCCAAAGATTTAAACCTGATATATCTTGATACGGGAGCAATGTATCGTATGTTTACATTGAAACTGCTGAATGAAAAAGTTTCTTTTGAAGACAAGAAAAAAATAGAAAAATTACTTCAAAATCTAAATATTAATATAGATAAGGAAAGTTTCTTCCTTGACGGAAAAGATGTCAGCGAAGAAATAAGAAAATCGGATGTGTCGAAAAATGTCTCGAAAGTCGCAGCTATTAAAGAAGTAAGAGAAAAAATGGTGGATTTGCAAAGAAAATTTTCCCAATCGAAAGATGTCATACTTGACGGAAGGGACATAGGAACTGTTGTTTTTCCAAATGCGGATATAAAAATATATTTAGTGGCAGACCTCAAAGAAAGAGCCGAAAGAAGATACAGAGAAATGCTCGAAAAAGGTCAAAAAGTTTCTTTTGAAGAAATCTATAAAAACATAGCGGATAGGGATAAACTGGATTCCACAAGGGAGATTACTCCTTTAAAAAAGGCAGCCGATGCAGTTGAAGTCGATACTACCGCTAAAAGTATAGAGGAAGTAAAAAAAGAAATTTTAAATATATATAAAATTCAACAAGTTAATAAAAAAATATGAAAAATTAAAAATTATATTTAAAAAATACGTTATAAATACTGCATTTGAACCTTCAAATAACTATCTAAGTCAAAAAAAAGCTGGACAAATAAAAAAAATAGTGTATAATATCTATGAAAATAAAATAAAAAGAAATATATGGAGGTCAATAATATGTCAAAAAAAGAATTTGTAGAGGCTTACGCAAAATCAACTGGAGAAACTAAAAAAAGAGCTGAAGAATTAGTAAACGAATTCTTAGGAACTGTTGAAAAAGCTTTAGTTAAAGGAGAAACTGTTCAATTTGTCGGATGGGGAACATTCGGAGTACAAAAAAGAGCTGCAAGAACAGGAAGAAATCCTCAAACAGGAAAAGAAATCAAAATAGCTGCTAAAAAAGTAGTTAAATTTAAAGTTGGTAAAAAATTAGCTGATAAAGTAGCTAAATAGTAAATTTAAAAATTATCGGGCTGTTTTAACAGGATTAAACCTGTTAAGGCAGTCTTTTCTTTTTTTAAAGATTGAAATATGATATAATTATGTAAAAACATTGTTATAAATCGGAGAAAAAATGATAATATACAATATACTGAGATATTTTTTATATATGATAATTTTTATAGTTTCCATATTTAACAGGAAAATAAGAAAATTTTTTTGCAAAAGATTATCTCAAAATCTGAAAAATCAGGATTTTCTGAAAGAAGATGAAAAAGCAGTATTTATACATATGTCTTCCGTAGGGGAATTTAACCTGTCAAAAGAACTGATAGAGCAGCTGCTGAAAAAAAATGAGAAAATAATAATATCCGTTATGACTGATACAGGAAAAGAAGCAATAAAAAAGACTTATGAAAATAATGAAAATATAAAGATAATATATTTTCCGTTAGATGATTATTTTTTATTGAAAAAATTATATATGACATTCCAAATAAAAAAGACAATCATAATTGAAACTGAAATCTGGCCGAATCTATATTCAGTTTCCAAAAAATATTCGGAACTTTATATATTAAACGGCAGACTCACGGAAAAGAATTTAAAAACATACCTCAAAATAAAATTTTTAATAAAAAAGATACTGAATAAGGCAAAAAAAATAATGGTACAAAGTGAAGAAGATAAAACAAGATATTTAAATTTAGGAGTGGAAAAAGAAAAAATATATGTATTTAAAAATTTAAAATATTCCATAAAATATGAAATACTTTCCGAAGATAAGAGGAAAAATTATAAGGAAAACTATATAATTGACAACAGAAAAATAATAGTGTGCGGAAGTACACGTCCGGGAGAAGAAAAAATCTGGCTTGAAGTATTCAGGGAAATAAACAGGGATAATGAATACCAGTTAATATTTGTACCGAGACATTTGGAAAGAATACATGAAATTATTAACGACATAAAAGAAACCGATATAAAACAGTCAGATACAGGACAATTTGGAATAAGTCAAATTTCTGACAATAATAAGAAAAGCTATTCATTATTTTCGGAAAAAGAAAAAAGTGATATTATCATAGTTGATAAAATAGGAATATTGAGAGATTTTTATCAGCTTGCGGATTTTGTGTTTGTAGGAGGAACTCTTGTAAATATAGGAGGTCATTCTGTTCTGGAGCCTCTTTATTATGGAAAAATGCCCATAATAGGTCAGTATTATCAGAATATAGAGGAAATTGTGAAAGAAGCGGAAAAAATGAATTTTATAAAAATAGTAAAAAATAAGGATGAGATAATAGAATATTTAAAGAAATCGGAAATCATAGATACTTCGGAATTTTTTAGAAAAAATAATGAAATAGATAAAATTTTAAAAGAACTGTATAAATAGAAAAATTATATGAATACTGTATAAAATAATAAATTTTGTATAGATTCTGAATTTTATATAAAATAATGAAAGGAAATAAAAATTGGAAATAAAAGAAATTGGCGAAAAAATGGATGAAAAAGTAAATGAAAAATCGGAAGAAAACAGGAAGGAAATATGGCAATATTTTTTTGAAAAACCTAAAAAAAACTATAATAAATATATGTATGAAATGACTGAATATCCTGAATATCTTATATATGATAATGAAGAAGTGAACAGTCATAGAGGGAAATGGCAAAAATATTTTAAAAATGAGAATGATATATATCTTGAAATAGGTTGCGGAAGTGGAAATTTTACAGTGGGGAATGCAGAAAAATTTCAGGACAGAAATTATATAGCTCTCGAGTTGAGATTTAAAAGACTTGTAATGGGAGCAAGAAAATCAAAGAAAAGAAACTTGAAAAATATATTATTTATAAGAAAAAGAGGAGAAACAATACTTGATTTTATAGATGAAAATGAAATATCAGGAATATACATTAATTTTCCTGACCCTTGGGAAGGAGAAGAACATAAAAGAATTATAAGCAGAGAATTGTTTGAAAAACTGGATACAATCTTAAAAACAGGCGGGAAACTGTATTTCAAAACAGACCATAAGAAGTATTATGAAGATGTGCTTGAGCTGGTAAATAACATTAGCGGATATAATATTGTCTATCATACTGATGATTTACATAATACTGAAAAAGCTAAAGAAAATATAAAAACTGAGTTTGAGCAGATGTTTCTAAGTAAGCATAAGATGAATATAAAATATGTGGAGATAGAAAAGAAAAAATAAAAAGTAATTATTATATTAACTACAGGGTAAGAAAAAATTTTTATAAAAATTTGAAAAAAATATCTAAAAATATATAGAATTTTAAAAAATTCAAAATTGACAAAAATAATAAAATATGCTATATTATTACAGTATACGCATAAATTGGGTGGCTAATACCTATAATTTAGCGATTTTGAAATTTTGGAGGTGAACATAATGTTTGCAGTAATAAAAACAGGTGGAAAACAGTATAAAGTTGAAGTTGGAACTGTATTAAAAGTTGAAAAATTAGCCGCTGAAGTAGATTCAGATGTAGAAATTAAAGAAGTTTTATTAATCGGAGAAGGAGATAACGTAACTGTCGGAACTCCATTAGTAAATTCCGCTTCTGTTGTTGCTACAGTTAAAGAACACGGAAAAGGTAAAAAGAAGATTAATTTCAAATACAATAAAAAAACTTATTACAGAAAAAAAGGACACAGACAACAATATACAACTATTGAAATCAAATCAATCAATGCTTAATATTAAGTCGGAAAGCTGAATTTCAATGATAAGAATAGAAATCAGAAAAAAAAGTAAAAGAATTGTATATTTTGAAATTAAAGGTCATGCGGATTTTAAAGAATATGGGCAGGATATAATCTGTTCGGCAGTATCGGCAGTAGCTCAAATGACGTTGAACGGATTGCTTGAAGTATTGAAGCTGAAAAATCTTAAATATACTGAAAAAGAAGGATACATTTTCTGTGATTTGGAAAAGTCCGAATTAAGTAATGAAGAATATGATAAAGCCGATATTCTGACTGAAGCAATGTTTTTATACTTACAGGAAGTATCCAAAATATATGAAAAATATGTAAATTTAAAAATAAGGGAGGTATAAAAAATGATATTAAAATTAAACTTACAGTTATTTGCCTCAAAAAAAGGACAAGGTTCTACAAGAAACGGAAGAGATTCCAATCCTAAATACTTAGGTGTAAAAAAATATGACGGTGAATTAGTAAAAGCGGGAAATATAATAGTTAGACAAAGAGGAACTAAATTTCACGCCGGAACAAATGCCGGATTAGGAAAAGATTATACATTATTCGCATTGACTGACGGATATGTAAAATTTGAAAATTTCGGAAAAGGTAAAAAAAGAGTAAGCATATACGCTGAAAAAAAAGAAGCTTAATAATAACTGGAAATAAACAAAAAAAGGCAAAATCTTATAAAGATTTGTCTTTTTTATTTTATTAGAAAAGAGAATTTATAATATTTTTCTTAAAATTCGTCCGATAATATGATATAATTTAATAAAAATCAGAAATTACAGAAAGGAGTTATGCGATATGAATTATCGCATAGAAAAAATGTTATTAGAATTAAGAGAGTTGCAATTGAACCCTGAAAAATATTTGGATAAAGAAATAGAACTGAATGGCTGGATAAAAAAAATAAGAAGTCAGAAAACTTTTGGATTTATAGAATTGAATGACGGTACATTTTTTAACGGAATTCAAGTTGTCATAGACGAAACATTACCTAATTTTGAAGAAATATCAAAATTGACAATTTCTTCATCTGTTAAAGTTTACGGGAAATTAGTGAAGTCGGAAGGAAAAGGACAGGATTATGAGATAAAAGCTGATAAAGTCGAAATTTATAACAAATCGGATTCTGATTATCCTTTGCAAAATAAAAAACATACATTTGAATTTTTGAGAACTATTGCTCATTTAAGACCAAGAACAAATACGTTTTTTGCAGTATTTAGAGTAAGATCCATGCTGGCTTATGCAATACACAAGTTCTTTCAGGAGAAAAATTTTGTATATGTTCAGACACCTATAATTACAGGTAGTGATGCTGAAGGTGCAGGAGAAATGTTCAGACTGACAACATTGGATTTGGAAAAGCTTCCGAAAACAGAAAAAGGTGATATAGATTTCAGACAGGATTTTTTCGGGAAAGAGTCCAATCTGACAGTGAGCGGACAGCTGAATGTCGAAACATTTTGTACAGCATTTAAAAATACTTATACATTTGGTCCTACATTTAGAGCCGAAAATTCCAATACACCTAAACATGCAGCTGAATTCTGGATGATGGAACCTGAGATTGCATTTGCGGATTTAGACGTGAATATGGATATAATCGAAGAAATGATAAAATATATTGTAAAATATGTTATGGAAAATGCTAAAGAAGAAATGGAGTTCTTTAATAAATTTATCGACAAGGAACTGTTTGAAAGGCTTGATACACTTGTAAATTCCAATTTTGAGAGAATAACTTATACTGAAGCTATCGAAATTCTGAAAAATACAAAGCAGAAGTTTGAATATAAAGTTGAATGGGGAATTGATTTACAGACCGAGCATGAAAGGTATCTGGCTGAAAAACATTTTAAAAAACCGGTATTCGTAACGGATTATCCTAAAGATATAAAAGCATTCTATATGAAGTTGAATGAGGATGGAAAAACGGTAAGAGCCGTAGATTTATTAGCACCGGGAATAGGAGAAATAGTAGGAGGAAGTCAAAGGGAAGATAACTACGATATTCTTTTGGAAAAGATTCATAAAATGGGACTGAAAGAAGAAGACTACTGGTGGTATCTGGACTTAAGAAGATATGGGAGTGTACCTCATTCGGGATTTGGACTGGGATTTGACAGAATGTTGATGTATATAACAGGAATGACAAATATAAGGGATGTAATACCTTTCCCGAGAACAACTAAAAATCTTGAATTTTAATTATATATTTAATTTAATAAAATTCTAAGTATAATCATTTAAAATAGTGGGGAATAGAATTGTCTTATGTTTAAGATGATACTGAAACGGAGGGAATATGAAAAAATTTAGAAAAATTGCATTAAGTTTAATGCTGATATTTACTGTTGCAATGACAGTAAAAGGGGATTTGTTAGGAAAAATCCAGACGATAGATAATCTTATACAGAAAGGGAAGTATGACAAAGCCGAGCAGGATGCGAGAAAACTTCTGAATGACCCGAATATAACACCGCAGGAAAAAGCTTCGATACAAAATTTATTAAATGAAATAGCTCAGAAAAAAAATGGTCAGACACAGCAACAACCGAATAATCAGCAACAGGGACAAAATACCCAGTCGGAAATCGACAAAATAATATCCGAAGCGACTCAAAACGGAGACCCAAATGCAACAACAGCTGATACAGGTACTGCTCCTGTTACTCAAACTGATGATGTTTCTGACGGTTCAAAATTCAACACATATAACAGCTATGAAAGTGCTGCTCTTGCAAAAAGAGATGCCAGTACGATTTTTCAGCTGTGTCAGTTATATTTTAAAGACGGATTATTTGAAAGAGCTGCCAATTTAGCGAAAAAAGACAGGTCAGGAGATATAAGAAATCTTTATGTAGTTGCGATAAGTTCAAGACTTATGGGGAATTATGACCAGTCTATAGATTATTACAACAGAATACTGGCTTCGGCACCAGGGGAATCCCAAGCAAAATTAGGGATAGGAATAGCTTACAAAGGAAAAGGTGAATATGCTAAAGCCCTTGAATATCTGCGTTCTTATTCGGCAACAAATCCCGACAGGGAAGTTTCAAGGGAGATTGCTATATTGAATGAAGTAATCACAAACAGTAAATAATATAAGCTTGAATAATAAAAGCAATTATATAGAATAAAGAACATAAATAAAACTGTAATAAAAATTAATTGGGGGATTAATTTATGGGGTGGTTAAAACTTAGGGAAATAGGTATGAAAGATACTCATATCAGAAAACTTATGAGCTACTATAAGAATTACGACGAACTTTTCCTTGAGGAAAATTTCAGGCTTTTTAATAATGATTTGAAGAGATTGCTTGAAAAAACGAAAAATACGGATATAAGTAAAGAACAGGATTTATATAATAAAAACAGGATTAGGATAATTAATGCGAATGATAGGGAATATCCGAAGAAATTGAAAGAAATCATTGATTATCCCCTGTTTTTATATGTGAAAGGAAAAGCACTTAATCAAAATATAAATCTGAGTGATAATCAGAGAAAAAATATAGCAGTAGTAGGGACAAGAAGAGTTACAAAATTTGGAAAAAGTTCCTGTGAGAAAATTGTAAAGGAGCTTCTGAATTATAATGTAAATCTGATTAGCGGTCTTGCTGAAGGGATTGATACAATAGCACTGACTACTTATTCAGAAAAAAACGGGAATACGGTAGCTGTAGTGGGAAGTGGTCTTGATATTGTATATCCTTATGAAAATAAAATGTTGTGGGAAAGAATAAGCGAAAATGGTATAATTATAAGCGAATATCCTCTGGGAACAGAGCCGCTAAAATGGAATTTTCCAAGAAGAAATAGAATAATAGCGGGACTTTCAGACGGGATAATAATAGCTGAAAGCTTTAAAACTGGAGGTTCCCTGATAACAGCAGAACTTGGTTTTTCAATGAACAGAGAAATATTTGCTATCCCCGGATTTATAAACTATCCGTCTTTTGAAGGCTGTAATAATCTGATAAAGGGAAATAAGGCGAAGCTTATTACCTGTGCTGATGATATAGCAAAAGAATTTTTATGGGATATAAGCAAAGAGAAAAGTAAAGCAGCAAAATTAAATGAAGAAGAAAAAAAATTATTTGAATATATAAATGAGGAAAGAAGTCTTGAAGAAATTATGAAAGACATTCAGGACGAAATACCTCTAAATCATATTTTATCTATTCTTATGAGTTTAAAAATCAAAGGGCTGATAACGGAAACGGGTACTGCTAGATATATAAGAATAGTCTAAAAATCACAAATGATAGAAATAGTATAAATAATAATATAAATAATATAAGTGATAATAGGTCCTTGCAAATAATCTAAAATATACAATTTATAAGAAATTTGAGGTGAGAGTTTTGGCAAAAAAACTTGTTATTGTGGAGTCGCCGTCCAAAGCAAAAACAATTGAAAAAATATTGGGTAAAGGTTATGAGGTTACGGCTTCTTATGGTCATGTCATTGATTTGCCCAAGACAAAAATAGGTATAGATATAGAAAATAATTTTGAGCCTAAATATCAGGTCATAAAAGGAAAAGGTGAAGTTTTAAAAAAACTTAAGGAAAAATCAAAAAAAGCCGATGTAATCTATCTTGCTTCTGATCAGGACAGGGAAGGGGAAGCAATAGCATGGCATATATCCAATTACATAAAAGAACCTAAAAAGACTAAAAGAATAGAATTTAATGAAATAACAAAGACAGCAGTAAACAATGCAATCAAAAATCCAAGAAATATAAATGAAAATCTTGTAAATGCCCAGCAGGCGAGAAGGCTTTTAGATAGAATAGTGGGATATAAAATAAGTCCACTGTTATGGAAAACTATAAATAAAAACGCCAGTGCAGGACGTGTCCAGTCAGTAGCTCTTAAACTTATCTGTGAATTGGAAGATGAAATAAAAAGCTTCGTTCCTCAAAAATACTGGGAAGTGAGTGCATTATTGGAAAATGGGATAAATTTAAATCTCGTCGAAATACTTGGAGAAAAAGTAGATAAAATTTTTGATGAGAAAATCATAAAAAAACTTGAAAAAGAACTAAAAGGAAAGTCATTAACTCTGGACAGTATAGAAATAAAGAAAAAAAGTCAAAGACCTCCTTTAGTTTTCAAGACGAGTACACTTCAGCAGTTGGCATCATCTTATTTGGGTTACGGGGCGACAAAAACTATGAGAATAGCCCAGCAGCTATATGAGGGTCTTTCTATTAACGGTGAAAACAAAGGACTTATAACATATATGAGAACGGACTCTACGAGAGTGTCCATGGATGCCATAAATATGGCGAAAGAATATATTACTAATAAATATGGAAAAGAATATGTAGGATTTTATGTTACAAAAAATTCCAAGTCCAATGTTCAGGACGCCCATGAGGGGATAAGACCGTCAGATATAAACCTTGACCCCGAAGAAATAAAGGAATATCTTACAAATGACCAGTATAAACTGTATAAACTCATATGGAACAGATTTCTTGTATCACAGTTTGCTGCGATGAAATATGAACAGATGCAGATAAATGGTATAAACAAAGATTACAGATTTAGAGGAACTATAAATAAAGTCATATTTGACGGATATTATAAAATATTCAAAGAAGAAGACGAAATAAAAACTTCTGATTTTCCTGAATTGAAAGAAGGAGACAGTTATCCGATAGAAAAACTGAATATAGAAGAAGGAATTACAAAACCGCCTACAAGATATTCAGAAGCTACTCTTGTAAAAAAACTTGAATCAGAGGGGATTGGAAGACCGTCCACTTATGCTTCCATAGTCGAAACTCTTAAAACAAGGGAATATGTCGAAGTTATCGAAAAAAGATTTCATCCGACTTTTTTAGGTTATGAAGTGAAAAATGAATTGGAAAAAAATTTTCAGGATATAATGAATGTAAAATTTACAGCAAATATGGAAGAAAATTTGGATGAAATTGAAGAAGGAAGTATAAAATGGGTAGAACTGCTCAGAAAGTTTTATAATTCACTGGAAATTCATTTGAAAGAATATGAAAAAGAAATAGAAAGACTGAAAGACAGAAAAATAGAATCAGATGTCCTATGTTTAAACGGTACGGAACCTATGCTTCTGAAAACCGGAAGATTTGGAAAATATCTTGTCTGCGAGTCAAATCCCGAAGAAAAGATAACATTGAAAGGGATATCCATAGACCCTGAACAAATTGAAGCGGGAAAAATATTTATAAAAGATGAAGTGAAAAAACTTCAGGCGGAGAAAAAAGGTATCCCTACAGATTTCTTTACTGAAAATAATAAAAGATATATGATAAAAAAAGGAAGATTTGGAGAATATCTTGAAAGTGAGGATTATGAAAATGACCAAAAAAGGATGTCTCTACCTCTGCCTATAAAACAGAAACTAAAAAAAGGTACACTTAATGAAATAAACGGTATATTGCAGATAAATGATGAGATAACTGCTATCATAAATGAGGATAAAAGAATAATAGAAGAAGCAGGAGTATGTGAAAAGTGCGGACGTCCTTTTGAAATAAAAATGGGAAGATTTGGTAAGTTTTTAGCTTGTACAGGTTATCCCGAATGTAAAAATATAAGAGCGATACCGAAATCAAAATCGGCTTCTTCAAAGAAAAAGACAACGGCTAAAAAAACGGTCGCTAAAAAAATAGTGGAAAAAGAAACTAAAAAGAGCAGGACAAAATCTGCTGAAACTAAATCGACTAAGAAAAAAACAACGACAAAAAAGAAAACAACACGAAAATCAGTTTCAAAAGATAAGTAATGGAGTATCTGTATGGAAGATTTAAAAAATTATAATGAAAAGGATAATCTGAAAGCGTATATAGATAAATTTCTTTATTACGAAGAAGTAGTTATAGGAAAAAGCTACAACACAATAAAAAGTTATAAAAAAGATATAATGCAGTTTATAGATTACCTCAATGAATATGAGGAAATAAAAGATTTTGAAGAAGTAGAGACAATGACTTTCAGGTCTTTTATAGCATATCTGAATTCGGGAGATAAAGAAAATAGCAAAAATAACATTCAAAAATCAGTATCTAAACGAAGTATAAATAGAAAAATTTCGGCATTAAGAACGTTTTTTAAATATCTTCAGGAAAAAAAAATAGTGAAAACTAATAAAGTGGCGTATATAACGATGCCCAAGTTTGAAAAAGAACTGCCTAATGTTCTGAATAAAGAAGATATAAACAAATTAAGAGATGCGGTAAATACTGAAAAAATAACCGGTATAAGAGACAGGCTTATAATTGAGCTTTTATATTCGAGTGGAATAAGGGCAAGCGAGCTTATAGACCTAAATGAATATATGGTAAATATCGAAGAGCGTGAAATAAGAGTTATAGGAAAAGGAAATAAGGAGAGAATTACATTTTTCAGTGAAAATACTAAAAAATGGCTCGAAAAATATATAGGAGAAAAAAAGAGAAAATATTCCAATTACACTAAAGATACCATATTTACAAATAGCAGAGGGGAAAAGCTTACCACAAGGTCATTGAGAAGATTGATAGCCGATTATGCTAAAAAAGCAGGTCTACAGAAAGAAGTAACTCCCCATGTGTTCAGACATACTTTTGCAACAGAGTTACTGAATAACGGTGTAGATATAAGATATTTACAGGAATTATTAGGACATAGCAGTATTTCTACAACGCAGGTATATACTCATGTAAGTAAGGCATTTTTAAAAGATGTGTATATGAATACTCATCCGCTGGCAAAAGAGTAAATAAAATAAAGACGGAGGAAAAATTGATTTTTAAAAAATGTGCAGGCTGCGGTATAGAATTGCAGTTTGAAGATAAAAATAGGGAAGGATATGTTCCTGAAGAAAAATTTATGACAGAAGAAAATTTACTTTGTCAGAGATGTTATAAAATAAAAAACTACGGTCAAAATATAGGAAATAATCTGAAAAAAGAAGATTACTCGAAAGAAGTTTCAGATAGCATAAAAAAAGCTGATATAATACTTCCTATATTTGATATTATCGATTTTGAAGGATCATTTACTCAGGAAATACTTGATTATTTGAGAGATTACAGGTCAATAATACTTATAAACAAGATAGATTTGCTGCCCGAATTTATACATCCTGCGGAAATAGCGGACTGGGTAAAGGAAAGACTAATCGAAGAAGATATAGTCCCTGACGATATCGGTTTTCTAAGTGCAAAAAATAAATATGGAGTAAACGGGATTATAAGAAAAATTAAAAATCTTTTCCCTGATAAAAAGGTAAAAGCAGTTGTAATGGGAGCTTCCAATGTGGGAAAATCTTCGGTAATAAATCTTTTACTTGGAAAAGACAGGATAACTACATCCAAATATTCGGGAACAACTTTAAAAGCTATCAGTAATAAGATACCGAAAACAGACATCACAATAACTGATACACCGGGATTAATCCCCGAAGGGAGAATTTCCGATTTGATAAGTGTGGAAACAGGACTAAAATTAGTACCGTCAGGAGAAATTTCAAGAAAAACTTTTAAACCCGAAGAAAATAAAGTCTTTATGTTTGACGTTTTTTGCAGATTTAAAATATTGAAAAACAGGAATACAAATGAAGAAAATTATAAACCTATATTTTCAGTGTATTCCTCTAAAAATGTAAAGTTTCATATTACTAAGGAAGAAAGAATAGAGGAACTGTTAAACGGAGATTTTTTTGAATTAGTTCAAGGAAAAGAAAAAGATAAATATTTACAGAATAAATTTATAACCCATATTGTAGAAATTCAGGAAAATGAAGATTTAGTAATAGCGGGTCTAGGTTGGGTTAATGTAAAAAGAGGTCCTCTGAAAATAGAACTCACGGTTCCGGAATACGCTAAAGTGATCGTAAGACCTGCCATATTTAAAGGCAGAAAATAATAAAAGACCGAAAATAACAGGTATTGGAGTATTGATATGGCAATAAATGATTATTATACAGGAATAAACAGAAAAAAAATAAGAAAACTGATAGGAAAGACGATAATTTTTATAATAGTCCTTATTTTTGCATTTTTTCTTGCAACGTATCTTTTTTCCAAGAGAGTGGAGAAGATAATAAAAGCAGACTTGCAGATAGAAACTTTGAGATTGGAAAATGCGGTTAAGGAATTTAAAGCAAAAACAGGCTCATATCCTGATATAAGCGGAAAAGAAAATAATTTGAAAGAAATAAAAAGCCCTGACGGGAGATATACTTTTGATTTATTTTACGGAACAGAAAAGATATATGAAATTCCTGACAATCTGAGAAAAGGAACTGTAAGATCAAATGCTGTAACGGCCCAACAGGATAATAAAGGCGGCTGGTTTTATGATAGGGCTACAGGAAAAGTAAAGCCGAACATTGATTAGCTATATTTTGATGTGTTCCGAGTTTCTGTTCAGTCATTCGGGATAGAAAACAGGGGGAATAAAAAAATCATAGAAATTGGAGAAAAAAGTACAGATGAAGTTTTCAGTATTAGGAAGTGGAAGCAGCGGAAATTCGAGTTATATAGAAATGGGAAATAAAAAATTTCTCATAGATGCAGGATTTAGCGGGAAAAAAATAATGGAAAAATTAAATAATATTGAAAGAAAAATAGAAGACATAGACGGAATTTTTGTAACTCATGAGCATTCGGACCATATTCAGGGATTGGGAGTTTTGTCAAGAAAATTTGATATTCCTATTTATCTTCATGAAATAACATATGGTATAATAAGAGAAAAAATAGGAAAAGTAGAGCCGAAAAATGTAAAATTTATCAATGAAGAAAAGATAATGATAGAAGATTGCGTAATAAACAGCTTTGAAGTAATGCATGACGCTGAAAAATGTTTAGGATTTACTTTTGAGTATGAGGATAAGAAACTCGCCTATGCCAGTGATGTGGGATGTACTAACAATATAATAAAGGAAAACTTTAAAAACAGTGATGTAATCGTAGTTGAAAGTAATTATGATTATAATATGTTGATGACAGGACCTTATCACTGGGAGTTGAAAAACAGAGTCAAAGGCAGAAATGGCCATTTATCCAATGCGGAGGCTTCAAAATTAATATCCCAAGTTATGTCGGATAAATTGAAAAAGATTTATTTAATGCATATAAGTAAAGATAACAATACGCCCGAATTAGCTTATAATTCTCTCTATGAAATACTCGAAAGGGAAAATAAAAGTCATTTGGAAATAGAAATTGTTACTGAAAAAGAAACTGTAATATACAAAGTATGAAATATATGATAAAGTCAAAATATACTCAATCTAATTAAACAATCTGATTAAATATGTTATAAAATTTTAAATAAAAAATGTCGAAAAATAATAAAAAATGGAAAGGAATAAAAATGATAGGAATAGGAATAGTAGGACTGCCTAACGTAGGAAAATCAACGCTGTTTAATGCAATCACAAAAACACAGAATGCTGAAGCTGCAAATTATCCTTTTGCGACTATTGAGCCGAACATCGGACTTGTAAGTGTACCTGATATCAGGTTGAAAGAACTGGAAGAAATTATAAATCCTCAAAGAACGGTAGGAGCAACTGTAGAATTTGTAGATATCGCAGGACTTGTAAAAGGAGCATCTAAAGGAGAAGGTCTGGGAAATCAGTTCCTATCCAATATAAGAAATACGGCTGCCATATGTCAAGTTGTCAGATGTTTTGATGACGACAATATTATACACGTTGAAGGAAGTGTCGACCCTATAAGAGATATAGAAACGATAAACGGAGAATTAATCTTCGCGGATATAGATACTGTGGAAAGAGCATTACAGAAAAATTCGAAATTAGCTAGAGGAGGAAATGCTGAAGGAAAAGAGCTTGTTGCGGTTCTTGAAAAATGTAAAACTCATTTGGAAGATTTTAAATTACTGAAAACACTAAAACTGACTCAGAGAGAAAATGAGCTTATCAGAGTTTATCAGTTTTTGACAGCAAAACCTATGATGTTTGCTGCGAATATTTCGGAGGATGACCTGTCCAAAGGAAATGAAAACGACTATGTAAAAAAAGTCAGAGAATATGCTGCAACTCATGATAGTGAAGTAGTAACATTTTCAGCCAAAGTGGAAGCTGAACTCATAGAAATAGAAGATGAAGAAGAAAGACAGATGTTTGTTGAGGAACTCGGAATAAGTGAGCCAAGTTTAAATAGGCTCATAAGAGGAGGATTTAAACTTCTGGGTCTTATAACTTATTTTACTGCCGGAGAAAAAGAAGTCAGAGCATGGACAATCAGAAAAGGAACAAATGCCCAGAAAGCAGCAGGAGAAATACATACTGATATTGAAAAAGGATTTATAAGGGCAGAAGTAGTTGCTTATGATAAATTTATCGAATATAAAGGCTGGCAAGGCTCCAAAGAAAAAGGAGTTATGCGTCTTGAAGGAAAAGAATATATTGTTAATGACGGAGATGTAATGTTCTTCAGATTTAACGTGTAAAAATTTAAAACTTGATAATAGAGATATTATCAGGTTTTTTAATAAATCATCTATAAGGAGAAAAAAGCAAATATGGGAAATTTTATAAAGCTTTTAGACTGGAAAACTATATACAGTTTTTTTGAAACAAATATACTGAAAATAATATTTGCATTTGCAGTATTTAAAATAGCGGGAATGCTTAAAAAATATGTGGATAACGCTATTAAGATTTTACTTGAAAAATCTAAAATGGATAAGAGTGTTGCATCATTTCTGAGGTCTTCTTTTTCGGTGTTATATTATATAATCTTAAGTTACCTCCTTATAGGTTTTTTAGGAATAAATCTGACATCAATTACAACATTTTTAGGTGCCACAGGGATAGTTTTAGGGTTTGCTTTCAAGGAAACTTTGGGAAATTTCTGTGGAGGTCTGATTATACTTACTTTTAAGCCTTTTAAAGTAGGTCATCTTATAGAATATGGTAAATATATAGGAGAAGTTAAGTCTGTCGAGTTAATTTATACGAAAATCAAGACGCCTCAAAATGAGCAGGTCATTATTCCTAATGGAATGATAACAAACAGTGAAATAAGAAATATCACTAAGGAAAAAGTTCGTAGATTAGATTTAAATGTAGGAGTTTCTTACGATAGCAATATTCTGAAAGTGAAAGAAGTATTGAATGAAATTGTACAGGAAGAAATCGCAGGAGAGGAAAAATTAGTACTGAGGTCTCCCGAGCCTACTATAGGAGTATTAAAATTAGCCGAGTCTGCTGTGGTATTCTGTGTATATGTCTATACAAAAAGTGAAAATTATTTTAAGCTTAATTTGAAACTGAATGAATTAATAAAAATAAAATTTGATGAAAATAATATTGAAATACCTTATCCGCAAATGGATGTGCATATTTCAGGGAAAGGGGAACAGAATGGAAATTAAATTATTTACAAATCATGACACTCAGGGAAACAGTTATGTAGTGGAAAAAGGGAAAGACTGCTATATAGTGGATCCCGGAGGAAGGAATATGTCTCCCGTAATTGATTATATTAAGGAAAAAGATTTAAATCTTGTAGCTATTCTGCTTACTCACGGGCATTTTGATCATATAATAGGAACTCCCGAAATTCTTGAATATAAAGATGTTCCTGTATATATAAGTGAAAAAGGCTATGATTTTTTATATGATCCTAATTTATCATTGTCAACATGGATCAGAATGGATTTTAGGCTGTCCAAAGATGTAAAGGTAATAAAAATGAAAGAGGGAGATGAAGTATTTGGATTTAAAATAATAGAAATACCTGGTCATACTCATGGGGATATATGTTTTTATGATGAACAGGAAAAAATAATGATTTCAGGGGATATAATCTTTAAAGGAGGCAGTTACGGAAGAACGGATGTACCTACAGGAAACTATGAGGATTTAAAAAAATCTATAACAAAACTTATGAAAATGGACGGAGATATCAGAGTTTATCCCGGACATGGAAGCTATACTTATATAAAAGATGAAAGAAAATACCACAATTATTAATAATTAATACGATTACTGTGAATATTAAAAATAATGAAAAATTCTTAAGACAGTTTGATAATATTATAAAATTAAATAAATCGTAATTATAATCTAAAAGTGTTGAGATTTCTTAAAGCAGTTGGTAATATTATAAAATTTATACAGATTTGGAGGAAGATTTATATGAATAAACTAAAATTTCCTAAAAATTTCTGGTGGGGGGCTGCAACTTCGGGACCTCAGTCAGAAGGAAGATTTAACAAGAAAAACAGAAACATATTTGATTATTGGTACGACACCGATAAAAAGGTATTTTTTGATGAAATAGGGCCTAATGTCGCTTCAAACTTTTATAACAGTTATAAAGAAGATATAAAACTGTATAAGAAAATAGGACTAAACTCTTTAAGAACTTCTATCCAATGGACAAGACTGATAAAAAATTTTGAAACGGCAGAAGTGGATGATGACGGAGCAAGATTTTATAATGATGTTATAAATGAATTTGAAAAAAACGGTATTATTTTAATGCTAAATCTGTTTCATTTTGATATGCCTATAGAATTACAGGAAAAATATGGAGGCTGGGAATCAAAATATACAGTAGAGCTTTTTGTAAAATATGCGGAAAAGGCTTTTGAACTTTTCGGAGACAGAGTAAAATATTGGGTAACATTTAATGAACCGATAGTCCCTGTGGAAGCACAGTATATGTATAAATTCCATTATCCGCTAATAGTAGACGGGAAAAAAGCGATGCAGGTACTGTACAATACCGCACTGGCTTCTGCAAAAGTAATAGAAGCATATAAAAAATATAAGAAAAAAAGTAAAAATGACGGAGAAATAGGAATTATACTTAACTTAACACCGTCTTATGCAAGAAGTGAAGATAAAGATGATGTAAAAGCTGCCAATATATCGGATGTATTTTTCAATAATTCTTTTCTTGATCCTGCAATTTATGGAAAATTCCCCGAATTACTGACGGATATTCTTGAAAAAGACGGCGTATTATGGGAAAGTAATGAAAAAGAACTTGAAATTATAAAAGAAAATACTGTGGACTTTTTAGGAGTGAATTATTATCAGCCAAGAAGAATAAAAGCGAGAGAAACCGAGTTTGATACGTCCAACGGCTGGCTACCTGATAAATATTTTGAAAATTATGATATGCCTGGAAAAAGAATGAACATTTATAGAGGCTGGGAAATATATCCACAGGCGATTTATGATATTGCAAAAAATATTCAGAAAAATTATAAAAATATAAAATGGTTTATTTCTGAAAACGGTATGGGAGTAGAAGGAGAAGAAAAATTTAAAAATACGGACGGCATTATCGAAGATAATTACAGAATAGATTTTTACCGTGAACATTTGACATATCTTCATAAAGGGATAGAAGAAGGCTCGAACTGTTTCGGATACCATACTTGGACACCTATAGACTGCTGGTCATGGACAAATGCCTATAAAAATAGATATGGATTTATTTCTGTAGATTTGCCTACCCAGATAAAGACAATAAAAAAATCAGGCTATTGGATAAAAAAAGTTGCAGAAACTAATGAGATAGATGAATTTTGCGAATAATAATGATAAAGTCAAAATAAAATGAAATAAATATATTGACAAAACATATAAATAAAATATATTATATAGATATATTTATATTAAAGGAAAGATTTTATGAAAATAATTATTCAAAGAGTGAATATGGCAAAAATGTTTGTCAACGGAAATTTTAAGTGTGAAATAAACAAAGGAATAGTGGCTTATGTCGGGATTACTCATAATGACGGGATCAAAGACATAAATTATTGTATTGACAAATTAATTAATCTCAGAATTTTTGATGATGCCGACGGAAAACTCAATTTATCAGTTCAGGATGTAAAAGGCTCATTACTCATAGTAAGTAATTTTACAATTTATGGGAATACTAAAAAAGGTCGCCGACCCGATTATCTAAATTCTGCTCCTGCTGAAAAAGCAAGGGAAATATATAATCAGTTTCTGGAAAAAATGTCGGAAACGGGTGTTCCTTTTGAAACAGGAGAATTTCAGGAATGGATGCAGATTTATTCGGAAAATGACGGTCCTGTCAATCTTATAATAGAATCTTAGAATTTAGATCATTTTTGTAAATTTGACAAAAAAATATTTGAGAAAAAATACTTAAAATAGCAAATTTTGAAATTTAAATTATTTTTATAAAATCAGAAAGGAATTTTCATGAATAGGAAGAAACTGTTTTTAATGCTTATTTTCTGTATATTTTTAGCTATAAGTTGTACAAGTGATAACAAATATTCAGGAGGAGGCAGTATCAAAGTTACGCCGAATGATGAACAGATAATAGTAGATAACCGTTTTAAAGAGCTGAAAAGGGAACAGGACAGAATTATGATGGACGGAACAGCCGAAGAAATTGACAGAGTTATTTTGGAAAATGCATTATTGAAATCATTCAACAACTGGAAAGGTACGAGATATGCTTGGGGAGGAGACTCTTCAAGGGGAATAGACTGTTCAGCATTGACGAGAAGGGTATACAGGGAAGTATTCGGTTATGAATTGCCGAGAGTTACTGAAGACCAGGTAAAAGTGGGAAGAAGAGTTTCGTCAAATAATCTGAAGCCGGGAGATATATTGTTCTTTAGACCTGAAAACAGAGTAAATCATACCGCAGTTTATCTTGGAAATTCTTTATTTATAAATGCTTCATCATCCAAAGGAGTTATTTTATCATCTCTCGAAAGTTCTTACTGGGGAAGATATTTTAAATATGCAGTAAGAGTAGATGATGCAAGAAAATCATAAAATAAGTATGCTATTATAAAAGTATTTTACAAAAATATATAAAATTTTAAAAATTATGAATAAGAAAGGAAAATAGTACAATGCCTATAAAGATACCGCATAATTTACCTGCTGTAGATATACTGGCGAAAGAAAACATATTCGTAATGGATGAGCAGAGGGCATTGTCTCAGGATATTCGTCCTTTAAAATGTGTTATAGTAAATCTAATGCCAACAAAAATAGAAACGGAAACTCAGTTATTAAGATTATTAAGTAATACTCCGTTGCAAATTGAAATTACTTTTTTGAAAATGGACAGTTATGTTTCAAAAAATATATCTGTCGAACATATGAAAAATTTTTATAAAACTTTTGATGATATAAAAGATGAAAAATTTGATGCTCTCATAATTACGGGGGCTCCTGTGGAAACATTGCCTTTCGAGGAAGTCGCTTACTGGAAAGAACTCGAAAGAGTAATGCAATGGAGCAGAAAGAGTGTGTTTTCAACACTCCATATATGTTGGGGAGCTCAGGCAGGACTTTATTATCATTACGGTATTTCTAAGTATTATCTGAATAAAAAAATATTCGGAATATTTCCTGTGGAAATAGAAAATACAAAAACAATGCTATTAAGAGGTTTTGATGAAATATTCAATATGCCTCATTCAAGACATACAGGAATAAAAGAGGAAGATATATTAAAAATTTCCGAATTAGAAATACTTGCAAAATCTGATGAAGCAGGAGTAAGTATTATAAGAAGTAGAGATAAGAGAAAAATTTTTGTTACAGGACATATGGAATATGACAGACTTACATTGGAAAATGAATATAAGCGGGATATAAATTCAGGTAAAAAAATAGCAGTCCCTTTCAATTATTATCCTGATGATAATCCTGAAAAAAAACCTCTATATACATGGCGAAGTCATGCAAATCTATTTTTTACTAACTGGATAAATTATTATGTATATCAGGAGACTCCATATGATTTAGATGAGTTGGAAAAAATGTAATCATAAAAAATAAGGGGCTGTTTCATAAGTCAAAAATAATTTTACTAACATAAATGTTATATATTTTTAAAAATCAACAGATATCATTTTTATTGATTTTGTAAATATAGTAAAATATATAGAATTTATGATTTGTTAATTTTATTTACTTTATGAGACAACCTTTTATTTTTTAATAATTTTATTTAATTAAAATACAATACCGCCATTAAATTTATTTTCACTCTCAATAGGTTCTGTTCCGGCTTTAAATAAGGCAGTTCTCTTGTCCACTCCGTCGGTGTCGAGAAGTCCTATTTTCAGGTCAATTTCCCGTAAGGTCAAATCACGTCTTTTAATGTAATCATCTATAAATTCAAATGTTCCTACATTATAATTTTGAATATTTACAACAGACTGCATATAGTTTTTCCAGATAGGTGCAGCAGCACCTCCTCCCGTCATTCCACTGCCCATAGGTTTGTTATCATCATAACCTACATAAACTATGGTAGCAAGTGTAGGAGTATATCCTGTAAACCATGCAGAAGTATAATCACTTGTAGTACCTGTTTTTCCTGCCATAGGAATTAGTTCACCGTTTTTAAATACTTTAGCACTTTGTCCTGTACCGTAATTTACAGCACTTTCCAGCATATATGTCAGTATAGCGACATCATCTGATTTAAACACCTGTTTTTTCTTAGGTTTAGCTTCATAAATTACTTCACCGTATTTATTTTCTATTTTATAGATATACTGAGGAGTAACCTGGTAACCTCCATTGGCAAGTGCCGCATAAAACAGAGCCATATCTATCGGTTTAGTGGATATGGAACCTAAAGCCAAAGTCAAATCTTTAGGAAAATCTCCGCCTACAACTCCCGAATCACGCCAAATTTTTTCTACCGAATCAATTCCTACATATTGAAGAACTTTTACAGGAATAATGTTATTCGAAATTTCGATTGCTCTCAATAAAGTCATACTATCTCTGAATTTTCTGTCATAGTTTCTTGGAGACCAGCCCGGAGTAGTAAGAGGGGAGTCTTCCATAACACTGTTCATTCCCATACCTTTTTGAATAGCAGAAAGATAAACTAAAGGCTTGAATGATGAACCCGGCTGTCTTAATGCACTCAAGGCTCTGTTGAATTCACCTTTTTTATAATCTTTTCCCCCAACCATAGCTTTTACAAATCCGTTACTCGGGTCAATGGAAAATAAAGCACCGTTCAGTTTTTCTCTTCTTTTCAGATTGTAGTTACTGCTGAAAGCCTTATAAGCAGCTCTTTGCATATCCAAATCAACAGTTGCATAAATTTTATATCCGTCAAAAAGAAAATTATGGTCGTCATCGTCAACTTTCAGAATTTTCTTAACTTCGCTTAAAACAATACTTGTAAACTCCGGAGCAATATTTGAAGTGGAAATTTGTTCCTCTTCATTTTTATTTTTACTATCATTGTTTGCAAAAACTATTTCTTCAGCTTTTGCCTGTTCATATTGCTGTTCATTTATAAAGCCGAAGTTTCTCATCTGATTTAGAACCAGTTCCTGTCTCTTTTTTGCATTTTCGATTTTGGAATATTTTGAAGGAGACTTAGGCAAACTTGCTAATATTGCTGCCTGAGCAACGGTCAAGTCTTTTGGTTCCTTATTAAAATATTTTAGGGAGGCATTTTTGATACCGTAAGCTCCTCTTCCGAAATAAATCGTATTTAAATAGTTTTCCAATATTTCATCTTTAGTGTATCTTCTCTCTATTTCGAGGGCAAGTATGGCTTCCTTCATTTTTCTGACGAGAGTTCTCTCAGGTGTCAGGAAAGCATTTTTTGCCAGTTGCTGAGTAATGGTACTACCGCCTTCCCGTCTTTTACTTGTCAATAATAGAAACATTCCACGAGACATTCTTGCAAAGTCAAAACCATGATGTGTTCTGAATTTTTTATCTTCTATTGCAAGAAAAGCATTTTGTACATCGAGAGGAACGTCTTTTATACTTATAGGGTCCCTATTTTCGACTGTTATAGTATCAAGCTGATTTCCGTTTATATCATATATTATAGAGGGAGAAATAGGACTGTAGCTTTCTATCAGCTCGGTAGGTGTCTCTCCTTTGAGGGTGTAAAGCATATATCCTAAAAACCCTGCTCCTATAACGAGTAATACCCCAAAAAATTTTAAGAAAAAGAAAAGTACAGCTCTCTTTTTATTTTTTTTCTTGTTTTTTGGAGATTTCGTATCAGCTATATTTTGTTGATTATTATTATTCATTATTCATCTCCTTTTTAGCTTTTAATTGACCGCAGGCTGCGGCAATATCCTGACCTTTTGTTTCACGCAATGTTACATTAACATTTTTTTCTTTAAGTAGTGTATAAAATTCTCTTTGTTTTTTCTTTGTTGGAGTGCTGTAAGGCTTTCCCATAACGGGATTGTAAGGGATAAGATTTACTAAGCACGAAAATGAATGTAAAAAATTTGCAAGTTCGAAAGCATCCCTTGTTTCACAGTTAAAATTATCTATAAGAATATATTCAAAAGTAATCCTGTTTTTTGTCTTTTTCTGATAATTTATAAGGGAATTTTTTAATTCTTTAATTCCGTAATTTTTATTAATGGGCATAATTTCAGACCTTAGTTCATCTCTTACTGAATGTAGGGAAACAGCAAGATTGACTTGATTTTCATCTTCAGTAAATTTATTGATTATCGGAACAATACCGCTTGTCGAAATTGTAAAATTTCTTTTGGAAAAATTTTGCCCTTTGTCTGAATTTAGTATTCTAATAGTTTCCATAACGTTGTCATAGTTTAAAAAAGGTTCTCCCATTCCCATGAAAACAACATTTCCAAGCTTTTGCCTTCTTTTTTTCAGATAATTCTGAATGTAGTAAAACTGCATTAAGATTTCCGAAGTATCAAGATTTCTTTCATATTTCATAGTCGCAGTTGCACAGAAATCACAGCCTATAAGACACCCTATCTGGGAAGATACACATAAAGTATATCTGTTTTTATGAGATATGAGTACACTTTCTATCAGTCTGTTATCTTTTAATTCAAAAAGAAATTTTTCAGTTTCCCCGTCATCGGAAATCTGATGTGCCTTATATTTCAGTTTGGGCAGATAAAATTTATTTTTCAGTAATTCTCTGTTATCTTTTGAAATATTGGTAAATTCGTCAAAATCAAAGACAAGTTTATTATGTAGCCAGTCATATACCTGAATGGCGTTGAATTTTTTCAGCCCGATTTTAAAAAATATATTTTGAAGATTTTCGAGATTTAATTCGAGTATGTCTATTTTATTTTCTGTTTCCTTGTTTAACATTATCAATGAATTCCACTGTTTCAAAAATGGAAAATTTTAAAGTATTTAAATACTTATAATTTCTTTTCTGTTTTTGAAACAATTCTATCCTCCTTTATTTATTATTTCATATCTTCTATATAATATCATATTTTTATGAAATAAAATAGCCCAATATTTGTAAACTAACAAAATGTAACATAGCTGAAATGACTGTAAGAATAGATTCAAAATATTTAGGAAAAAAAGAAAACAAAATTTTGAAAAAGTCCTTATTGTTTCTGACCAAAGTCATTAAATATGTCTTAAAGTATTTCTTTATGTCGTAGTAATAAATTGGTCATACCTCTTGAAAAAATGAAAAAAATAGAGTATACCATTACTAATAAAAATATAAGGTAATTTAAGATAGGAGGAATCTATTTATGGATAAAACGAAAATTTCAGAAGAAGTTCAAAGATTTGGAAGGTCATTATTATTGCCTATTGCGGTTATGGCACCTGTGGGAATGTTACTTGGAATTGTAAATGCACTTACTCAGTCTTATTTAATATCAAAGATACCGATATTGGGTAATCCGTCAATTAAATTATTTTTAACATCGGTAAAGGATTCTATGAGTATAATTTTCAGTAATATTCCTGTTCTGTTTGCAATGGGAGTGGCTTATGGCGTTTCCCGTAAAGAAAAAGGTATAGCGGTATTTTCATCAATGATTTCATATATTGTGCTTTTGGCAGGAACTAATGTATATTTGAAAATTACGGGAACATTAGTTACAGAAAAGGAACTAATGGATAAAGCAGGTCAGGCTATGGTATTGGGAATACAAACTGTCAGAATGGACGTATTTGGAGGGATTATAAGCGGACTTATAGCGGCAAAACTGACTGACAGATTTTATAAGACGGAACTGCCTGTCGCCTTTGCTTTTTTCAGCGGGAAAAAATTAGTACCGATATTATCAATATTTGTAACTTCAGTGGTATCTTTCATAGCGACACCTCTTTGGATATATTTTACAAAAGTGCTTGCAGGAATGTCAGTAGTATTGTTACATCCGTTAGGACCATTTGTAAATATAATTATGGTAAGATTGCTGATACCTTTCGGGCTGCACCATACATGGAGTGCATTGCTCAGATTTACTGAAGCGGGAGGAGTGTATGAGATAGCAGGAAAAACTTATGTAGGAGTGCTTCCTGCCGCAAATGAGATAATATTCAATCTCGGACCTAACAGTCCTGAATGGAAAATGATGCCGAAACTGACAAGATTTTTAGCACAAAATCAGATGATAGATACGCTGTTTATGTTCCCGGGGATAGCTTTTGCAATGTATAAAACAGCTTATGAAAAAAATAAACCTCTTGTAAAAGGAATACTTGTTACAATGGTACTTACGGCATTTTTAGGAAATATAACGGAACCTCTTGAATTTTCATTCTTTTTTATTTCACCCGTTTTGTATATAATGTATATTTTGATAGGTGCGACTTCTTCACTGGCACTTTCTTTCATGGGAACAGCAGTGGGATATATAAGGGGAACAATTTTTGATTTTATAATATTTGGAGTAATGTATGAAAACAGTAAATTCTATAATATTATAATAGTTGGACTTGTTGCAATGTTTGTAAGTTATTTTTCGTTCAAATGGTATATATTAAAGAGAAATCTTATTACACCGGGAAGAGAGGAAGAAGTAAGCGACAATAAACTTTTAGTCGAAAAAAGATATAAGGAAATAGCAAAAATAGTCGTAGAATCACTGGGTGGCAAGGAAAATATTATAAATGTTGAAAACTGTATATCAAGATTGAGAATAGATTTGAAAGATAAAAATATTATAGATAAATCGAAACTGAAAGAAAGCGGTACTTTGGGAGTATTCTTCCCGAGTAAAAACCATATTCATGTAGTATTCGGTCCGCATGTGGAATTTGTAAGAAATGAAGTCGATGAACTGTTATAAGAGGAGTGATTAATGAAAAATATATTTAGAGATTACGACAAGATGAATGCAACTGAAATAAAAATATTACAATATATCATTAAAAATACTGATGAAATACAGAAAATAACAGTAAAAGAGTTGAGTCAGAGATTATTCGTTTCTAAAACCACTGTAATAAATTTGGCGAAGAAGTTGGGATACGAGGGTTATTCGGAATTGAGATTTTTTCTGAAAAATATTTCTGAAACCAAAACTAAATCTGAAAATATTGAAAAGCCTGATTTTCAAAAAAGTGAGGACAATGATATATTTGAAGAAATGTCTCATGAAATAAACAGGACACTCATGATACAGGATAGAGAAGAAATCGGAGAAGTAGTAAAAAAAATAACAAAATCCAAGATAGTATATATAATTTCGAGAGGAGCCTCTGTTCATACGGGAGAATATTTAAATTCAAGACTGGCAGCCTGCAAAATAAAATCCATATTTATTTCGGATATAAATTTGATAAATGCCGTGATCGAAAATGTAGCGGATGATGAAATAATAGTTTTTCTTTCCCAGTCGGGAAATACAAGGACGGTAGTCGATATGGCATTAAAAGCCAACTTAATGGGAATTGAAACAGTTGCAATAACTTCTTTCGGAAAAAATGAACTTCAAAAATACTGTACGAATAATCTGTATTTTTATGCGAATGAAACCGACACAAAAAATAATGATGTAATATCAAGGGTAGGAATGAACATTGTAACTCAGCTTCTAATAGAATATATAAAAAAGGATGTGAATCAGAAATGAAAAGAAAACCGATGAAAGTTACCATTGTTGGAGCAGGAAGTACCAGAACTCCCGCATTGATAGGGAGTATTATAAAACTGAAAGAAAGATTTCCAATAAAAAGACTTACATTTTATGATATTGATATGGACAGAGTAGAAAAAATGAGAGTTTATATGGAGCTGATGATGAAAAAATATTCTCCTGAAACAGAACTTGTATTTACAGGAGATAAGGATACGGCATATAAAGACATTGATTTTGTATTCTGTCAAATGAGAGTTGGAGGAAGCGAGTACAGAAGTTACGATGAAAAAATACCCTTAAAATATGGAGTTATAGGACAGGAAACTTGCGGACCGGGAGGATTTGCCTATGGAATGAGGTCTATAGGGGATATGATTGAAATGGTAAATGATGTGAGAAAGTTTTCAAAGGAAACGTGGGTACTGGACTATACAAATCCTGCGGCAATAATAGGTCTGGCATTACAGACTGTCTTTCCTGATGACAGGAGACTGATGAGCATATGCGACCAGCCTTATTCGATGCTGAAAACTTTTTCAAAAATTTTGAATGTTCCTCAGGAAGAATTGAAACCAAGATATTTCGGACTGAACCATTTCGGTTGGTTTACAAATCTGTACTATAAAGGAAAAGATTTACTGCCTGAACTGAAAAACTACATAAAAAACAATGATTTTAAGCCATATAATGCTGAACAAAGGGATAAATCATGGCTGGACACTTATCTGAATGTAAATAAAATGATGAAATATTTTGATGATTATGTTCCGAATACTTATTTACAATATTATTTTTTCGGGAATGAATTGGCTAAGGAAGAAAATCCTGAATTTACAAGGGTAGATGAAGCAAAAGTCGGACGTGAAAAGAAAGTTTATGATATATGCAAAAAGGCCGAAGAACAGGGAAATCTCGAAAATCTGCCATTTCTTGTGGGAGAAGTTCATGGAAATATGATGGTCGAAATTGCTGAAAGTATTGCCTATAATTTAGAAAATGAATTTGTACTGATGATGAAAAACGACGGAATAATAAAAAATCTTGATGAAAATATGCTTGTGGAAGTAGGCTCAAAACTTGGAGAAAACGGACCTATACCTTACGGCTATGAAAAAATAGATGACTTTTATAAGGCACTTATAGATAATCAGTATACATATGAAAAACTGACAGTAGAAGCATGTCTTGAAGGCAGCTATAAAAAAGCATTGCAGGCACTCACATTAAACAGAACCGTAGTTAATCCTGAAAAAGCGGCTTTGATATTGGACGATATGATGAAAGTAAATAAAAAATACTGGGAATTGAAATAAAATATTTCATATTAAGTATTATTTTAATAAAAAAGGAGATATATAGAAAATAATGATAATTTATTCTGAAAATATTTATACTCCTAAAGGAGTAAAAAATGGTTATATTGAAATAGAAGATAAAATAATAACGAATATCTGTACTGATAAAAATGAACTGAAAAATAAGGATGAAGAAATAACGGACTATACTGATTATTATATTATACCGGGCTTTATTGATAACCATGTGCATGGGTGGGGAACGGGTTCATTCTGGAAAGAGGGAACGCAGGAAGCAATGTATAATATGAAAAAAGACCTTGTTAAAGCGGGAGTAACTTCTTTTTTAGGAACTACCGGAGCCGATTCCCTAAAAAAAATATCCGATACGCTGAAAGAGGCTAAAAAAGTTATTGATAAGGAAAATGAGCAGATAATAGGAGCCGAAATGACAGGAGTACATCTGGAGGGACCTTTTATCGGCAAAGAATATAAAGGAATGCAGAAAGAGGAATATTGTATCAATCCTGATATAGATATTTTAAAAGAATTCCTCAATATTACGGGAGAAGAAAATGTAAAGCTGATGACTTTGGCTCCTGAACTGGACGGCTCTGAAGAAATGATAAAATTCTGTAATGAAAAAAATATTGTTGTGCAGGCAGGTCATACTTCAGCTACTTTTGAAGATATGAAAAAAGCTGTTCAGGCAGGAATAAAAGGAGTTACACATACATATTCAGGAATGAGAGGATTTCATCACAGGGAACTCGGAGTTGTCGGGGCAGTTATGTATTTTGACGAACTGTATGCGGAATTTGCTAAACAGACAGGATTGACTGTAAAACCGGAAGCTTTTGATATTATGTACAGACTGAAAGGTGTAGATAAAATGCTTCTTACTACTGATACGGTGGGATTGTCAAGGGGAGATAAGGAGTTTTATCATTATATAAGAAAAGCAAAATTTATTCCTGAAGGCGATAAAATAAGAGTGCTGTATGATGACGGGCATGAAGAAGTGAAGGACAGGACTGACTATGAAAATATAAAAGATTTGGAATTAGGATTTTTAGGGTCAGTTCAGAATATATTAAAAAGAGGAAAGTATTTCCTTGAAGAGATTGTAAAAATGGCTTCCTACAATCCTGCTGAATATATCGGGATTAATGACAGAAAAGGAAGCTTGGAAATAGGAAAAGATGCCGATATACTGGTATTGGATAAAAATTATAATTTAAAATGCACTATTTGCAGGGGAAAAATAGAGTTTAAAATAGAAATCAATAATATTGTAAAATAATTATAATATTAAGTAGTTACAATAGAAATATTTAAAAAAGTCAAAACTAAAAAATTAAAATCTGCTGTTTTTATTTGTTTTATAAAAATAGCAGATTTTATTAATATATAAGATTTATAATTTGATATTTTTTTAACTTATGGGACAGTTTTTTTATATAGTTTCTTTTTTATATAATTTTTCTTTTAACTGGATTTTCTATTTTTGTTATCATTATATATTTTTTATTTGAAATATTTTATAAGTCTTCAAGTATAAAAACATAAATAAATAATCTCTTGACTTTTTATAAAAATAAGTTATAATTTATTAAAATATAACAGAAATAATTTTTAGAATTATTCTGACAATATATTTACTAAAAAAGCTAAGCAATAAAAAATTTGAAAAATATTTAAATTTAGAAAGGGGTAACAATATGAAAAAGGATAATAAAGAATTTGACGCACTTGAGGCTCTTGATAGACAAATACATGAGAGAGAAGAAAAAATTATGAAAGATTTATTAGAATCTAAAAAAGGAAGGGAGAGATTGCCTGTAGGAAGAATGGAGCCGTTACCTTATGAAGAAACTAATACACTGATAAACAATCCAAATAATAAAAGAGATGATTTAGTGGCGGAAGTAACAGAAGGAATGAATGGAGCAGGTGTTAAAATATTAGGTATTCCAATAAAAGGAGATGCAAATTTACTGAATAAAGGAGTAGCTACAGAAGCTCAAATGAAAAAATATTTGGGCAATAATTTTGATAAAGAAAAATATAAGGAAGAGTCTGATTATAGAGAAAAAAAGAATTATTATTACTATATTGAAAAAAATTCATTAAACGATGTAAATCCAAAAGATATTAAATTTAATAAAAATGGGACAATAACAGTAAAAAATAAAGAAGGAAAAGAAATAACCTTAAGTCAGGAAAAAAGTTATGAAGCGACTTTATATCATCAGAAAGTATACGATGCTAAAGGAAATTTTATAGGAATAAAATCTCATATAAATCCTGAATTAAACAGAAAATTCAAAAATAATGAAGGATATGAGTTAGTCTTATCGCATGATATGAATAAAGTAGTAAAGGATTATCATAATACAGGTACATTTAACTGGGATTCAGATAATAATTTAGAACATTTGGCAACAGATGTTGAATTTTATAAAAAATACGGCTCGGGAATTAATGATGAGACAACAAGAGAGGAAAGAGAAAAAACCGGTAAATTTATAAAAGAATACTGGATGAAATTAATTACTGATGTAACCAATCCTGACAGAGCCAAATTAAAAAAATACATAGAAGAAAACAAAATACAGATAGTTACACCAAAAGTATTGCAAAATTATCAAGATTCAAAAGCACCTAAGTTAATGAAAGAAAAAGGTAAATCTTTTATCAGGAGATAAATTATGGCTAAATCAGAAAAGAAAGTTGTTAGAATTATCATAATAATTTTGATAATTCTTATGTTATTACGATTATACGCAAGTAATCCAATATTTGGAATATTTTTATGTGATTTCGATAAATATGAATATCATTTCATAAAAAGGGAAAAAGAAAGAGAACTATATTTTGGTTATAATGAAAAAATAAAATCAATTATTATAGATGCAAATAAAGGAACTGCAAAAAATACTGAGTTACTAAGAATAGAAATATATGAAAATGATAAACATAATTTATCAGAAACAGATGAAGAAGAAAAAGAATATGAAAAAAATGATATATTAAAAGAAAAAATTGAAATAAACAAAAAAATTATAGAATTTAAATCAAAATTTCTCTTTAATTCTAATGAAAGACGATATTTAATAAGTAAATTACCAAAAATAAAATCAGGTTCAGAGTTCAAGATTGTACTCTATTATAAAAATAACAGTGGAGAACACAGAACAGATGTACGTTATAAATATGAAGAAGATAACTCTTTTCCTTGTACGTGGTATGCTCCTATCGGTTAACACTAAAAAAACTTTTATCTAAGAGATAAATACGGATAAAAATCATAATTATACTAAGTATTAGAAGAATATAAAACTGCAAAAAGAAAATCTATGCAGGAAAGAAATAAAAAATCTACTTATGGGAGATAAAATATGGATAAAAACGGAAAGAAAGTTGTAAAAATAATTGCAATAATTTTTATAAGTTTTGTATTATTTGCATTATATATGTCAAGGCCTATATTTGGAATTCCTATCTTTGATTTTGAAAAATATAAATATGAACTTATAGAAAGAGATCCTAAAGGAGAATTATATTTATTTTATGATAAAAAAACAAAAAATATTAGTATATCTATTGAAAATATTGAAAATTGGGATATTTTTATAATAGGAGGAGAAGTATACGAGAATAATATATTAAAAGAAAAATTTTCAATAAATAAAAATCTTAAAGAAATAAGAAAGGAATATAGTTCTTACGCAAAATCTTGGCATTATCAGATACATAAATTACCAAAAATAAAAGTAAATTCAGAGTTCAAAATAGTAATTTATTATAAAGATAAAAATGGAGAACAGCATAAACTGACCACAAATTATCGCTATGAAAAAAATCCATATTTTCCTTATACTATGCTTTATCCTGATTGGTAACTATAATTACACTAAGTGTGAGAAGAATACAAAACTGCAAAAAGAAAATCTATACAGGAAAGAAATAAAAAATCTACTTATGGGAGATAAAATATGGATAAAAACGGGAAGAAAGTTGTAAAAATAGTTGCAATAATTTTTATAAGTTTTATATTATTTGCATTATATATGTCAAGACCTATATTTGGAATTCCTATCTTTGATTTTGAAAAATATAAATATGAATATGTATTAGGAAGTTCAGAAGGAGAACTATATATAAAATATGAAAAAAAAACAAAATATATTTCTATATCTATTGAAAATGGTGAAAATCAGGATATTTATATATTAAGAGGAGAAGTATATGAAAATAATATATTAAAAGAAAAATTTTCAGTAAATAAAAATATTCAAGAAACTAAAAAGAAATATAATTCTTCTACAAAATTTTGGACTTATCAGATACATAAATTACCCGAGATAAAAGTAAATTCAGAATTTAAAATGGTAATTTATTATAAAGATAAAAATGGAGAACATAGCTCAAGTGCAAGTTATCGATATGAAAAAAATCCATTTTTTCCCTATACTATGCTTTATCCTGATTGGTAATTATAAGCACACCAAAGGTATTGAAAAATTATCAGGATTCAAAAGCACCTAAGTTAATGAAAGAAAAAGAAAAATCTTTTATCAGGAGATAAATTATGGCTAAATCAGAAAAGAAAGTTGTTAGAATTATCATAATAATTTTGATAATTCTTATGTTATTACGATTATACGCAAGTAATCCAATATTTGGAATATTTTTATGTGATTTCGATAAATATGAATATCATTTCATAAAAAGGGAAAAAGAAAGAGAACTATATTTTGGTTATAATGAAAAAATAAAATCAATTATTATAGATGCAAATAAAGGAACTGCAAAAAATACTGAGTTACTAAGAATAGAAATATATGAAAATGATAAACATAATTTATCAGAAACAGATGAAGAAGAAAAAGAATATGAAAAAAATGATATATTAAAAGAAAAAATTGAAATAAACAAAAAAATTATAGAATTTAAATCAAAATTTCTCTTTAATTCTAATGAAAGACGATATTTAATAAGTAAATTACCAAAAATAAAATCAGGTTCAGAGTTCAAGATTGTACTCTATTATAAAAATAACAGTGGAGAACACAGAACAGATGTACGTTATAAATATGAAGAAGATAACTCTTTTCCTTGTACGTGGTATGCTCCTATCGGTTAACACTAAAAAAAACTTTTATTTAAGAGATAAATATGGATAAAAATGATAATTATACCAAAATTATTGCAAGATTGTAAAAATCTAAAATCGGCTAATTTTAGCCGATTTTTTAATAAAAGGAAATCAGTAATTTTAAAGAAATTATTTTATTTATTTCGACAATACAGTATAAATGTAGTATAATAAAACAATAATTACCGATTTAAGGAGAAAAAATGAAATTATTTGATAATGATATTAATAATAATAGTATTAATAAAGAAAAAAATGCAAAAGAGGAAAATACAGAAATGAAAAATGATGAAAAAGAAAATAAAAGAGAAACTGGGGAAATGACTGTAAAAGAAAAAAAAATTAGAGAAGATATATTTCTAAAATATAAAAAATTGAGGGAAGATATAGAAAAATATAATCATTTTTATTATAATGAGGATAATCCCCTTATTTCAGACAGAGAATATGATGATTTGATAAAAAAACTGGAAAATATGGAAAAAGAATATCCTGAATTGGAAAAAAGAAAAAGTTTAAATCTTAGTCCTACTGAAAAAATCGGAGGAACTGCCAGTGAAAAATTTTCCAAAGTCATACACAGTGTTCCTATGCTAAGTTTATCCAATACTTATAATATCTCTGAAATAGAAGATTTTAACCAGAGAGCAAAAAAAATAATAGGTTTTGATAAAAAGTTGGAGTATATATTGGAACTAAAATTGGACGGATTAAGTATAAGTCTGATATATGAAAACGGTCTGTTTAAACAGGCTGTAACGAGAGGAGACGGGCAAATTGGCGAAGATGTTACTGAAAATGTAAAAGAAATATTATCAGTACCTAAAAAACTTAAAGAACCGATTAATATAGAAGTAAGAGGAGAGATAATTCTGCCAATTTCAAGTTTCAGAAAAGTAAATGAAATAAGGGAAGAAGCCGGAGAAGATGTGTTTGCCAATCCGAGAAATGCAGCAGCAGGAACGATAAGACAGCTGGACAGCAGTATTGTCAAGGATAGAGGTCTTGACTGTTATTTGTATTATCTTGTAAATCCTGAAAATTATGGAATAAAAACTCATCTGGAAAGTATTGAGTTCATTGAAAAATTAGGATTTAAAACAACAAAAATATTTGAAAAATATACTGATTTTGGAGAACTGGAAAAATCCATAGAAAAATGGCACACTGAAAGGGAAAGACTGGATTATGAAACTGACGGACTGGTTATAAAAGTAAATGATTTTTCATATTATAATGAACTCGGATATACAACAAAAAGCCCGAGATGGGCTATTGCCTATAAATTTCCTGCAATTCAGGTAAAGACAAAATTGTACGATGTTACTTTTCAGGTAGGAAGAACAGGAGTGATTACACCCGTTGCGGAACTGGAAAAAGTAACTTTATCAGGTTCAGTGGTAAAAAGGGCAAGTCTGCATAATTTTGATGAAATAGAAAGAAAGGATATAAGAATAGGGGATAATGTAATAATTGAAAAAGCGGCAGAAATAATACCTCAGGTAGTAAACGTAGTATTTGAGGATAGAACAGGAGAAGAAAAGGAAATAGAAAAACCTGAAAACTGCCCTGTCTGTGGGAGCATACTTATAAAAGAGGAGGGACAGGTCGCATTGAAATGCCTGAACTCAGTATGTCCTGAAAAAGTAAAAAGGGAAATAGAATATTTTGTATCAAGGGACGCTATGAATATAACGGGTTTAGGAGAAAAGATAGTAGAAAAATTTATTGAATTAGGAAAAATAAAAACAGTGGTAGATATATATTCCCTGAAAAATTATCGTGAAGAGCTTGAAAACCTTGAAAAAATGGGCAAAAAAAGTATAGATAATCTGATAAACAGTATAGAAGAAAGTAAAAATAGAGAATTTAACAAGGTCCTGTATTCTCTTGGAATTCCTTTTGTAGGAAAATTTACTGCAAATCTGCTGACAAAAAATTTTGGAAATATAGAAAATTTAAAAAATCTGCAAATAGGGGAATTTCTTGAAATAAAGGGAATAGGTGAAAAAGTTGCAACTTCCGTATATAATTATCTGAATAATGAAGATAACTGGGAGAAAATAAAAAAACTGGAAAATGTAGGATTGAAATTTTCTATGGAAAATACTGAAGAAAAAGAAATAGAAGATAACCCGATTAAAGGGAAAAATTTTCTTGCGACAGGAAAACTGGAGAAATATACAAGGGAAGAGATAAAAGATATTATTTTATCCAAAGGAGGAAATTATTTGTCAGGAGTTTCCAAAAATCTCGATTTTCTCATTGTAGGAGAAAAAGCGGGAAGTAAGCTCGAAAAAGCCGAAAAATTAGGAATAAAAATTTTAAATGAAGAAGAATTTGAAAAAAACTTTCTCTAATAATATCAAAAGTTAAATACATTTTAAGACCGAATGAGAATATATTCAAATGCAATTATAGGAAAATATTAAGTGAAAAAGAATATTAATTTGGTATCATTTTATAAAATCTGAGGGGCGAGTTAATGTTTTGTGAAAAATATTATCTAACTTTGGATTTTTTTATATTGAAGTTAAAAAAGAAAAAGTGATATTTATAATATTTATTTTAATCTTTTTTCTATATATAATGATTTATTTTATAAAAAATTAAAAAAATACTTGTATTTTAATTCATTATATGTTTTAATTTTAATATAATGAATTACAGGAGGAAAAATTACACAATGCATGGAAATCCCAACATAGATGAAAGAAAGAAAAAAATAGACGAGAAAATGTCAGGAATAAAACATAAAATAGCTGTCATGAGCGGGAAAGGAGGAGTAGGAAAGACCACAATATCAGTAAACTTGGCATATGGATTATATATGAGAGGATATAAGGTCGGAATACTTGATGCGGATTTGCATGGTCCCAATATTCCTTTGATGTTTGGTAGAGAAGGAATAAAATTACCCAGTCTTTCAACTCCTTTGAAAATAAATGAAAATTTATCTATTTCTTCATTGAGCTTCTTTATACCCGATAACGACCCCGTTATATGGAGAGGTCCACAAAAAATGGGAGCAATAATGGAAATGTTGGAAGGAATTGAGTGGGGAGAAATTGATTTTTTGATTATAGATTTACCGCCGGGAACAGGAGATGAGACGTTGAGTATTGCACAGAATATCGGGACTGACGCGAAATCAATAGTAGTAACTACGCCTCAGGATGTATCTCTGCTGGATTCTAAAAGAACAGTCAAATTTTCAAGGCTGATAAATCTCAATTTACTCGGAATTATAGAAAATATGAGTGGATTTATATGTCCTGACTGTGGAAAGGAAGTCAATATATTCAAAAAAGGCGGAGCTGAAAAAATGGCTGCAGAAACAAAACAGACTTTTTTAGGTTCCATACCTATGGAAGCAGTTATAGTAGAAGCAGGGGATAGTGGACTGCCTTATATAGCAAATGATACAGTTGCATCAAGGAAAATGAATGATATAATTAATAAAGTTCTGGAGCAATTGGATAAATAGTGTATAGAATTAATATAATAAATAGATTTGGAGGAACAGGATGAAAATATTAGTATGTAATAAAAATGAAAAATCAAGATTAGTGGTGGGACAATTACTTAAAGAAATGAGTTTCAGTGTTCTATTGGTTGATTCTGAAGAAAGATTGATAGAAGAAATGAAATCAGACGCATTAGATATGGTGTTTTTGGATATTGCTTCATTTTCAAATTTTCCGAAAATGTTGGAAAAAATCGTGAAAAATAAAAATGAAAGTTATATTCTGCTTTCTATTGACAATGATGACAGATATTCAAAAACGGAAGCATTGTTGAATGGGGCGGATGACTATATTTATAATGATTTCAGATTGGAAGAACTTGCAGCTAAATTGAAAGCTATTGTCAGAGTGCTTACTAAAAAAGTAAATAATGATGATTCTGAAGTGCTGTCAATTTATGATTTGACATTAAACCCTATCAATAGGGAAGTTATAAGAGGCGGAAAAGAAATTGTTCTTACAAATAAAGAATTTCTGCTTTTGGAATATTTCCTAAGAAATAAAAACAGAGTACTCACAAGAACTATGATTTCTGAAAAAATATGGGATATTGATTTTATAACTGAAAGTAATATAGTGGATGTATATATTAATTTCCTCAGAGCAAAAGTGGATAAAGGGTTTGATAAAAAAATAATTAAGACTGTCAGAAGCGTCGGATATATTGTAAAAGAGTAATTTGGTAAATAAATCACCAAATAATATATTGATTTTATAGAATTTGTATGTTAAAATGAATTGATTAAAATATATTATTAAGGAGTGATTTAAATGTTCGAACAAGTAAAATTACCATATGCATATGATGCATTGGAGCCTAACATAGACGCAAAGACAATGGAGATACATTATACTAAGCACCATGCTGCTTATACAAATAATTTAAACGATACTTTAAAAAATAAAGCACCTGAATTTTTAAATAAACCTATTGAAGAAATTTTAGGTAATTTGGAAGTATTACCCGAAGAAATAAGAACAGCAGTAAGAAATAACGGTGGAGGATTTTATAATCACAATCTTTATTTTACAGTAATAAGTCCTAACGGTGGAGGAGAGCCTACAGGAGAATTAGCACAGAAAATAAATGAAACTTTTGGAAGTTTTCAGGCTTTCAAAGATGAATTTGCTAAAGCTGCTGCTACAAGATTTGGTTCAGGTTGGGCATGGCTTACAGTAAACAGAAAAGGTGAACTGAAAGTAAGGTCAACTGCAAATCAGGATAATCCTCTAATACCTGGAGCAACATGTGAGTGTTCCTTAGGTACACCTATTTTAGGAATAGATGTATGGGAACACGCATATTATCTCAATTATCAGAATAGAAGACCTGATTATATAAATGCATTCTTTAATGTAATTGATTGGAATGAAGTTGCGAAAAGATATGAGGCAGCTAAATAATCTGGTTATAAAAAATCTGATTATAGAAAAATAAGATTAATTTAAAAACAAAAAATTATAGAGAATAATGTAAATAGAAAATAATGTAAAAAATGTTTGTCAATTTGATATTTGATGAAATCTTTAAGTAATTTACAGATATCATTGATATCATTTTTTACATTATTTTTTTATAAATTTTTATTATATATTTATTGTTTTTCGAGTTAGTTATATTCTTTATAACTTAAACTGACAATTTAAGTCAATAAAATTAAATTGATAATTATTTCTTTTTTTGTTATAATAAAACAAAAAATAATTGTAGGAGGAAGTTTAGATGAAAATAGTGGTTTTTGATGCAAAACCCTATGATATAGAGTTTTTTGAAAAATGGAACAAGAAATATGGGGCAAAAATTACATATTTTAAAGAAAAACTCAGTATAAATAATGTTATGCTGACAAAATATCAGGATGTTGTCTGTACTTTTGTGAATGACGACTTAAATGAAAGAGTTATTGACATTCTTTCAAAAAATGGAGTGAGAGCAATAGCTGTAAGAGCGGCAGGCTATAATAACGTAGATATAAGAGCTGCTTATCATAGCAGAGTTACCGTATTCAGAGTACCTGCATACTCGCCATATTCAGTTGCTGAACATGCACTTGCTTTATTAATGGCTGTAAACAGAAAAATTCATAAAGCATACAACAGAACAAGGGAAGGAAATTTCAGTCTGGTAGGATTGACAGGAATTGTTTTGGACGGAAAAACAGCGGGAATAATAGGAACAGGTAAAATTGCAAGAATATTTATAAAAATATTGAACGGCTTGGGAATGAACGTACTGGCTTATGACAAATATCCAAATGAGCAAGCTGCTAAAGAAGAAAATTTCACTTATGTTTCTTTGGAAGAAATATTTGAAAAATCGGATATCATCTCATTGCATTGCCCTTTATTTCCTGAAACAAAACATATAATAGATGAAAAAAGTATAGCTAAAATGAAAGACGGGGTCATAATCTTAAATACTGCGAGAGGTGGCTTGGTAGATACCGAAGCATTAATAGAAGGATTAAAAAACAAAAAAATAGGTGGAGCAGGTCTTGATGTCTATGAAAATGAAAAAGATTATTTCTTTGAAGATGAATCAACAGAAGTTTTAGAAGACGATGTTCTCGCCAGACTGCTCACATTCAACAATGTAGTAGTTACTTCTCATCAGGCATTCCTCACGGAAGAAGCATTAAATAATATTGTCGAAACTACTTTTGAAAACATATTGAAATTTGCGAAAAAAGAAGAATTAGTAAACGAAGTGTGGTATAATGTGGAAACTAAAAAAATAGTAGAAGGTTTAAGACCTAAAAAATAATTATAAAAATAAAAAATCATAATAAAAAAATTATATCTCAGGGTATAATTTTTTTATAGAAAGGGAAATAATATGGATTTGTTTGAAATAAAAAAACTGAATGAACAGAATGCCCTTGAAATCGAAGAAATAAGGAGGCACCTTTGACCTTGATACTCTAAATGGGAAAATATCAAGGTTGGAAAAGAAAACTTCCGAAGCCGACTTTTGGAACAGTACAAACAGCAAGGAAATATTGAAAGAACTGAATATATTGAAGAAATTGGCTGAAGAGTACGAAAGACTGAACAATATGCATGAAGATGTATCGGTATTGACGGAATTTGTGGAAATGGGAGACAGTTCCTTTGAAAGTGAACTAAATGATAAGATAACTGAAACTGAGCAGGAAATTCAAAATTTTAAAATTAAACTGCTTCTTGATGAAAAATATGATATGAATGATGTAATACTAACAATAAATTCGGGAGCAGGAGGGACGGAAGCGTGCGACTGGACTGAAATGCTTTACAGAATGTATGACAGGTGGTCAAATCAGAATGGGTTTAAAGTTGAGATTTTGGACAGTCTGTCGGGAGAAGAAGCGGGGATAAAAAGTATAACTTTAAATATAAAAGGAAACTATGCCTACGGATATCTAAAAGGAGAAAAAGGAGTCCACAGACTTGTAAGGATTTCCCCTTTTGATTCTAACGGTAAAAGGCATACATCTTTCGCAGCGGTAAATGTAATTCCTGAAATAGATGACGATGTAGAAGTGGAAATAAAAAACGAAGATTTGAAAATAGATACATACAGGGCGAGCGGTGCGGGAGGACAGCATGTAAATACTACCGATTCAGCAGTAAGAATAACTCATATTCCTACAAATACAGTAGTTACATGTCAAAAAGAAAGATCTCAAATAAAAAATAAAGAAACTGCCATGAAAATTTTAAAATCTAGATTATTTGAAATAGAACTTGAAAAAAGAGAAAAAGAAATGGAAGATTTGAAAGGAACAGAAAGCAAAATCGAATGGGGAAGCCAGATAAGGTCTTACGTATTCCAACCTTATAAAATGGTAAAGGACCATAGGACAAAAGCTGAAGAGGGGAATGTTGACAAAGTTATGGATGGTCATATAAATAATTTTATAAATGAATATCTGAAATTTTATAAAAAATAAAATGTAGATTAGCAGATTGCTTTCTCATTGAAAAAAATGATATAATATTTTTATCAAACAGGAAAAGAGGAAATTCTATGGTTAAAATAGATGTGGCAAAGCCTATAAATTTTAATGAAATTATATGTTCAAAAGAAGCCGAAGTCGTAAGTATGAGGATTTTAAGTCAGTCAAATAGCTATGTTTCTCTATTTTCTTTGGCTGAAAATGAGGAAATAACTGCTGAAGCCATGTTAGGAAACAGATATTACTATTGTTTCAATGGAAATGGCGAGATTTTTATCGAGAATAATAAAAAGACTATTTCCAACGGAGATTTTCTGGAAATATCTGCAAATCACAACTATTCAATTGAAGCAGCAGATAATCTAAAATTGATTGAAATTGGTGAAAAGATAGGAGATGATAATATGGAAAATAAAACATTAACAATGCTGGAAAGTGCAGAAGCATTTAAACTTGCAGAAGTTGTTGATTATCAGGAAGGAAAAATCATAAGTAAAAACTTAGTGGCTAAAACTAATTTAGTAATCACTGTTATGTCTTTTTGGAAAGGTGAGAGTCTTGATCCGCATAAAGCTCCCGGAGATGCTTTGGTTACAGTTCTTGACGGAGAAGGAAAATACTTTGTTGACGGAAAACCCTTTATCGTGAAAAAAGGCGAAAGTGCTGTTCTTCCTGCGAATATACCTCATGCGGTGGAAGCAGTGGAAAATTTTAAAATGATGTTAATTCTCATTAAGGAATAAAAATTATCATAAAAAAGTGTTTTTTAAAATATTTAAAAAATTTTGAAAAAACCGAAAAAGAACGTAATTTGGAGAAATAATAATGAAAAATGATGTTATTTCAAATTTATGTTCTTTTTTATAGTTTTTGTTAAATATATTATTTTTCTTACACTTTAATTACTATTTATAAATTTTTCTATCTCAATAAAAAATAAAAATTATCTTTGAAATATAAATAATTTTTGAAATTATAAGTCATTTTTTTGAGTGATAAGTTTTAAAATATCCATTATTGGATAAAGAGCTTTATTAATTTTCGAGGGCAGATAAAATTTAAAATAAAAATTAAAGACGGTTGCGAGAACATAAAAAGTATTATATAATATAAAATAAAAAGTAAAAATGAATGGAGAAGAAAAATTATGTCTGAAAAAAAAGTTAGAGTAAGAATAGCCCCGTCTCCTACAGGGGACCCTCACGTGGGTACTGCATATATAGGGTTGTTCAACTATGTTTTTGCGAAACACAATGGAGGGGATTTCCTGCTTAGAATAGAAGATACTGACAGGACGAGGTTTTCCGAAACTTCGGAGCAGCAGATATTTGACATGATGAAATGGCTGGGACTGAACTATGATGAAGGGCCTGATATAGGAGGAGATAGAGGTCCATACAGACAGTCTGAAAGATTTTCCATATACAAGGAATACGCAGAAAAATTAGTGGAAAAAGGAGAAGCATATTACTGTTTCTGTACTTCCGAAAGATTGCAGAAATTGAGAGAAAGACAGATTGCTATGAAACAGGCACCGGGATATGACGGTCATTGCAGAAATCTTTCAAAAGAAGAAGTCGAAGCCAAACTTGCAGCGGGAGAACCTTATGTAATAAGACTTAAAATGCCTTATGAAGGTGAAACGATAGTTCATGACGGTCTGAGAGGGGATATAGTATTTGAAAATAGTAAAATAGATGACCAAGTATTATTAAAATCTGACGGATTTCCAACTTATCATTTGGCAAATATAGTAGATGACCATTTAATGGGAATAACTCATGTAATAAGAGCTGAAGAGTGGATTGCTTCCACTCCTAAACATGTCCAGCTGTATAAAGCATTTGGCTGGGAAGAACCCGAGTGGTATCATATGCCTTTACTAAGAAATGCGGACAAGACTAAAATATCCAAAAGAAAAAATCCCGTATCAATGAACTATTACATTGATGAGGGATATTTAAAAGAAGGGTTACTCAATTTCCTTGCATTAATGGGTTGGAGCTTTGGAGGAGATAAGGAAATATTTACTGTAAAAGAAATGATAGATAATTTTTCTTTTGATAAAATCTCCCTTGGAGGACCTGTGTTTGACCTTGCAAAATTAGGTTGGGTAAATAATCAGCATATGAGACTGAAAGATTTGGATGAACTCACAAAACTTGCAATTCCTTATTTTGTAAGAGCAGGTTATTACAATAATGAGGATTTATCCGAAGAAGAATATTGTAAATTGAAAAGGATAGTAGAGATTTCAAGGGAAGGAGCTCATACTTTAAAAGAACTGCCTGAAATAGCTTCCATATACTTTGAAGATAAATTTGAGTTACCTGCCATAGAAGAAGGAATGAATAAAAAAGAGAGGAAATCTGTTGAAAAATTACGTTCTTCTTTGGAAACGGAAACAGGAAAAAAATCAATAGAATTATTTATAGAAAAAATAAATAAGCTGAATGAAAACATTAGTGAAGAAGAAGCAAAAAAAGTTCTTAATGAGTTGCAGGATGAACTGGGAGAAGGTCCGGCAGCTGTGATTATGCCGTTGAGAGCCGTAATTACAGGAAAATCAAGAGGAGCTGATTTGTACACGGTAATAGCGATAATCGGTAAGGAAAGAACATTAAACAGAATAAAAAATATAATAAAATAATGTGTTGGTATAATAAATTTTGTAGAAGAGGGCAATATTAAATTGTAAAATTTAATATTGTTTTTTTTTTGGAAAAAATCAATTTCTTTAAAAATTCTTCATATAAAACCTCGTAATATCAAAGTTGAAAAATCAATAAAATATATCGTTTAACATCGTATTAATTGATAAAAAGTTTAAGATTGCTAATTTAAAATGGGAAACAGAAAACAAGAAATAGAAAAATAGGTAACTGATAATAATTTCTTGTTATTAGTATTATTTAAACAAATAATAAAATTGCGAGGTGAAAATTTTGTTAAGTATTGGATACAAAGAAATTGATATATTGCGTGAAATTATGAATTTTAAAATAGTTGATAAAAATAGAATAACAGATAATTATGACCTCAGCAAAACCGAATTATCTGATATTATCAAAAAGTTGAACAATTTACTTGAATGGAGTAAATTAAATTCTCTTATCAGTAAAAGAGGGTATATACTTTTTAATAATGAAAGAAATGAACATAAACTCAGAATGGATGGCATCGTAAAATTTAAAAACAGCATAAGAAGAGAAATGATTTATCTGTTTCTTTTATTAAGTGAAAAACATTTTAATATAACAAAGTTTACTTTAAAACTGAAACTTAGTGAGTATGACAGAAAATATGTAAGAAGAGATATAAAGACTGTGCTGGAAACGTTAAATATAGATTATTCGGAATATAGAGAATTTAAAAATCCGTTAGAAATAATCAAAAGAAAAATAGAAAATTTTGAAATGACGAGAAAAAACTATATCAAAAATCTTTTAATAAAAAGATTTGAAAGAGGATATCTACATAAAACAAAAAATTATGAAGAAAATAATATAGATGTAGAGGAATTATTGTTTGAAATAATGGAAGAAGAACTTAAAATAAAAGATATAAAATATATATTCAGAAATTTTCAGAATTTTTATGAAAGTTACGGTAAATTATTTTCAGTTGATGAAAAATATGATTTTTTCACTTATTTTGTTTTAAGTTTATATAATGAAAAGGAAAATGTAAGAAAAAGAATAACTTCAAAAAGCGTAAAAATGAAAGAAGATAAAGATTATATACTGTTATCGGAAATGCTGGATAAAATTTCCAGAAATGAAAATATCAGAATATATTCATATTTCAGATTGAAATTATACAAACTTTTATTGAAAAAAGAAAAAGAAAATTTTAATATGAAAAATATAAAATCAAGGGAAATATTATATAACAGCGATATTTCAAATGAAAAAGCGACAGGAGAATATGTATATCAGATTGCAGAAGAAACTGGAAATACACAAGTTCCTGAAAATATAGAAAAAAGAAAGACTATATTAGCCATAGATATGGAATATAGTGAAATGGTAAAAAGTAGAAAGAATATAAAGACTTTATTTGAGATAGCGGATATAGTCGAAACTGTAAATCTGGAAAATTTAAACAAAAAACTTAATAATAGCGATAATGATGATATTGAACAGGTATTTTTATTATCTACAGGGGAAGTTCAAAATTTAATAGATAATTATTCCAATATTCCGATTTATTTTTTCAGAATCGGTAAAGAAAACAGATTTGGAAGAAAAATAGGAAAACTGAAAAGAAGATCGGATTTCAAGAAACAATTGGATGAAATCAATAAAATGATAATGGAATATGATAAATATAAATAAAAAATAGCTTATAAATTATAGTTATATATAAGAGAAAGGAGTTTTTATAAAATAATATTCTATAAAATAATAATTGGGGGAGGATGAGAATGGAACAAGGCAGGCTAAAATTTGACAGGCATATTTATGTATTAAAAAATGTCAAAAATTGTACAGAAATAAAAGAAAAAGCTGCAAAATTTATTTGTAATAATGATGTTACAGGAAAAACGTCCATTAGAAGAGGAAAAAGAGAAATGACGATAGATCTTGGGAAAATAAAATTTGTAGTTTGTCCTATTAAAAATAAAAGTTACAAGGAAGAGATTAAAATTGTAAAAACTGAAAAAATTATAGATTACGGAAAAATTAAAATAGATAAAAAAATGGAACAGTTTAAAACAGATTTATGTTTTATAATTTGTTATTCTTCAAATAAAAGGTTTAATTTTATTTTTGAAGAACTGATAGACCATATAGTGGGAAAAATAGATATTTACAGTAAATTGTAAAATATTAAAATAAAACTGAAATCATTTCAAAAATAAAAAATAGAGTGAAAAAATATAGTAAAGTATATATTTATTTCACTCTTATTTCAAATTTATTTGTTTTTGGGATGATTTTTTATATTGAATTATTTATTCCCCCATTATCAGTACATTAATTTTTCTTGTTCTTTCCCTTAGCTGGTCCCAGTCGGCAAAATATATTTTTCCTAATGAACCTAATCTCATTTTTCCGTCTTTTATAATAAAAGTCAGGGAATTATTTCCAAAAATAGAAGACCTGATATGGGCATCTGTATTCAACATTGTCCATTTTTCCTGAGGATAATTAGGGTCTACTAATCCTATACCAAATTCAATATGCTCAGGTCCCGGACTGAAATATTGTGTTTCAGTATTACATTTAGGTACTATTCTGTCCATAATATTATTTATATCTATTTGTATATATTCATCTCCGTAATAGTTTTTATCGTGCATATATTCTTCAAAGAATAATGAACATGTTGTATGGGAACTGCTCAAAACTGCAATCCCGTTTTTTATTCCCGATTTCTCAATAATTTCTTCCGTTTCTTTCGTAAGGCAGTGATAAGAAACTCTGTTTGATACGGTTCTGACTGTTATATCATCATGTGTAAATTTCATTTTTATTTCCTTTCCTGATAACCTTTAATCAAAGATATTACCATTTTTTCAATCATTTCTTCAGGATTGTCTGCTGAAACTATCCCGCTGGTACAGCCTGTAGCATCCGCACCTCTCAATATTATATTGTAAACATCTTCGGGAGTAGTTACTCCTGCCGCCTGCATTACATATATCTCGGGGTCAATAGTTCTTATTATTGTACTGCTTTCATCTATATAATCGTTCCCGCTCGTAATTCCTGTTCCGATTAATTCGGTAGGCTCACACAGTATGGAAAATGGATGTAAACCTGCTACATATTTTACATCATCGTAGGTACTTGCACAGACTATTGTTTTAAGTCCTAATTCCTTTGCTCTCTGTATAGTCGATTCAAGTTTTTCATTTTCGACTTTGTGTTCCGCATGATTTAATACAACAGCTTTAACTCCTGAGTCAACTAATATTTCACCTACAATATGACCCATACCTCTTCCGATTTTAGTATCGTCCATATGCTGTGCGGTCAGAAAAATATTTTTAGTCATTTTATTAATATTTTGAAGTTCTACAAAAGGAGCTGTAAAATATATCTCTACATTGTATTTATCGGCTACTTCATCGGCTTTTAAAGCTAATGAATATAATTTTTTGCCATATAAATACGATTTCGGATTTACAACAAAAAATGGTTTTTTCATTATTTCACCTTCTTTGTTTCAAAGACTTTAAAATAATGTCTTAATTTGTTTTTTATAGCTTCCCGCATATTATATTTGTTTTCAAAATAACCTAATTCGGAGTTATTTGCATTTTGTGCAGCCACTATAAAATCTGTATAAATATTTATTTTATTGATTCCATATTTGACACATTTATTCAGATTTTCATCTCCTGATGAGGACCCTCCGTGTAAAACGAGAGGAATATTTAATTCGTTTCTTATTTCCTTTAATCTTTCAAAATTTATTTTAGGCTCTCCGGAATAGTTACCATGTACTGTCCCTATGGAAACTGCAAGAGAATCTGTATTCGTAAGTTCAGCAAAACTCAGTGCTTCTTCTTTACTTGTGTAAATGCTGTCATCATCTGAAGAACAGGAAAGACCGACTAATTCTCCGCTTCCGACATGCCCTATTTCCGACTCGACAAATATACCTTTACTGTGAGCGAGCTTTACTACATCTTTAGTCAAACTGACATTTTTATCAAAAGGTAAGCTTGAGCCGTCTATCATAATGGAATCAAAACCAAGCTGAACGGCCTTATTTATAATTTCGGAACTTTGCCCATGATCCAAATGTATAACTGCATTTAAGTTGAATTTTTTGATATAATATTCAGCGAGCAAAAATGCTTCTTCCAGATCAATATATGTCAAATGGGCTTCGGCTATTGAAAAAATTATCGGTAATTTTGTTTCATCGGCAACTTCAGCATAGGCTCGTACAGTTTCAAGATCTATAAAATTGACTGACGGAATGGCAAATTTTTCTTTCATTGCCGCTTCAAACATTTTTGACATCTTATTTTCCATATAATCAACCTTCTATCTCTTTTTTAATTCTTTCGTACATTTCTTCAGTTCCTACGCCTGTCAAAAGGGCAATCCCGTTTATTACTCTGTCTTTATAGTTATCGGGAACCAAAGTAGTCGATATTATTATGTCATAATCATCAAATCTGTTTATTTCTTCAGCAATTTTTCCCTGATATATTTTAACCTGACTGCTCAAACTATTAGCTTCCAGCCAATTCTTGATTTTTCCTATAACTACCGTGGACGTTGCGATACCTGTACCACATACAATTAACATTTTTTTCATATCTACTTTTTACCTCCTTTAATTTTTGACTGATAAATCAGCAATCCTAACATCAATAATCCAAAACCTATTACTCCGACATATGCAATATGTTTACCGAAAAATACAAATAATGCTGTCGGCCATAATGAACCGTCTGCTAAAGATGAAATGTTTACATTTCCATTGAAATCAAATTTAGCATTTTCCGCCATTTTAGTAAATAATGGAGAAATCCATGTTGCAATATATAGACCTAATCCCATATATAAAGTTCCGCCTATTACCGTTCTGATAATATTTCCTCTAAATACTGCCGCCATTAGACAGACAAGAAACGGGATTGTCGCCAAATCTCCAAAAGGCAATACTCTGTTTCCGGGAAGGATAACTGCCAAGAAAATTGTTATAGGAACAAGTATCAGCGATGAAGCTAAAACTGCCGGATGTCCGACTGATAGTGCTGAATCCATTCCAATATAAATATCCCTTGTCGGAAAACGTTTTTTTATAAATTCACTTGCAGACTCCGATATAGGTTCGAGGCCTTCCATTAATAATGAAACCATTCTCGGCATTAGCATCATCACTGCCGCTGTTTTCATACTTAAATTCAATGTATCGCTGGTATTATATCCCGCAAGAACTCCCATAATCAGACCTATTATCAATCCCATAATTGTAGAATCTCCAAATAATCCCAATTTTTTCTGAATTTTTTCAGGACTTACATCCCAGTCTTTAAATCCGGGTATTCTATCGAAAATATAATTTAAAGGTTTGGCTATAACGTATCCGGGTGCACTTGTACCATGAGGGAAAGTGATGTTTGGAAATCCGTAAAATTCGGATATTGCAGGCTCCATATAATCCGCTACCCAGAATATAAACAGATAATAGACAACTATTGTTAAAGCACTTAAAATAAAATTATCAGTCGTTGCATAAATAATAGACCCTATAAAAGCTCCGTGCCAAAAATTCCATAAGTCTATGTCTAAAGTTTTTGTCAGACCGAATACCAGTAGTATTATGTTGACAATTATTCCCAAAGGAATTGCAAAAGAACCTAAAGCTGTGCTATATGCAATTGCTGATGTAGCAGGCCATCCGACATCGAGAACGTCCAATTGAAAACCGAAATTCTTAATCATTCCTTGGGCAGCTTCTCCCAATGACCCGACTAACAGCCCTATTACAAGATTTAATCCTATAAATCCTATTCCTATTGTTATCCCTGCTTTAATAGCTCTTGAGGGCTTTGTTCCTAAAATAAGGGCAAACAGTATTAATAATACAGGTACCATTACTGTTGCTCCCAAATTGATAAACCATTGCAAAATAACCATAAATATTCCTCCTAATTATATATATTTTTTAAATCATTTACATCTTTTGCCTTTATGACTTCATCATAAAATTTTTTCTCGCTGATTATTGCTATCAGTTTTTCCAATATTTCAGTCTGTTCGTTTCCATTTTTAACGAGCAGCATTATAAACAGTTTGACAGGTATTTCTTTGTTGGATACAACTTCTTTATATTTGATTTCCTTTTTTAACCTTACTATTACTGTTTTCTGGACAAGTACATGTTCTGCATCCGTATGTGGCAGTGCTATGTTATATCCGTCAAATTCAAAACCTGTAGGATATTTTTTTTCCCTTTCTATAATTGCATCTAAATAACTTTCTTTTACATATCCTTTTTTTTTGAATATTTCTGCCATTTTTGTAAATAATTCAGTATGATCTTTAGCTTCAATATCCAGATATATATTTTCTTTTTCAAACATTGCTCTATCCTTTCTTTAACTCATTAAATAGTTAATAATTGAAATTTTGTTTTTTTCTTTCATCATTTTTTTAAATTGAACTCGGAATACTTTATTTATTACGTTGCTTATTTTGTTACTGATATTCTTTTCATCTTTGATTACAAATGATACGACCGTATCTATTTTTTCTTTAGTGTCATTTATTATTACAGGATTTTTAAGTTTTAATATTGAAACACCGTTTTTATATACATTTCCTTTATTTCTTGTATGAGGTAATATCACACCGTTATATCTGATTATATGCTGATGATTATTTGCAAAAATATCTAATACTTCTTTAGTATACGTAGCGTCCGTATATTCCCCTTCAAGACTTTTACAACATTTCTCTATTGCATCGGTAATATCGGCTGCTTCATAATCAAAAATAATGTTTTTAGGTAATAACACATCTTCATTTCCTATAAATTCACTCACATCGTTTATTATCCTGTCATTAAAATTAGTCATCAGATTTTCAATCAGAGCGTTTCTGTTATCAATCCTGCAATTTTGAGATATTACTTCGATAAGATTTGATAAATTAATCTTATTATTATTTGTTCTGAAACCTAAGGAAGCTAATTTTTGCTTATCCTCAAGGCTTAATATTGTGTTTATCTTAATTATTTTTTTGCCCTTATATTCATTTTCATTAATATCCGTTGTTGTTAAAATATATTTGATGTTCTTATGTTCTTTGAGAACGGAAGGCATTTTATATAAAGGACCTATATAAACTACATTAATTAAAAATTTGCTCTTAATGTTGTCAATCAGTATTTTATTACTTCCCGGACCCAAAGATGTTATTATTACGACTTCTATAGGCTCGGACTTTAATTTATTTATTCTTTCAATTGAAGCCAAAAAATGAATTTTTAAAAGATGAATTTCATCATTTTCGATTTTATTTCCCAGCAGTTGAGTTATTAGTTCCAAAGAATTTTTAATGATAAGGTATAGTTCATCTTCTTCTTTTTCACCTATAATTTCCTCTTTTTTTAATTTATATCCTTTCTGAGTTCTATATATCAGCGCTTTGAGGTGCTGTATGAGAAATTCTTCCAATAATTTATCTTTGGATATTTGTATAGATATTTTATTTTCTACAGTTTTTATTATGTTTTTAACTAATACTTCAACATTTAACCAATCTTGATAAAAATCTTCATAATTTTCATACGATTTTATCCATGCTACTAAATTGGATATTTTATCTATTTTATGAATACTCAGTTCCTTATATAATTTCAGTTTTTTTAAATTTTCAATGACATATTTTCTGTCAGATAAATTAAGTTCGTTATCGTTATTTTCATCGTCATCGTAAAAAATATTTACAATTTGAGAATAGAAATATTTATAATTTAAATCATCCAGCTTGATTTTGTTTTCATTGATAATATTATCTATAAATATTTTAATTTTTTTGAAATTATTTTCGCTGATTGACCTAAATATAATTTCTTTTACTTTACTGGAATATTCGTTGGAGTCATTTTTGAGTAATAATTCCAGCTGCTCTGACAAAATAAAAATTTTGTATTTTTTTATGTTTTCATTTTCCCCGATGATAACAAGCCCTTTATTATTGGCTATTTTTAATCCTCTGACATCGAGAATTCTGTTGATTTCTTTTATATCTGCATTAATAGTTATCCTCGTTAATTGAAATTTTTCTGCCAGAGATTTAATATTTATTTTTTCACCTGAAAACAGCAGATACATTTGAATTAATGACTGTCTTTTGTATTTATTTATAGGTTCCAGTTCCTTTATCATATCTAACAGTTTTGTCGAGCTGTTTTCCAGTATATATTTTCCTTTTCCTATCTTTCTTATCGGTTTTGTCTTAATAAACTCAAGCAGAGTGTTTATCTCATCAATATTGTATCTTATCATTCTCTCGGAAACGGAAAACTCTTTTGAAAGATCTGCAATATATACTGTCCTGTTATTATAAAATTTTTCTAAAATCTTTACTTCACGTTCGTTCAATATCATTTAAACACCTCCTCATATTGTAATATAGTAATATTTGTAGTCTGCATTATCGGAGATACTATTGATTTCTACTTTCTCCTTTCATATATTAAGTATATTTAAATAATCCCTGTTTTTCAATACTAAATTTACGGATTTTTTTTTGGAAATAAATTTTACATTATATGAATATAATTAAAATATGAATATGCAATATCTGATAAATCCTGTTTCAAAAATTTCGGAAATAGAATTTAACAAGTAAAAAGTATGTATTAAATAGGAAATGTATAAGTTGAGAAGCATATATGAACCGACTGCATTTATTTTCAGTTCTGATATCGTTATGAAAAAAATTAAATAAAAAAGCCTTGACAAAAAATAATTAAATATGATAAACTAACCAAGTAATGTGTGGGTGAATGTCCGAACGGCTAAGGGACCGGTCTTGAAAACCGGCAAGGCGAAAGCTCTCAGGGTTCGAATCCCTGTTCACCCGCCATATTAATTTAATATCGTGGAGAAGTGGCAGAGAGGCCGAATGCGCTCCCCTGCTAAGGGAGTATCCGAGCTAAAACTTGGATCGAGGGTTCAAATCCCTCCTTCTCCGCCATTTTTTTATAAAATGCATCCATAGCTCAATTGGATAGAGCGTCTGACTACGGATCAGAAGGTTGTGGGTTCAACTCCTGCTGGGTGCGCCATTTTTATTGGTAATAAACCGGAAAGTTGGTAATAGTATGGCAAATATTATAATTCCTGAAAATTATGACGCTAAATACGGTATAATGGAGACAGAGAGAGCCATAAAATTAATAAAAGATTTTTTTGAATCGGAGCTTGCTAAAGAGTTAAATCTTACAAGAATATCGGCTCCATTATTCGTAAAAAGGGTAACAGGGCTAAATGATAATCTGAACGGAGTTGAAAGACCTGTAAGTTTTGAAATGAAAGACTATGAGGGTGAAATTATCGAGATTATTCATTCACTGGCAAAATGGAAAAGATTGGCATTGAAAAGATACGGTATTCCAATACAGGAAGGTATCTATACTGATATGAATGCAATAAGACGTGATGAAGAACTTGATAATGTACATTCTATTTATGTAGACCAGTGGGATTGGGAAAAAGTTATAACAAAAGAAGAAAGAAATTTAGACTATTTAAAAGAAACGGTAGAAAAAATATATAAAGTATTTTTAAAAACGGAAGAAATGCTTGTAAATAAATATCCAAAATATAAGAAATTTTTGCCTGAAAAAGTTACATTTATAACTTCTCAGGAATTGGAAGACATATATCCTGATTTATCTGCCGAAGAAAGGGAAAATAAATTTGCCAAAGAAAAAGGTGCAATATTCATAATGCAGATAGGTAAAATTCTTAATTCGGGAGAAAAACACGACGGAAGAGCTCCTGACTATGATGACTGGGAGCTAAATGGAGACCTGATTATGTGGAATCCTGTCCTTGACAGAGCTTTGGAATTGTCCTCAATGGGAATAAGAGTAGATGAAAATTCTCTTTTAAAACAGCTCAAAATTTCCAATTTGGAAGAAAGAAAAGAACTTGAATATCATAAAATGCTGCTTAATGGAGAATTACCTCTGACAATAGGAGGAGGAATAGGTCAGTCAAGAATTTGTATGTTTTTATTGCAGAAAGCACATATTGGAGAAGTTCAGGCATCTATCTGGACGGACGATATGATAAAAATATGCGAAGAAAATGGAATAAATTTACTATAATTATAAATAATAGATTACTAAATAATAAAAATTATAAATAATGGAGCTATCTAAAAATAAATATTTTTTTATTATATTTATTGTGTTATTTTTTAGATAGTTCCATTTTATTATTTAAAAATTTATGATATAATTACTTAAAATAATAAATTTAAAAAGGAGAATTTTATGTTTTTGAAAAAGACAGACAGATTGGCATTAGTTGACTTTGAGAATAATCATATCAATTATACCGAATTGATAGAAAATATAAAATATTTTTCCGAAAATGTAATCGAGCTTGAGAAAAACAAATTCGGATTAATTGTAATGGAAAACAGAGTCGAATGGATTTACAGTTTTTTTGCAGTATGGGACAAAAAATCCGCTCCGATAACAATAGATGCAGGAAGTAATCCAAAAGAAATTTTATATGTTCTCGAAGATTCCAATCCTGAAATAATTATATGTTCAAATGAAACAGAAAAAAATATCTCTGAAGCAGTTTCATTATATGTCTCAAAAGATAAAATAAAAATAATAAATGTTGATAATTATTCAATTGATAATAAAAAACTGGAAGCTATAAAAAACAAGGAATTTACTCTGGACAATCCTGAAGATGAGGATACGGCGGTAATGCTCTATACTTCCGGAACAACGGGGCAGCCTAAAGGAGTAATGCTTACATACAGAAATTTAAACTCTGAAATGGACGGAATATTTGCAAAAAATATATTTACGTACAGAGATCAGATACTTGCATTGCTTCCTTTTCACCATATATTACCTTTGACTGCGACTGTCCTGCTTATGTTGAGGGAGCAGACATCAATAGTGTTTGTTGAGAAAGTTGCAAGCAAGGAAATCCTTGAAGCATTAAGCAAAAACAGGGTTACTGCACTTGTAGGAGTTCCGAGAGTTTTCAAATTATTTTATGACGGAATAAAACAGCAGATAGATTCTAAATTTATAACAAGACTTATATATAAAATTATGAGTAAAATAAAGTCATTTAAATTAAGAAGAAAAGTATTTAAAAAAGTTCATGATAAATTTGGAGGACATCTTAATTTTATTGTTTCGGGAGGAGCCAAACTCGATGCTGAAATTGCCGAATTTTATGAAGTCTTGGGGATATATTCGCTGGAAGGATACGGATTGACTGAAACTTCGCCGGTAATAGCGGTAAATTCTCAAAAAGAAAGAAAAATAGGAACAGTTGGAAAAAAACTCGAAAATATTGAAGTAAAAGTAGTAGATGAGGAATTATGGGTAAAAGGACCTATAGTTATGAAAGGTTATTACAATAAACCTGAAAAAACGGCAGAAGTCATAACGGAAGACGGCTGGTTCAAGACAGGCGATCTTGCAGATATTGATGACGAAGGATACATTACAATACGGGGAAGAAAAAACAGTATGATTGTTCTTTCAAATGGAAAAAATATTGACCCTGAAACTATTGAAAATAAAGTTATAGCTAAGAGCAATTATTTAATAAAGGAAATAGGAGTATTCGGTTATAATGACAAAATAGCCGCAATCATAGTTCCTGAATTACTGGAATTTAGAAAAAAAGGAATTACAAATATAAAAGCATATATAAAAAATGTGATAGAAGACTACAATCTGACAGTTCACAATCATGAAAAAATACTGGATTATAAGCTTTATGAAGAGGAACTGCCTAAAACAAGAGTAGGAAAAGTAAGAAGGTTTATGCTTCCGAATTTATATGAAAAAAATGTTACTGAAAAGAAAAAAGTCGAAGAACCTGATACGGAAGTTTATAGAATATTGAAAGAATATATAAAAAAATTGAAAGGTGTAGAGCCGTTACCTGAAGAAAATTTGGAGCTGGAAATAGGAATGGACTCACTGGATATAGTGGAACTATTTGCATATATTGAAAACAGCTTTGGAATAAAACTGAATGAGGAACAATTTTCTGAAATGTCAAATTTGAAAGCATTGTCGGAATATATTAATGAAAAGGCCACTAAAATAGAAGATTCTGAAGTCGACTGGAAAAAGATAATAGCCGAAGCTCCTGCTGTTGAAGAAAGAAACCGTTGGATTACTAAAGTGCTAAGACCTTTATTGGATGTAGCATTAAAAGTATATTTCAGACTAAAAAGAGTCAACAGGGACAGTATAATTGCAGAACAGCAAATATTTGTTTCAAATCATCAGAGTTTTATTGATTCACTCGTTCTGGGAAGTCTGTTGCCGCATAAAATACTGTATAATACGATGTTTTTAGCTATAGACTGGTATTTTAAAAAAGGACTTATGAAATTACTTGTAAGCAATGGAAATGTTGTTCTGATAGATATAAATAAAAATATTAAAAAAAGTGTTGAGGAAATAGCTGCTCATGTAAAAGCCGGAAAAAATGTTCTTATATTTCCTGAAGGAGCGAGAACAAAAGACGGAAAAGTAGGAAAATTCAAAAAAGTTTTCGCTATAATTGCAAAAGAATTGAACATAGATATACAATGTTTAGGTATAAAAGGCGGATTTGAAGCATATTCAAGATTTATGAAATTTCCTAAACCTAAGAAAATAGAAGTGGCAGCATTGGAAAGATTTAAGCCCGAAGGAACATATGATGAAATAGTGCAAAAAGCTGAAAATATTATAAGAGAATATGTCGAAGGAAATAAAAAAGAAAATTAAAATTTTATATACAAAAAACTATTAATCAAAAATTAACTTGAATTTTTCTGAAAAATTTTATAAAATGATTAGGTGCTTAAGATAGAAAATGTATCAAAAAGCACCTAATCAAAAAATAAAATATAAAAAAGTCCTTGACAAATCCGTAGAAAAAATATATAATCTACCTTGTCAGTGTGATTGAGGATTATGCCTTGGTGGCGAAATCGGTAGACGCACAGGACTTAAAATCCTGTGGTAATTATTACCGTGCCGGTTCAAGTCCGGCCCGAGGCACCACTAGATTTTAGAAAATGATGATTAGTAAATGATGCAAATCATAATTTTGCGGGAGTAACTCAGTTGGTAGAGTGTCAGCCTTCCAAGCTGAATGTCGCGAGTTCGACCCTCGTCTCCCGCTCCATTATGAGCCATTAGCTCAGTCGGTAGAGCACATGACTTTTAATCATGGTGTCACTGGTTCGATTCCAGTATGGCTCACCATTACCAGTTTATTATGATGCGTGCCTGTAGCTCAGTTGGATAGAGCAACGGCCTTCTAAGCCGTGGGCCAGGAGTTCGAATCTCTTCAGGCACGCCATATGGATCCATAGCTCAGCTGGTTAGAGCACTCGGCTCATAACCGAGCGGTCGCTGGTTCAAGTCCAGCTGGATCCACCATCATGCGCCCTTCGTCTAGTGGTTAGGACATCGGGTTTTCATCCCGGCAACAGGAGTTCGATCCTCCTAGGGCGTACCATTATTAAGTTTGCTACCATAATTGTTGTTGTGGTATTTTTTTTAGAAAAAGTTTTTTATAATAGAGTACCTTCGGGTGAATGTCCGAATGGCTAAGGGGTCGGTCTCGAAAACCGATAAAGCTGATATAAGCTCTCAGGGTTCGAGTCCCTGTTCACCCGCCATTTAATTAAAAATATAATTAAAATTATGCCTAGATAGCTCAGTCGGTAGAGCAAGGGACTGAAAATCCCTGTGTCCGTGGTTCGATTCCGCGTCTGGGCACCATATATTTTCACTGACGCTATATTCTAAGAATGATGTTTACCGATAAAGCATCTTTTTTTATTATATCAATTCTTTCTATTAAAAGCCTAAAAATCTCTTTTAATTCTGTAATATCTTCCTCATCAAAATTTTTTACTACTGACTTTAATATTTCGATATTGTCTTTCTGATTCGATTTTTTTTCTTCAAACTCAATCATAGATTTGTAAGTATCTATTTTTTCATTGTGGTTTTTGATTTTAATATCAATATCTTCTTTTGTTTTTATAAATTCATCTTTAGTTAAAATGTCATCAGTCAATAAGTTAATCAGTTTGTTCTTTTTGCTTTCCAAATTGTTTATTTTTTCTTCTTCCTGTGCGATTTTCAAGGAAAGTTTAGATATATTTTCTTGGATATTTACATCATTTAAACTTTTCAAGTTATCTAAATTAAGCAATTCTTTAAAAATGACAGGTTCGATTCTTTTTTGACTGACGGACTTTTTACATTTGGAGCATTTATAGTCATTCCATTTTCTTGTCTTTGAACGGTACATTCTTCCGCCACAAGGACAATGTAATAATCCTGAAAACAGAAGTCCTTCACTTCTTACTATACTTCTATTATCAATGATTTGGTTTGCTTTATTAAAGATATCTTCTGAAATTATAGCTTCATGTTTACCTTTAAATTGGTACTTAAAATCTTTATTTCTCTTAAAAGAATTAGTTTCAAGAATATTTTCTTGTTTTCCATACGGTATATATCCGAGATAAAATTTATTTTTCAAAATATATCTTATACTTGAAATATGAATTTTGAACTTTTCAGAAAGATATTTTAAGGAATGAGTTAATAGATACTCATCAAATATTTCTCGGACTGTTTTAGCGTTTTCTTCATCAATTATAATATTATTGTCTTTATCTTTTGTATATCCTATCGGAAGAAATCCGCCTTGCCAAATTCCGTCTTTTGCACGAGCTTTTTTACTTGTCTTAACCCTAATTGAGATTTGTTTTCTCTCATATTCTGCAAAACTTGCATGAATCTGAAAAAATAAACTCCCAGTAGGAGTGGTAGTATCAAGTTCAGGCTGTGATATTGAAACAAACTTTATATTTTTAATAAACATATCGTGAATAAAGTTTATAAGTGTTCTTGAATTTCTTGAAACTCTCGAAGTCTCGAATACTACCAATACATCAAATGTTTTCATTGATATTTCTTTTTTTAATTTGTTGAATCCGTCTCTATCATCTTTGCCTCCGCTTTCGACATCTTCAATAATTTGATATATTTCATAATTTTTATTATTACAATATTCTTTAGCTTTTAAAATTTGGTATTTTAAGCTATTATTATCTTCTTGCATTTCTGTGCTAACTCTCGCATAGATAATTGCTTTAAGACGCATTTTTTATCCTCTTTTCCTGCTTGTCTTTTAAAACTTTTAATTTGTAAACTATTAGATTTACTATTTCCTTATTTTTCATTCTCGATCAACTCCATTAATTCGGGATTTTCGTATTTATTCCCAATAACCCACCAACCATCCATAATAATTCCACCTTCGCTTTCGATAATTGGTATATTATGTTTCTTTACTAATTCCTGTGTTAATGGCTTGCATTCGTCAATCTCATAATCATCATTTTCTAAAGTATAGCCATCTATGATTTTAAATCCTTGCAGCATACAGTCATAATCCCTCTCGCTGTCTCCAAAACCAATTAGTTGTAAGAAAGTTCCATTTTCATTTGAGGATAGCAGTATATCCTCCTCAAATATCATTTTACCTTTGCTATCTGTGCAATCTGTATATTGATTTATTTCTACATTTGACAGGTCGCCTATATTCAGCAGATTAATATTAAAGTTGTTTAACCACATTCTGTTTATGATATCCCATACTCTAAATTTTATTATTCTCATTTTATTCCTCCGTTCTTTCAATTAACCCCGATTTTTAAAATTGGTCCGCAGAATTAAATCCTTTGTTTCCGAAGAGTTCTTTTTTTAAATCTTCGTCATCAACTTCATCAGTATTTTCTCCCGGAACTTCTTCAGCTTCCTGTGGAGTTTCATTTGCATTCTCTGAAACATCAGTAGTATTTTGTTCATTGTCAACGTATTCGACTTCTATATTATTATTGTTGTCAAATTCTCTTATTACAGCCTGGTCTGCTTTCTGTGCTGTCTGCATTTCAATGCTTAACATTCCGTATTTGCTTAATAATAGCTTTAAAACTGTTTTTTTAGCCATAGCGTCAAAGTTAGTTTTCCAACTCGAGCCGTTATAGCTGTATGTCTTGCTAAATTTTTTAGCATGATTTTCTATTTTTTCTTTGCTCATCACAAAGTATTTTTCAAACCCATTTAAAGTTTTGAAATAAGCAATATAATGAGTTATTTCATTGCTAAGTCTATTATCAAGATTATATTTCAGTTCATCTGTAATCGAATCATAGCTCTCGAATTGCCCCTCATATAGTTCAGTAACATTTATTCTTTTGTACTGTCCTGTTCTCATTGCGAGTTGATAAAATCCTTTCCAGCCCATTTGAAATTGTGCTTCATTTCTCGTTTCTACAACATTTCCGAATTTGTCTTTTACAGTGTTTTTATACGGAACTATATAGGCAAATCCTAGGTTTGGGTCTATTGGCAAATCCAATGTTGCAGCAATTGCTCCTGCTTTTAAAATACTGTTTGGGTCTGCCTGTTGAAGTTGAGCATTCCCATTTGTTGTATTCATTAATGATGTTAAGAATCCTGCTGCTTTATTTCCCAACATCTCCTGAAATTTCTTTTTAGTAACATCAGCATTTACTAATGCTTTTAAAGTATTCTTTCCTACATTGCTATTTTTCTTTGCTAATTTATTTGTATTATCCATTTATTTCACTTCCTTTTTTTCATATTTTAGTTCATGTTTTCTGATTACTGATAATAAATCATTTGTAGCTTCTTCACTTAGTCCACTAACTTTGATACAGATATATGTTCCTTTTTTATCTGCATTTTCTGTTTTTGTTTCTACTACTTTTTCTTCAGTAGCTTTTGCCACTGCTTCCTGTTTTTCCTGTTCCTTTTTCTTCTCCAGTTCTTCCAAGGCTTTTTGCTTTTCTTCTTCTGCTTTTTTCTTCATATTTTCTTCTGTAGCTTTGATTTCGTTCTTTTTTTCTATAAGCTTTTTCATGATACTGTCGTACTCTGCAATCATTAAATACTGTACATCTTCAAAGCTTATTTTATTTTCTATTTCTTCATTTATTGCTGTTAATTGAGAAGTAATAAAGTTGTATCTTTTACTCCAGTATTCAAACTGTTCTTTTATTTCCTCCTCAATTTTTTTGAGTGTCATTGTCTTGTTTTTCCATTTTTCATTTACTGTAAACCATTGTTCCAGTAACCTGTTTTCTGAAAAGATTTGTTCTTTTATTTCTCCAATTTTTTCCAGTTTTTTCTGATATTCTTTTTCTTCAAACTCTTTGATTTGTTCCGCAATATTGCTTGATAATGTCTTTGTTTCTTTTTCAGCAATTTTAAGTTTTTCTATAAGCTTTTCAATATCTGCGTTAGCTTCTTTCTGAATTCTCTTTCTTTCTTCTGATATTGTTTTTTCTAATTTATTTAATTTTGTTCTTTCCTCTGTAGCAATTTTTATTTCATCTTCTGTAACTATCCAGTCGTGATATTTTTCTTTCACAGCTATCATAAAATTTTCCAGTTCTTCAATATTACTTTCTATTTTTGCTGGTGTTAATTTTTTTATCTCGAACTCCACAACTTGTAATTCGTTTGTTCCCATATGTTTATCCTCCTATATTTGCAATTTTCTTTTATAAACTGGCTCAATATCATTTATGATGTATGAATTGAATTCCAGCTCCTTTTCTATTATTTCTTTTATTGCTTCTTCATTCCTATGACAGATATATTTTTTTAAAACATGTCTTTCATTCTGAAACGCCAGTTTTATATCAGCGTACAATATTGCGTATTGCCAGCCTGTAACAGCTAAGTAATGTTGAATCTGTAGCCAATAATTAATTGGAATGTCATCAACTGTATATCTGCCATTTTCATCTTTCACTAGCCAAATATCGTAGTACTGATTTGAGTTAAAACAAGTGGCTGTTTTAATTTCCAGTACTCCTTTGCCAAGTTCCCGATGTTCCAAAGTTCCGTCAAGATTAGCACTCATAAACGGATATTTTAGGCTTTCAAGAGTTTTTTCAAGTTTACTTACCAAATATTCAGGATTGTTAATCCGAAAATGTTCTATAAGCAAATCTTCGCTTTTAACACCTCTTTGGATTGCTTCGTTGTCGGATAAGTCATCTTGCTTTTTTCTCCCAGTCTTTTCTTTCCATAAATCTACAATATTTTTATATTCGTTATAACCCATTAACACCGAAATATCACTGCCTCCAATATGTTTCCGCCGAAGCTCGTGCCACTCATCTTTGTTCTTGTATTCTAATTCTCTGTATTGCATATTTTTTCTCCTTAAATATATTTTATTTTTTTTAAAACCCACTTAAGAGCTTCGATTTTTCCACGTTCATAGTCAAACATGGAATAATCTTTTATATCTTTTATTTTGAGTCCCTGAATTTGTGTACTGGCTTTTAATTCTAAAATCAACTCTTCTAATTTTTCAATTACCTCGTCTTTTTCTCTCATTTATCCCTCCTGAATTTTATTTCTTATTTTTGTTATTTCATTTGCAAATTTTTCGTAGAATTCTTTGTAGTCATTCTCCCAAACTAGTCGGAATCTTTTATCAGCTGGGAACTTAACTCCTTTCCAGTTGTAGAATTTTCTGCAATACTCGTAATGAGGGTTGGAATGATATATCTGTAAGTTTATTTTCCCTCCGTCATTATAGAAGTCTACATATGTTTCTATGCATACTCCTTTAGTAATAATATGTTCAAAAGTTCCTATTTTTTCTCCTAAATTTTTATTCATTATTATTCTTCCTCCTCTTTAAATCCGCCAGTGAAATAAACTAACGGAAAAGCTATAGAAATTAATAATAATGCTGTAAATATATTCCCTGCTCCTCCTGCTGCAAGCATACAAAATACGCCTAATCCCTGTAGTAAATCTCTTATTTTCATCTCATTTTTCCTCCTTAAATCATAAAATTGTATTTTTCTATAAGTTCTTCCTGATAGCTTTCTATTACTTCCGAAAATGTAGTATCAAAACTATAACTATATTCTCTGAAATAATCCTTTAAAGCTACCCATTCATTTTCGGATAACTCGTCATAATTGCTTGTATGATAAGTTTCTAATTCATTGAATAGCTCCTCAAACTTTTCTTGTATCTGCCTATCATACTCATCTTGGGCTGCACAGTAATTGTCGTATTCCTTATCTCTCCAGTCTGAAGCCGCTGCTTCGTATTTTCTATCATATCCTGTTCCTGCGTATTGTTTCATAGTTGCCTCCTTAATTATTTCACTTATTCCGATTAAATCGGAAATAATGATTAAAAAAAATAAAATAGCCTTTATTTTGTTATTACAAAATAATTATATCCGATAAAATCGGAAAAGTCAAGTTATTTTTGATAAAAATTTTAAAAATGAAGTATAATATAATAAAATAGCCTTTAAGAAAGGAAGAAAAATGGAAAAATTAGGTGTAACTTTAAAAAAATTGAGAGAAAGTCGAAATTTAACAATAACAGAACTTGCTGATAAAGCAGGATTAGGAAGAGGAACAGTTGGAGATATTGAAACAGGGAAAAATAAATCCACAATAGCTACTATAGATTTACTATCTAAAACACTAAAATTAACAAAAAAAGAAAGAGAACAGTTATTTGCCAGCATGCTACCAAAGGATATTGGAGAAAAGCTGTTGAGTGATAAAAGTGATGAGTTTCTTGATAGTTTATCGGTATTATTAAAATTGATAGGAACAGAAGAACAGAAAAATATTTTAAATTATATAATTGAAAAAATAGAATATTTAAGCATGAAAAGTGGAAAAATTAGCGAAGTAGAAAAATTAATTGAAATTACGAAAAAAGAAATAAATAATTTATAAAGGAGAGTATATTACTATGGAATTTAAGGAGAGAATAGAGGAGCTGTTATAGAAGAAAAAATACAAATTAATTCTTTAAAGGATTTGTATGATTATGAAGAGAAACTTTTAAATATATTGAAAAAATATGTGGAAAGTGAATAAGAAAAAAGTATATGTAAAATTTTAAAATATAAATTATATAAAGGGAGTTATCTTAAAATGGGAGTTAGTATTGCTTTGTATGGAATCAGATTAAAAAATAAATCAAATGGTAGATTCGTGTCAATAAAAGAAAAAAATATATTTGAGCAAAATATTTTAGAGCTTTTTTATGAAAAATTTTCAAATGATATTGGAAAGGATAAAGAGATAGGTCATCCAGAAATAAATGATTCTAAAATTTATAATGTTAAAAGATTAAAAAAGTTAGAAAATGGAAATATATTTGGGAAAATTTCTTATGGAGAAACTGTAGATACGGATATTGATATTTTAAAAAGAAAAGAACAAAAAATAGAAATAGAAAAAATTACTCTTAATAAGAAAAATGGTGTTGTAGCACCTAATTTTCATTTTTATATGGGACCTTTAGCAATAACAGAAAATGGTAAAAAAGAAGAGTATTTGTTATTGTTGCTTCAAAAAACAAACAAATTAGGGATAAAATCTTCTGTTGTTGAAGTTTATAAGAAAATTGTTGATAGTCAGCTGAAAACAGCAGGGTATGTTTTGGAAATAAAAGTCTTTAATTATGAGAATTACCAAGAGTTATTAAAGAAATCTATGGTAAGAGAAATTACTGTTTTTATAAAAGATTTTCCTGATATAAGAGCAGTAAATGAGATAGAGAAAATGTATGAAACAAAGGAAACTAAAATAGAAAATATTATAAAAATAAAAAAGATAAATGGAAGATTAGATGAAATTTCAGAAAAAATATTTCATTATAATTTTGACGAGGAGAATATAAAAAAAATCTGTACAAACGTCAAAGTTAATGGTAAAATTAAAACAGTAAATTTGAAAGAAGAATATGGAAAAATAGAAGCTAACCAAACTACTTTAGATGTAACGGAAAAATACGAAAAATGTGATGAAAACTTTGAAAAAGTATTGAAATTGTTTGAAGAAGAATATAACGATATAAAAGTTGGTGTTGGAGATGGTAAATAAAGAATTAATTATATCAAGTTTGACAGCTTTAATAGTTTTATTTTTATTATTATTATTGATTCAAGAGTTATTAAAATTAAGAATTAATAGAATATTGCTTAATTTTTGGGAGATTTTAAAAATATATCGAAATGAAAGTTATGTTATATCAAAGAGAAGAATTTTATTATATTTTGTTAGTCCAATTATAATCTCTATAATTATGAAATTTGTATTAAATGTTTCAATTAGTAAGGAATATTTATCAACTATTTCAACAATTTTGGCACTTATGATTGGTTTTTTATTAAATGCTTTATTTAGAGTATCTGAAATGATTGAAAAGAGTCAAAAAAAAAGTAAGAAAGATATTTTAGTTGAACTATATGATAGTATAATATATGAAATTTTGGTGCTATTTTTTTCTTTTGTTGTCATAATATTTTTGTTTTTTTTAAAAGATAAATGGATGGAATTACTATCATTCATAATATGTGGACATGCAGCATTGGTATTTTTATTCTTATTTAGAACAATGGTAATATTATTAACAATAGATACAAATTGAGAATTTAAAGTAAGATATAGTATTTTCTCAAGCCTTAGAAAATGATCTAATATAAGATTAGATAATAGATAAAATAAAGACTTTTAGTAGGTCTTTATTTTTTATTTATAAAAATAACTTGACTTTTCCGATTTTATCGGATAAAATAAAAAAGAGGTGAGTAGATATGGATAGAAAAGAAAAAATTGCAATAGATATTTATTCAAAAATAAATATTGAACTTAAAAGAAAAAAGTTATCACAAAAAATCATAGCTAAAAAGATAGATATGACCCCTCAAACTTTTTCAGATAATATGAAAAGATTGGCAAATGGGATATTTCCTAAGTTGGATTTTTTATTAGACGTACAGTCTGAATTAAAAATTGACTTAGGTTTAAATTTTTAGTTATAAATTCCGATTAAAACGGATAAAATTATTTCATTTTTTTGAGAATTTTTCTCAATAAATCAATGATTTTATCAATTTTTTTCTCATTATCAGCCATACGGTATCACTCCTTTCATTAGGATAAACAAATTGTATGGCTAAATGTTGGAAATTAAAAGAAAGGAGGCTGTTTAATGGAGAAACACAAAATAAAAATTGTTCAATCAGATGGAAAAGCAAGACAAATATTCATTGATGATTTAGAGTTAGAAGGAGTTTGTGGATATGAAATCCAAAACTCCGAAAATGTAAATTCTAAAACTGGGAATACAATGATTTTGAAAATTGAATTTATAGAAACACAACTACTTGAAATTATTAGTGATTAAATTTGAAATTATATTGGCGGCTATATCTCTTAAGGCTCCCAATGAAAATGAACCTATATTTTTAGCTATATCTTTAGTCTTATTCCAGTTGTTATCATCACGTATATTTGCCAAAAAAGTATGTCCCTCTGGATACAAGTCATGGATATCAATATATTTTATAGATTCAGAGATTTCAATAAAATTCATTAGAACGCATTGCTTTATATGATAAGTAACCTCTTCAAATGAGTATGATTTGAGAAATTCTAAGTCATTAAAAGCAGCTTCGTTATTTCGTGAAGAGTGATAAATTCTAAAACTGCCATTTTCAGTTTGAAGCAGAATATCACGAATGCAATCAGGATTTAAACGCATAAAAACACCTCCTTTCGTATGTGATGTTTGGCAATATATTATACCCCGAAAGTGAAAAAGAGCCCTTTCAGGCTCTTGAAGATTAATTTGGTGTTGAACGTTTATGAGCAGGAACCTTTGTGCCGTCTTTCTTGGTGTAAGAACCTACTGAAACAATTTTAACCTTGTTTCCAGATTTTCCGGATGTAGCTTTCGCCATATTTTACTCCTTTCTAATAATTATATATTTGGTAGATTGGAGTTTACGTGTATATATAATTATTTAAAGTCTTATTAGCAACATACGTAATAGGTTACTAATAAATTATAGCACAAGATTTTGTGTTTTTCAACAGCAAAATATCACTAAATATAGGAGGGAAAAGAAAATGACTTTTCAAGAATTTTTAGAAAAATGCAGACAATATAAGGACTTTGTTCTTATTGAAGAAAGTGGAAATAAAGAAGAAATTGGAGGAGTTAGTAAACAGCACGGAAAAAAGACAAAAGGATATATTCTATTATATAACATGGAAACAGAACATTTAAGTAAACATCAAATTTATGTTAGTAATAGGGGATATTCAATTTTGTGGAGAAGAAGAAAGATTTTATTAGAGAATTTCAAATAATTCTTTTGAGAGAAGAAACTCATTAAAACTTGCTGACGATGAAGTCGGTTGAACTGTCAACTAATAGTTGACAACTCGGACTACCCCAATTTCAAAGGGGTTTAAAACTATATTTTTAGCAGACGATGAAGTCTGCTTGTATGGACTGTATGGCTGAAAGGTTAAGGCATGGGTAAACTCGAGTAAATCCTATATGACAGGTTCGACTCCTGCACAGTCCGAATATATTTTGAAAGGTAGGTGTAAAACCTCCCTTGAAATTTTAATTTATTATATCCGCCTTGTATTTCGGCTACAGGGCGGTAAAAGAGGAAATATAAAAAATGAGAAAAGTAAGCAAAAGACTAAATAACGTAACCAAAAATTTTTATTCAGATGAGTGGTATACGGATATTAAAACAGTTAATAAAATGATTGAACTTCTAAATCCGCTGCCAAAAAGTAAAATTTTATGTCCTTTCGACACTGAAAACTCAAATTTTGTGAAACAGTTGAAAGAGCAAGGGCACGAAGTTATATACGGAATAAACGATTTTCTCAAAAGTAATAAATATAATTTTGATTATATTATCACAAATCCGCCTTTTTCTATAAAGGACGCTGTAATTGAAAAGTGCCTTGAAAGCGGGAAAAGGACGTGTTTAGTATTACCGATAGAAGCTTTGGGCGGTGTAAAGCGACACGAAATTTTCGAGAAATATAATACAAAGCTTGAAATATATATTCCAACCCGTAGAGTGAATTATTACGATAAAAATTGGAAGAAACGGGACGGAAGTAATTTTCATAGTATATTTATTATTTTCGACAAAGAGAACGTTGAAACTAAGATAACGTTTGAATTTGAAGAAGAAAAAATCAAACAAATGAAATTATTTTAGGAGGAAATGTGGGAGAAAAATCAGAAATAATAGGAAACGTAGACAACATCAACAATCCGCAGCATTACAAATTCAACGGATTGGATATAGAGAGTATTGATGTTGTACGGTCCATTTTAGGAAAAGAAAAGTTTATCGGATTTTGCAAAGGGAATATACTCAAATACTTAATTCGGGAAGAAAACAAAAATGGACTTGAAGATATTAAAAAAGCCAGAAAATATATGGACTGGATCATAAAAGAAATGGAGGGATAAGGATGAATGAATTACAAATATTTGAAAATGAGAAGTTTGGGAAATTAGGAATTTGGATTGAAAACGGGAAAGAATATTTTCCAGCGACAGAAGTTGCGGTTATATTAGGATATAAAGACCCACACAAAGCAATAAGTACACATTGCCGAGAGGATGGGTGGGTAATTCGCCCAGTCATCGACAGATTAGGAAGAACGCAACAAAAGAAGTTTATAGACGAGGGAAATTTATATAGATTGATAGTTCGTTCTGATTTGTCAGAAACAGAGCCGTTTGAACGCTGGGTATTTGATGAGGTTATTCCGACAATCCGTAAAACAGGAAGTTACTCAATCCAAAATCCTGTTGAAGCTTTACTCGAAAATCCTGTGAAACTCGGAGAAATGCTTATTGAGTATGGAAAAGCAAAAGAACAATTGAAAATACAAGCTCCAAAAGTACAAACTTACGAAATGCTTTATGAAAGCGATGCTGTAGTTGATATTGGAGAAGTATCAAAAACATTAAATTTTAAAGGTGTTGGAAGAAATAATTTGTTTGCTATTTTGAGACAGCAAGGAATATTAAATTCTAATAATGAACCTTATCAGGAATACGTGAATAGAGGATATTTTAAATTGATTCCAACAAATTATGTTGATAATTTTGGAAACAGAAAAATGAAAGTTGTCGCTTATATGAAAGGCATAGAGGCAATTTCGAGATTGTTGCTGAAATTAGGATATACAAAAATAAATCCTAATTTAAAAATGCTTATAAGCTAAAAAAAGACGCTTAAAAAACGTCTTTAAAAGGAATTGGTTATTTAATTTTATAGCTAATTATAGCATAAAAAACGCTATTTGTAAAGGAGGTTATATGTTTAAGGAACATAACAACCGAATAAAAGCAAAGAATTTCGCTGAATATATCACAGGGGAAGAATTGAGAAGATATGAAAACGGAACAGGAAATAAGAAAAATTTTAGAAGATTAAAAGAGGTGTCGGAATATGGCAAAAAAATTAATAAATAAAAAGGGGAATTACACGACAATACAAAATGAACTGATAAACGATAAAAGTATATCTTTAAAGGCTAAAGGAATATTGTTATATATGCTTTCAAAACCATATGACTGGAAATATAATCCGAAAGAAATAGCAGCAAATTCAAAAGACGGGTTAGATTCAGTATACAGTGGATTAAAGGAACTAATTGAAGCAGGATATGTAAGCCGAAAAAGGTATGCTGATGGTAGGGTAGATTATTATGTTTTTGAAGATAAAAGCGAAAATGACATTGAGGATTTTTCTTTAAAAGAAGAAAACCCAAATCGGGAAAACCCAAATCGGGAAAACCCAAATCGGGATTTTCCCGACGTATACAAAAGAAAGAATACTACTAAAGAAAGAAATATACTAAATACTGAATTAAATAAAGAAACATCAAAAAGTGATATTGATGACTTTATAAATTCACAGGATAAGAGCGAGGAATACAAGAAGCTTTTATTTGAATTTTTAAAATACAGGAAAAAGATAAGAGACACTGTAAAAACAACAGGTCCCATTAAATTATTGCTGAAACATTTTAAAACTGAAGCAGACTTGAGAGAAGCTTTAGAATATATGGATTTATATAACTGGAAAACGGCAGAGCCTGGCTGGATAGAAAAAAAGAAAAATAATAATAGCTATGGAAATAACAGCAAAAACAACAATGATTTTATAGTCACAGAGGAAAGTTTAGCTGAAACATTTGGGAGGTATAAATAATGACATTACAGGAATTTAACAAAGGATTTAAGCCATTTCTAGATTTTTTTCCAACTGACAATATGACAAAAGAAAAAATAAATATTTACTTTGCTGGGCTTTCTGATTTGTCACTGGAACAAATAAATTTATCATTTAGTAGAATGATAAAAAACAGGGTGTGGAAAAACTTTCCACAGCCTGCGGAAATCAGACAGTATGCACTGGGAACAACAGAGACTGATATAAATGTCCGTATAAATCTGGCAAAGGAAAAGTTAAAAATGGCAATATCAAAATATGGAGCTTACGGATCCATAGAATTTGATGACAAAGGAATACATGCAGTTGTTGATAGCTTAGGCGGATGGCATGAAGTATGCCAAATGTTAACAGACGATTTTGATAAGTTTCTGACATTTGAATTTCCAAAAATTTATAAAGCATACTGGGAAATGCCATACAATGTAAATCCTTATTACCTCGGGATTACAGATAACAGCAATAACACGAAAAATATAAAATTCATAGGAAATTCAAATATGGGAATAGGAAACAAAAATCTAATTGAAAATAATCAAAAAATGCTGATAGGAGGATAAATGAAAAAATTACAGGAAGAAAAGAAAAAGTTGGAAAACAACAATGAAATTCTGAAAGAACAGATGATGAAAAAGTCTGAAAAGATAAAACAAAATGGTGTTCAGATAGAGGAGAACAACAAGAGAATTAGGCAAATTGAGAAAATATTGAGAGTTAAGATGAAAGGGAGAAATGATAATACAAGATTTGAAAAACAATAATAAAAAGTATTCTGTAATTTATGCCGATCCACCTTGGCAAAAGAAAAAAGGCGGATTAAGGAAAAGCCGTCCAAATCAGTCGAGAAACTTAGATTACAAAACTCTTACTATCGAAGAAATTAAAAACATTCTTTCTAACATTCAAACAGAAGAAAAGCATAATTTTTTTGTTTGGACTATTGATGAGTTTTTATTCGAGTGCGAAAAAATGATGAAAGAATTTGGTTACACATTACACGCAAGGCTTATTTGGGACAAAGAAAATGGCATTGCTCCAGCATTCACAATTAGGTATTCTCACGAATATTTATTGTGGTTTTATAAAAAAGGGAATATGCTAAAACCAATTTCTGAAATGAGAGGTAAATTTACAACAGTTTTTAGAGAAAAGTCGACAAAACACTCTAAAAAGCCAGTAATAGCTTACGAGATAATTGAAAAAATGTTTCCAAATACTGAAAAAATAGAACTATTTGCAAGGAATGAAAGGAAAAATTGGGATAGTTTTGGGGATGAAATCTAAAATATATATAAAATCAGGAGGAAAAATAGTGATCAATGAAAAAATATTCGGAGTAGTTAAAAAATCAATGTTAAGTGATAGAAATTTAGAAAATGGAGCTATAACAGAACAAAAAATAACTGAAAAATTCATACAGATTATAGTTAAAGAATATGGTGATACAGTAACTATTAAGAGAGAAACAAGGGATAATTTATTAACTTACTGGAATGTCACAGTGAACAGTAATCCGAGCTTCAAGGATTATATTGAAAAACACAAGATAACTTTTTCTGAATTTAGAATAAAAATAGAGAAAAAAATCGAAGAGCTGGATTTGGAAAGTATTGAGTTATATGACCTAGTATCTGATATCTTAAAGGAGATTTCAGAAGAAAAACTGATTGGGAATTCAAAGAGGTAAGTTATGTATAAATTTATAATACCATTGAAAGCTTTGAGCTGGAATTCTGCTTATAGGATGTCCCAGAAAAAAATGTTTTTAAGCAGAAAAGGAAAAAAATTTAAAGAAGACTGCCAAGAATTTTTGAAAGAACAATTCACAGAAGAGCAGCCTCTGGGAAATAATTTAAAAGTTAAAATCTTGTTTCAATACAAAGAAAATCGTAAAAAAATAGATATTGATAATGGTTTTAAGCTGCTAATTGACAGTATGAAAGGTTTAATATTTGAAGATGACTGTCAAATATACAAATTATCAGGAGAAAAAGAAATTGGAATGTTAAGAGACGAAATTCATATATGGATAGAGGAGTTAGAATAATGGAAGCATTAAAAACAAGCTGAGAACAGGAGAAGTTTTAAGCAAAGATGAGCATGATTTTTGCAGAATGAATACAAGAATTTTTGAAAATTTAAAATTTAAGAAAGTTAGGAGAGCTATGAAAAAATGGCAACAGTAGAAATAGACAGACTGAACTGTGAAATAAGGTTGCTATATCCGACTAACGAAAGTGTCAAAAAACTTGAGGAATGGCAGGAGGAAATAAACAACTATCCGATTAAAATTATTCCTCAAAATACAATAACAATGGAGCAAATGAAACTGTTATATGTGCTTTTCAAACAGTTCAGTGAGGGTATAGAGTGGTACGATTTAGGATATACAAAAGACTATTTAAAAGACATGTTCAGTAGTATATATGAGATTGGAGAGTTCAGTTTAAGTCCATTTAAGAAAAATCCGTTGACGCTGGATCAGGCTACTGAATTTATCCAGTTCATAATAGAACATGGAATTGAGAATAATATAAATCTTTATATCCAGGATAAAAATACAGGAGTTAAAAGACATATAAGGGAGATAGTACCTGATATTCAAAGATATGTAATTAGATGCTTAAGGGAAAGAGTATGTTGCGTATGTGGAGAAAAGCATGACTTTAAGAATGGAAAAATAGTGGACTTGGAACATTATGATAATATTTCCAGTACAGCTACAACTTATGATCTAGATGATGGACTACAGAGCAGGTTTTTAACTTTATGCAGAAAACATCATATGGAAATACATAATATACCTAAAAAGGAATTTATAGAAAAATATATCCTTGAGCCTGTATGGTTAAATGAACAGTTAGTATATGAATTGCTTGACAAATATCCGAATCACTTTAAGCTATTTAGAAAACGCTTAAAGGAAGGATATTATGACGGACTGATAAGGAAGGAGAAGAAATGAAGAAAATATTAGATGCATGCTGTGGCTCAAAAATGTTCTGGTTTGATAAAGAGAATGAAAATACAGTATTTATGGACAATAGATACTTTAATGATACTTTATGCGACGGTCGAATTTTAGAAATAAATCCTGACATTATTGCTGACTTTAGACATATGCCTTTTGAAAATGAAAGTTTTTATCTAGTTGTATTTGATCCGCCACATCTATTAAAAGCAGGAGAAAATTCATGGTTGGCCAAAAAGTATGGCAAGTTGAAATTGGACACATGGAAAGACGACATAAGGCAGGGCTTTAATGAATGCATGAGAGTCTTAAAGCCAAACGGAACATTGATTTTTAAATGGAATGAGGAACAAATAAAATTAAATGAGATTTTGGCCACTATTGATTTTAAACCTTTGTTTGGAAATAAGAGGTCAAAAACTCACTGGCTTGTGTTTATGAAAGAATAAAATAATAATCGTTTTGCTGATGTTGGGAAAACGATAGAGAGGAGAAAATAAAATGGTAAAATTTTTAAAAATATATTTATTAGGTTTTATAATAGTTTTTGCAATTTTAACAATAGGAAGAACAATAAGGAAAATAAGTGAGTACAAAAGAACTGGTAGATGGAACAGCCACAAAATCGAATGGGGCGAAATAACATATTATTCACTTTATAGCTTCAGCTTTTTTGCTTTGCTTTTAGACGACTTTATAAAAGAAAATCTACGATAAAAAGTTTTGAAAAACAGAGGAAATATGGTATAATAAGAGGGTGATAAAATGCTTACTAAAGAGCAGATAAGACAAATTGAAAATGACAAAAAACTATTTTTCTTTATCATTGAACTTTTGAAATTGAAATCAGAAGTTAGAGAAGTCGAAATGACAGCCGTTTTAAAAAATGGAAAGATGATAAAGAAAAAAAAGTTGTTAATTGAATAAAGGCAAGAACATAAAATTTGTGAGCCGACTTGTACGTAGATTAGAGATAGTCTATTTATAGGTCGGCTTTTTTATTTAGCCTCCTCCTTAATTTATATATACGAGACCATTAGTTTAACAAGGGTCGGTTGCGTTTGGTGGGAAAGTTAAAAAAAGAAAAATGGAGACAGGAGCATGAGCAATGAAGACATAAAACTGTTAATTAAAAATGAATATGAGAACGGGACTAGCATGAGTGTTTTATCAAAAAAATATAATGTAAAACTAAACACGATAAAAGGCTGGAGCTATAAAGAGAAGTGGATTAAAAAAAAAGAGAATACTACAACCAAAAGAGGAACAACCAGCAAAAAGAAAAAGCAACCGATTAAAGTGGTTGCAAACGAAAAAGAAATAAACATACAGAGGGATATTTTAAATGGAAAAAGCAAACAAGAAATAATGTCCAAGTACGGCATTTCAGAACGTACTTACAGCAGGAAGACAAAAAATGCAAGAGAATTAAGAAAAGAACGTACTGAAAAATATCTCGAAAAGATTGTAGATGAGGTATACAAAGGCGACATTTACAAGATATTAAAAAATACAGAGGTTGCAAAAGCTAATCTGATAATAAAAACTACTAATGAGTTAAGCAACAAAGAAGAAACGAATATTAAAAAGATACAGGAATACGAAAAAGCGTATCAGACTATTAAGAAAATGGGTATGGATTTAATGAGAACAGGGAAAATGTTAACTCCTTATGAATTGCTTGAAATAGATCAGCAATTATCAAATGAGGAATTGCAGCTGGAAAAAATAGAAGTTGAAAAGAGTAAGAATAAAATCAACAATGAAGATACAAAGATAGAAATTGAGTTGATCGAAGTATGAGGATAAAAACTGAAATCAATAAGCACTTTAAAGAATTTATCAAGGACAACGAGAAGAGCGTGTATTTCATGCTTGGTGGATACGGAAGTAGTAAGTCATACAACGCTGCGCTTAAATTGATAATAATGTCTGCTATGGAAAAAAGAAAGATATTAGTAGTCAGACAGGTAAAAGAGAATTTAAGAGGGAGTTGTTTTGCAGACCTGGAAAGTAGTATTGAAACATTAGAATTAAATAACTACTTTTACAGAACAACAAGTCCTTTGAGCATAAAATGCACGATAACAGGCAGTGAATTTATTTTTAGAGGATTAGATGATGTAAGAAAGATAAAGTCAATAAAGGATATTGACACAATCTGGATAGAAGAGGCAGACGAAATTGATTTTAAATCATTCAAAGAACTTAAAGCAAGGTTGCGTTCTGTTAGAAATAGAAATGTTATCATTCTTACAACTAATCCAAATGAATATGGGACGTGGACATACAAGTATTTAATGGAAATGTTAGGCAAGGCAGGACTTGAGGAAAATGACTTGTATAAAAATAGGATTCTAAAGCTAAAGGAAGTAACGAAGCTAAAAAACGGCACAGAATATGCCGAAAAAATATATCTACATCATTCAGTCTATACCGATAATAAATTTCTGCCTGATAATTTTATAGCAGACTTGGAAAACGAAAAAGACCCGTTTTTAAAGGCTATAAAAACAGAGGGTAAATTCGGAAGTTCGGGAGAAGTTATTTTTCACAATATACAGATACTTGAACAAGAACGGATAGAGGAAATTATAAAAGATAAATTTAATCGATATGCAGGATTCGACTTCGGATTCAGTAAGTCATACAACGCAATTGTAAGAATGGTAATAGATGAAAAATTGAACGACTTATACATATACGAGGAGTTTTATCAGAATCAAATAACCGACCCCGAAATGTTGGAAACAGAAATCATTCAAAAAATGATAGCATACGGAGAGGTTATATACGCCGACAGTGCAGAGCCAAAGGCAATAGGATTTTACAACCTTAACGGTCTTAGCATTATGGGAGCAAAGAAAACGCCTGATATAAGCAAGGCAGGAGTGAGGAAAGTACAATCTTTCCGGAACATATTTATTGACCCTGATGTTTGTCCGAATACATATAGGGAACTAACAACGTTAAAGTGGCATTTTGATAAGAACGGATTAATTGCTAAAAATCCTAAAGTTGGTAAGCCGTTTAATATTGACCCACACAGCTTTGACGCTATCAAGTACGGCTTAAATGACTACACGCCGTACATATTAAATAAAGACTACTACAAGCGAAAGGAGGATGATAATGTTTAAATTTTTAAGAAAGAATAAAGGCTCTCCGATGACGGTAAGAGAGTTTATAAATAATTACGGTTGGGGATATAAGGAAAATGGAGAAAAATTTTTAAAAGAATTATATAAAAATCCTTTTACATCTGCCGGGATAACAAGAATCAACGAAGCCTTGAATAATCTTAAATGGAGTACATATAAAAAAGGTCGAAGCGATAATGTAACGGAAATGAAAAATACGTTCGTAAATAGGACGTTAAAAAAGCCGAGCAATATCTTAAACATAGACCAATTAATCAATTATTTTGCACTCTATTATATGTTATTCGGCGAGTTGTTAGTAATGCGGATTGATTTATTTACAAAGTCTGAACTCGTATTATTCAAAAAAGGCACTTATTACATTGAATACGACAATGACAACGTACTTAACGGCATCAAGAGTATTCAAATTAATATGAAAACGTATAGAGGAGAAGAATTAAAACAATTCTTTTATGTAAAAGGGGTAAATATTTACGACAATATAGCTGGAGCTGGAGCTGGAATAAGCAAAATACAGTCACTTTCACTTTTACACGATTATTATTGTTATATAACAAAGTGGAACAACAGCCTTTTAAAAAACAGTGGGAAGCGGGATATTATAGCTCTCGTTAAAGCTTTTTTAAATCCGCAGAAACGTAAGGAATTGAAAGATGACATCAAATCCCAATCTGGAGCGAAAGCGGCAGGGGATGTGCTTATTTTAGACGGTCAGGATATTAGTATTGTAAACGGAGATTTTAGCCCGAGAGAGTTTGACTTTTTACAGGCACTTGATGAGATAAGGAATATAACGGCGGCAGTTATGAACGTACCGTCAATATTAATCGGAGATAGGACTAATAGTAAATTTAGCAACTACAAGGAAGCTAAGAAAGACCTATACACCGAAAATATTATTCCGATAGCTCAACAAATAGCCGAACATCTAAACAATATATTTGCTGATAAGTTAGAAGTCAACGAGTATATAGACTTTGATACAAGCGATATAGAGGTTTTGAAAGAGGATAAAAACGTCAAAATGGAACGACTGAACAATATAAGCTACTTAACTATTAACGAGAAAAGGGCAGAGCTTGAATATCCTCCAGTTGAAAACGGAGATATTGTCTTAATTGACGGCTCGAAAACACCGCTAAACGAAATATTTGATGAAGTAAAGCCGGAAGAGGAGGACAGAACACAAGATGAAGAAACTGACGAAGAAAACAGCTAAACAGATAGCGAAAAAGCAATTAAAAATGAGAAATAAGCTGATATGGAAACAGTATTCAAGAGTGAGGAAAGTTTTTCAAGAACTCGGGCTTAAAATAGAAATTTCAACAATTTTCGTAAGTGCGGCAGCTTTTAAGACTTTTGAAAAAAGACTGTATTCGGTGTTTCGAGTAGGTGTAGAACAGACAATAAAGGAAACATCAGAGTTTTTGAGAACGGTAAGGGGAGTCGATAAATCATTAATTCCGACCGTTCAAAATAAAGCTTTGAAAAAGTTAAGTAAGGAAGTTACGGCGAAGAAAGTAACAAATATAACGGAAACAACAAGAAAAAAGATAAACACTATCATAACAAACGGACAGGAAGCAGGAAAAAATATTAAGGATATAGCTAAGGAAATACAGAAATCCGTAAATGGTATGAGTAAAAACAGAGCAATGAGAATCGCAAGAACAGAAACAGCACAGACAAGTACGGTAACGTATCACACGGGATTAGTAGAAGCAGGATTTGAGAAAACTTGGTGGCACGTCGGAGGAGGTAAACAGGACAGGGAAAGTCATTTGGCTTGTGACGGCGAAACAATCAAGGCTGATGAAATATTTAGCTGCGGATTGAAACATCCACATGATCCTGATGCAGGACCCGAAGATTTAATAAATTGCCACTGTGAATTAGTATAAAGGAGGTAAGAATGGAACAATTTAAGCGAAGTGTCGAAATGTTATTAAAGAAAGACGCGGAAGAAAAAGGAATAATCGAAGGACAATTAATAACTCACAGCGTTATTGATAGTTACGGAGATTATTTTGATAAACAAGCATTGGATAAAGTAAATAAAGATAAAACTTATTTTTTGCTGCATATGCATGAATGGAGTAAAGAGCTTGGAACGCTGAAAGTATATCAGGACGAAAAAGGAAATCTAAAATTTACAGCTAAACTTGACTTATCTACTGATGAAAATGGAAATGCAATAAATAAGGACGCGCAGAAAGTTTATTCGATGATGAAAAATGGAGCAAACTATGAAATGTCTGTAGGAGGATATATTCGGAAAAGAGAATTTAGAAATATACAGACAGGCAAAGGGGATACCGAGGTAAGAGTAATAAAAGAAATAGAAGTTGTCGAGGGTAGTGTGGTTTTGAAAGGAGCAGTACCCGGAGCAACGGTTGAAACAGTAAAAAACGAAAATATTAATAAAAATGAGGAGGACAATATGTCAGAAAAAAACAAAGAATTTGAAAACCTGGAAAAAGGAATTGAAACAGTCAATGAAAACATTAAAAAAACAGATGAGAATGTCGAAAACTTAAAAAAATCAGTAGAGGGATTTGAGGAAAAATCAAACAAAACTAATGAAGAGATTGAAAAAATGGCTCAAACATTAGATGAATTGATGAAAAAAGGAATACAAAGTCAAGATGACAGAGATAATGAAGCAGTTGAAAAATTTAGAAAGTATCTTGTAACTGGAGATAGCACAATAGAGGGATTAAGCGTACAAAAAGCGGCAATCAATACAGGGAATGTGGCTGTATTAATACCAAATAAATTACATGATGAAATACTGAAAGAAACGAAAGAAAACAGTCATTTCCTTATGAATGGAAAAATCTTTACAATAAGTGGAGAGTTTTTAAAAGTTCCTGTTAGAAATGCAATAACAGAAGCAAATGAAATCGTACTTGAGGGAGCAGGAAATACAAAAGACGGTGGATTAGGCTTTACTGAAATTGAATTAAGAGCAGGATACAGACAAGTGAGATATCCTGTTACAGATGAAGCGAGGGAAGATTCTGCTTTTGACTTAGTAAGTGAAATCAAAGAAGCGATAGCGGAAGATTTTGGGCAAACTTTATCTGCTTTGACTGTAAAAGGTGTTTACAACACAACAACAGGACAATTTATAGAGGGATTCTTAACGAATGCCGACGTAATAGCAAGTCCAGTTGTAACCGCTACAGCAAATACTGTAGTTTGGGAAGATATGGTTAGGCTCGAAACTAACTTGAAAACTTCATATAGAAAAAAAGCAGTTTACTATGTGTCGCCTAAACTTTACGAAGAAATGAAGTTGTGGAAAGACGCCAACGGTATTCCGTTATGGAATACGATAAAAGACGGGGCAACTATGATGTTTAATGGTTATCCTGTGGTTGTCGAAGAGTTTTTGGACGAAGTTAAAAAAGATAAATTCCCTGCGGTATTCTGTGACTTTAAACAAGGATATGCTTATGCGATGAAAAAAGACTTTGAACAAGAATTACATAGAGACCCGGACAAAAGAATAACTTCTTATTACACGAGAATCAGACTTGGAGGAAAAGTAATGAGACCGAAAGCATTCTCGGTATTGAAAGTAAAATAGGAGTTGATAAGCAATGCTTATAACTATAGAAGACTATAAGAAAATAACAGGCAAGACCTTAGCTGACAATGAAGCGGCTAAGGTTGAAGCTTTGTTAAAAGTTGCTATAAGTTACATCGAAAACATTCTCGGCTATACACTTGATGAGGGAGAAGTAACTGAAGTATATCCGCACAGAAAGACTGTATACTTAAATTTTCGCCCTATACAGGAAGTTAAGAAAGTTAGCTTAAATGAACATTGGCGAGAGGGTAAAAACTTCGTAGAGTTCCCGAATTTTAAGGAATGTCCATGTTGTGATAACGACAGAGAGGTCGTAATAACATACGTGAAAGGATATAAGGAAATTCCTGATTGGCTTAAGTATGAAATTTGTAGCTTGATAGAGGACTTTATAAACAGTTTTGACGAAGAAATGAGCAAATACACGAGTTACAAGATAGATGATATAGCTTATTCAATGCGGGATTTGATGAAAAGCAAAAGTGAGAAAATAAACGGTATCGTGAGGTTGATATATGGAAATTAATTTCACACTTGACGGATTAGAGTATCTGGAAAAAGAGCTGGAATATCTTAAGACCCACGCCGTGAAAGTCGGAGTGCTTGGGAAAGAGGGAGCTGGGGAAATGAAATATCAGATAACGTTTATACAGGAATATGCTGTTCACAACGAGTACGGGACAACTATATCAAAAGGTAAAAATAAAGGTATGAGACATATACCCCCTCGACCATTCTTCCGTTTGTCAGTGGCAACAGCAAGGGCTCAAAAGGAAATACAGGATTTTATGGCTGATGAGATAGAAAAGGTTATAAGTACAGAGATAACGGGAGAACAATATTATAAAAATGTTGGAACTTTCGTCGTCGAAAGAATTAAAAAAACAATATATTCATATGGGTTTAAGCCTAACAACCCATACACAATCAAGAAAAAGAATCAATCGAAACCGCTTATGGACACTGGCTCGCTTTACAATTCAATCTCTTATGAAATAGTGGAGGTGTAAAGTGGTACATAAAACATTTATTCCGAAAAGATTTTTCAGCAAGTGTAAAATCTCAAAGAAAGTGAACAAGTGGGTGAATAGCCGTAAAGTCGAAACAGAAGAAAATATCGAATTTGAGGGAGCTGTCTTTAATCTTGGAAGACAAGATGTGAGTTTTCTAACGGAACAAGGAATCAATGTAACTTTGGACAGCAAAAAAATATATTGTTACCGGGATATCGAATTGAAAGCGACTATCGAATTTGACGGAAAAGAATATACGGTAGTAACAGGCAAGGAGTATATGAAACACGACGAACTACGGATTTACTACATTGAGAGGTTGAAAAATGAATAAAGCAGAGAAATTAAGGCTTAAAATAGCTGAATTTGTAGACTTTCAAGTCATTAGAGATGACTATGTAGCGGAAGTACCGAGAGAATGTGCAGTAATGCAGATAATCAGTAAAGATAGATCGGCTTATAGCGGTAAAAGAATAATAGAAAAAACAGATGAATATATTATAGAACAGACAGCAAGACGAGTTGAAGCATATTTACAATTTGACTGTTATGCAAAGACGCAGGAACGGGCAGAGGAAATGGCTGATGTGTTGCTTAATAAAATTATCTATGAAAACAAATACGACTTAATACGGGCAGGTTTCGGATTGTCAAGCGATGATATGACAGTAACAGACAGAACATTTTTAGAAAATAAAACATACGTTTATAGATTTGGATTTGATATACAGATGAACTGGAGAGAATTAAGCGAAAGAAAAAGAATGTTAATGAAAGACGTAAAAGTCGAAGTAAAAGAACAAAATTAGGAGGTAGAAAATGGCTAAGAAGAAAATCAGAGTAACGGTTGTAAGACCGAAAAAACCGCTTTTATTAGGCGATTTCGGGAAAGTGTTATTTATAACAAAAGAAGCCGATAAGGACTATAAGAAATATACGAGTTTAGAGGAAGTCGGAAAAGACTTTGGAAAAAACTCAAAAATGTATAAAGGGATAGAAGTATTTTTAAGTCAAGAGGATTTTGACGGAAATGTAATACAACCGTCCGAATGGTACTGCGTGAGCAAGGCAACACCAGACGCCGCATTTTTGGACACATTACCAACGGGTGATTTTTACGGTGTAGTTGTAGACTTTTTCGATGAAACATTTACATTAGCGTTAGCGAAATGGCTTACAAGAAACGTTAAATTTGGAGTTGTAGCAAACAGTTTAGGAAAAAACAATAAAGCAGGATTAAAAGAAAGCACAAGAATCTACTTTATGCACGGAAAAGCGGCAGGAGAAAATTTAGATATATTCGGATTGCCTGCTTGGACGTTTATACAAGGAATAAATGGACGTTGGGCAGATAGAAGAATATTAGGAGTTGAGCCGTCGACAAACGATGAAACATTACAATCTGATTTGTCGGAAGCACATATCAATTATACTTATACAACAGTCGGATATAACGCAGTAACAAGCGGCTCTTGGTGTGCTGACGGAGAAAGACACGCAGACCAAACAATTAAGATTGACGCTATTGTACATGGTATTGATAGCAATTTGAAAAAGTTACTAATCAACGAGAGAAACTTGACAATGGACGGTGGAGGAATACCTAAAGTTGAGGGCTTACTGGATAGAGTAATGTTGGCTATGGGAAAACAGGGAGCAATCGCAAGAGATTCCAACGGTAACTATATTTATAAAATCACAGTACCGTCAATAGAAGACGATAATCCACAAACAGGATTGACTGATGATGACTTTATAAACAGGGTTTTAAGAAACGTAAAAGTCGACTTTATGATGAGTGCAGAAATCGAAGAAATCGAAGTTGAGTTAGTATGGCACGACGGACCATTAAAATAATAAGGAGGTAGAAAATGAGTAGTAATAAATTTTTAGAAAAATCAGTTGACTTAGACAAAGTCGATTTAGAAATAAATTATCCCGGCATAGGAACTTATTTAATTAAAGAAGCTAAAGAGATTGTGAACGCGGCAACAGAAGACAGTCACTCAATGACGGACCCTGATATTAAAGGGGGAGTAAGAACTATAAGAACAAAAGTAACAAAAAGGGAAATAAAAGTAACAACAACAAAAGGCTCTGATGACGACATATTCCTTGCAAAATGTCTCAAAAACCCACAAGGAACACTTGGAACTTTGACATACATAGATGATACAGGAGATAACAAAGTAACAGGAACAGGACAAGGAGTATCGATTCAGAAAGCGGCAGAAAGAAAAAATAATACTAAAGACATTGATATTGAATACACTATTCAATGTGCAAAATATGATGAAAAAATTTAGGAGGGTAGAAAATGGAAGATAACAAAGTTAAGGAAATAGAAAAAGAGGAAAAAGATGAGTTTGTAACATTAGACGGAGCAGGGCGTTATAGAACGCCTTTTCAAGAAATATTTATTGATGATAAAGGAACTATAAAAGAGGTTATCTTTGAAATCGTCAAGCCACAAAATTTGGCTATGTATAACAAGGCTTACTGGGATTTTGCGGCAAATAAAAATGTTTATGAATTTGCACAAAAGATATTACCAAAGGCGATAAATAAGCCTGCGGAAGCAAGAAAAGTCGAGTTTTTTGATTTTGACCCGGAGGCATTGACGGAATTAGTAACGTTGATTATTGAAATAATGGGAAAGTATCAAGAGAACAAGAAGAGAAAATTAAACATGACATTGAGATAGCAAAAGAACAGTATGAAGACCCGTTTATTAATAGTAAATGGTGCTTCATTATTAAGAATGATATAAAAGACCCGAATATCGTACTTAATATGGACAATGTCAAGTTTTATCAATGGTTACAAGCAATCGAAGATTTTGCGGAGGTTAAAAAGTAATGGGAAAAGGCAATAAATTAGAAGTCTTAATGAGTTTCAAAACACAGGATTCTCCGCTTAATAGAATTTCGGAGAAGCTAAAGAAAATAACTGGAATAGGCGGAAAATTAGAACAGAAATTAAATAAATTGACGTATAAAATGAACACTAAAGGCGTTGATAAGCTTAATAACGCTATCATAAAAACAGCGGGAATAGTTAATAGAACAGGGAATTTGTTCAATAATATCAAAAGACGGATTGAACGAAGTTTCCCTGTCCGTCAGTTAGCACTTTTTAAATCGTCTGTATCTAAAGTAGTTACAACTATGAAAGCCCAACTCGGACCAGCTTTTAATCAAATAAAAAGCAAGGTGCTTAACAGTTTCCCGGTGCGGGCAGTTAACAAATTAAGAGAAAAACTTAAATCTCTTAAAGATAAAGCAAAAGACACAGGAAAGGGATTTAGTTTTTTAAAAGGAAAAATTGGCTCATTAATAGGAATGGCAGCTGGTATTGTTTCGATAGGTGCGGCATTTAGCTTTGTCAATAGTTCGATAGAGGACTATAAGGCGGATATGATAAACGCTACAAAGCTAAAATCTAATATTCAAATAGTGCAGGCATACAAAAATGACCCTACAACTATGAATAAAGTGTTTCAAGAGTTTCAATCAGAAGCGAGCAGAATACAAGGAATAGGAGTGTTTGGCGACGAAATGATAGTTGGCGCACAGGCACAATTAAGCACATTCCAGTTGTCTAATAAAGAAATCAATATGTTAATGCCTAAAATTGCCGATATAGTAGCGAATCAAAAAGGAATGAATGGAACAGCAGAGGACTTTTTCGGTACAGCTAATATGATTGGAAAGGCAATGTCAACAGGGATGTTAGCTCCGTTGAGAAAAGTTGGAATTGCCTTGACAGACGCAGAGATGAAGCAATTTAAGACGTTAAATCAAACTCAAAGAGCGGCGAAATTACAAGAGATATTATCAAAAAACGTAGGAAACATTAATGAAGAACTTGCAAAAACACCGCTTGGAAAGATTAAACAGGCAGAAAATGCTTGGGGGGATATGAAAGAAAAAATCGGAGAAGCCGCAGTCAATGTAAAGGGGAAATTTGCCCCGTACATATTGCAGGCAATACCGATTGTTGAGAAGTTAGGAACTAAGATTATTGATAGCGTAGGACAAGGAATTGACTATGTAATCGCAAATAGTGGAAAGATAACAGGAGCTTTCAAGACTGTGTTTAACGGAATAGACTTAAAAGGTTTATCCAGCGGAATGTTATCAGCACTTGGGGGATTTTATAACGCTATTGATTTTAGCGGGATATTTAGTGGAATCAATGAAATATTTAAGGGGATTATGTCCGGTATTGATATGGGACAAATTTCTAAGATATTCAGTGACATCGGAAATGCCGTAAGTGTATTTTATAAAACTTTAGATTTTAAAATGATAGGAAATGCTATAGGCACAGTGTTTAGAGTGATTCTGAAATTAGTTTCGACATTATCTCCCTATTTAGCTCCTATAATGCAAATGATAGCGAGTATAGTTAATTTAGTAATGCAAATAATACCGGGATTAGAGCCGATTGCTCTTGTGATTATCCAAATAGCCGGAATGCTTTTGTCAATGCTAATGCCTGCGGTGCAGTTTATAGTAAACGGATTCGTAGTGGGCTTCTCGTTTGTTACTATGGTACTTCACGGTATTTCGGCAGTCGTTTCGTCCGTGTTAATGATTATAATTGGAATCGTATCAGGATTTGTATCAGCGGTACAAACTATATTTTCGTTAATAGGGTCGTTTGTTCAACTTGTATTAACTGGGGTTGTTGGACTATTTACAGGAAATTTTGACGCAGTACAAAATGTAGTAAAAACGGCAATAGATAAAATCAAAGGATTTTTTGATGGAATTGTAAATAAGGCTAAAGACGTTGGGAAAGCAATAGCAGACGCTTTTAAAATTAAAATGCCTGATTGGATGAATAAAGGTGTAGCGGCAATCGGGAATTTTGTCAAAGGAAGATATATCGGAGATAGAAGCTGGGAGGGTGGACCAGTTACAGTAGCAGAAAAAGGTCCTGAATTAATTACACCTCCGAACGCTAAGCCGTTTATGATTCCTAACCAAATGACGCTGGATTTACCACAGGGAACGGCTATAGACACGGCAGAATCTACTCGAAGAATGGTTAATAAAATGGGAAGTGCTAATGAGAAACTGTCAAGCAAAGGTACGACATCAGTTAAGAAAGAAAGTGGAGGAACTAAAAAGGTTGTGTTTTCTCCGGTATTTCACATTTATAATAGCGACAAAAATGAGGAAAATATAGAAAGTCAAATAAATAGAGTATTGAATAAGTTTTTCGAGGAAAAATTAATTGGAATGGGAGGATAAAATGAAATTTGATAATTTAAAGAATTTCGGGAGTTCGGTAAGTAGCTTCGGCACAAGGCTCTACGGAATAGGCTTAGCGAATAAAGATATGGTCAATAATTTCTTTTCCTCCCGTTTCGGTTTTAATCTTTTTGAAAACGATGAAGAACGGTGCAAGATAAACGACATAGAACTCGAATGGGTGCAGGTAACAAATGATGACAGAAGCAGCACAGTTAAAACTCACTCACTTGAAGATAGAGATAACACTTTAATCAGCAGTAATGTGTCGAACGGCAACAGAAAATATAGCATAAACGTTATTTTAACGGAGTTTGATACTAAAAACGGACAACAGATATACGATGAAATCGTTGAATTATGGCAAAATAAAACACTTTGCACTATTTCGACGGTTGAAACTATACAAGATATGATAATCACAAAAGTATCAAGAAGCTACAGGAATGAATCCACATTTGAATTTTCGTTGGACTTTGAAGTGCTTGAATTTGCTTATTTGTTGCGAGAGGGAGAAGTCAAAGAGGACGAAAAAACGACACTTAATAAAGAGCAGAAAACGGGTGTAGCAGGTACTAAAGATAGCGGAATACATAAATTTAAAGGCTTTTTGGAAAAAGGGCAAGACTATATGAATAAAGCAGGTAGACTAAAGAATTTTGATTTGGGGGTATTGAATGAGATTAGAAATTGATAAAAACAAAATCCCATATGTCTTTACTCTCAAAAGCAAAGATAAAGTATATTTGTTGAGAATAAAGCATTTTAAAGAAAACAACCGTATATATGTTGATGTAATGGACGAGGACGGAGAAATGTTGCTCGAAAACGAAAAACTTATATATGGTCGTCCGCTTGGTTGGTTTATAGCTAAAGATGAGAACGGAAATATAAACAATGATTTTCTTAATTGTCAAATCGTTCCGTTAAGCAATAGAGGAATAGCCGAGTCTGTCGCATTGCAAAGTTTTTGCGATACTGTATTCTTAGAATATTTCGACATTGGAATGAGTGATGAAGATGAGGAATAAGTTATTTTTAGAAAGAACTGAATTGCTTATTGAAACATCAGAGGATTCACTAAATTTTATTTTTCCTAAAGATTATAAAGTCACAGACCCGAAAATAATAAACGGTGTTGAAATAAAGTGGGATTATAAAAGCGTTAGTGAGGAGCCTAACGAATTTAACATTGAAATACAGGGATTGACTGTAACAACAATAGCGAAAATACAGTTAAAAGATAAAGTTAAATTGACGGCAGGATATGGAACAGATATAGGCGCGATTGCGGCAGGGATAATAAGTCGTAAGGAAGTTGACAAAGGAGTTCTAAAAATAAAATGTCGTGAAGTTCCGGCAGACTTTAAGAAATTAGTTAGTGCAGGATATGCTCCCGGTACTACGGCAAGTTTTATAATTAAAGACTTAGCCGGGAAAATCGGATTTACAGTTAAGCAATGCGATTTAAAAACGGATAAAGTTTACAGCATAGGCGAAAGTATTCTCGGCAGTGGACTATATGAAATCGGTCAAATAGTCAAGGATTGCGACAGCAAGATGACGACTAAAAACGATTTTATTTATATCTATAATAACGAGCCGCAGGATAAAGGAAAAATCAAGCTAAGTTATGAGAGCGGATTACTTGAAGAGCCTAAGTCGCAAAACATTGAAGAAATAAGCTACAAAGTCGAAAAGCCAAAGCAGGCAACAGGGAAAAGCAAAAGCACGAGTAATAAAAAGAAAGATGATAAAAAAGACAAGAAAAAAAGCAAAAAAGAATCTACAAAAACAAGCTCGAAAGCAAAGACGGAGAAGAAAGAAGAACTCAAATACGATTATGAAATTAAGTGTCTGCTTATATATCTGCTGAAAAAAGGAGATTTAATCGAATTAATAAGCAACGATATTTCATCAGTATGTCAAATCGTCGAAATTACGGATATAAGTGATTTTATAATGACACTTAAAGTAAGAGTGGTTAATAATCAATCTGACGTGAGAAACAATAAAAATGAACTTGAAAAACGGGATAAAGCAGTGAACAAAAAAGGTAAAACTCAAAAAACAAAAAGAAAAGGAAAAAAATAATGGAAGAATTGATAAAAACAATGTTAGGACGTATTGATACATCTGTCATTGCTAAGGTAACTAAAGTTGATAATAATGGTTTTGTAGATGTCGAGCCGTTGGCTGAATTTAAAGATATAATGCTTCCGCCAATTTTACACGTTCCTATGTGTCAAATTGGAAATAAGAATATAAATATTAAAATTAATTTCAAGCCGGGAGATGTGATTCCGGTATTGATATGTAGCCGAGATATTAGCGGTTATATAACAAAAGAAACGACAGTTGTAAACACTAATAAACGGCACAATTTAACGAATGCAATCGCCTTACCCGTATTAATTGCTACAGATATTAATAATGTTGCTATACCGGGAAGCATAGAAATAAACGGGGATATTATAGCAAACGGGAATCTGACATTGAACGGAAATTTGACGGTAAACGGAGATACTGAAATAAGCGGTAAATTGAAAGTTAAATCAATAGAAACGGATAGTATAGAAAGCAAGAACGGAATAACAAAAGGCGGAGCCGCGTATATACACCCGTAGGAGTTGGGAAAATGGACATAAAATTAATAAATAATAAAGGAGAAATACACGTATTTAACGGAGATATTGAATTTTTTAAGCCGGACGAAAAAAATTTTATGATAATACAACAAATCGTATTAATGCTACATATTCGGGAGGGAGAACTTGAATATGATGTAAAATACGGTTTGAACTTTGAAAAGTTATTCGGAACTCACGGGAATGAAAATGAAGTATTAGAACATATACGAGATAAGATATACAACAACTTTAAAGACCATTTAAGCAAATGCTATGTGGAAACGTATAGTTTTGAAAATAGACGTTTGAAAGTGAGAATCGGGCTTGAATTTAAGGACAAAGAAAAATACGTACTGGAGGGAGTTGGTATCGGTTGGCAAGAACGAAAGTAAATACTGTAGATGATAATATGAACGTCTTAAACAATGAACTAAAAACATTGCTTAAAGACGATTATACAAACGATAGGCGTTCGGCTTGGTTTATGCTTATGTATCCAGTCGCAAGGCTTATGAGGGTAAAAATGGAACGGCAACAGATACAAATAGATAAAATGAATCTGCTTAATTGTGAGGGTATAGAAATTGACGAACATTTAGCAAATAGTCCGTTTTTCTTTAAGAGAAAACAGGAAAGTAAGGCTACTGTAAATATAGAACTTATAGGCGGATTAAATGTTCCTCTTGAAATAGGAGATGTTATTGTTGAAGCAAATGACGGAACAAGATATACACTTTCAGAAAATGGGACACTCAATAATAAGACTAATTTTAAATTTGAATGTGACATTGCTGGAGAACAAGGGAACAAAGAAACAGGTAGCATTATAAAGCTTGTTAAAGTGGTTAACGGTGTCTATGACTTTAAACAAAATGAAGTTGCAGCTGGAGGACAGGAACAGGAAACAGATAATGCATATATAGAACGTTGGTTTTTAAGCAGAAACGAAAGTGAATGGAATCTGGATGGAATAAGAGCTGAAATTCTAAAGCAAGAAGGTGTCAAATCTGTATATGCCGACGAAAATAAGACAATGTCAGTTGACAGTAAAGGCTTAGAGCCGAAATCAATTGTCTTGATAGTAGACGGTGGAAGAAATGAGGACATAGCTAAAGCAATATGGAAGAAAAAGGATCAGGCTATTCAGATGAACGGAGATACTATTATAACTGTCAAGGATAATCAAGGAATAGACAGGGAAGTAAGATTTTACAGACCAAAAAAGAAAGAGGTGCAAGTGAAAATCGAATTCCAAAAAGCTGACGGAGTAAATATTCTTGAAGAAAATTTGAGAGACATTGTCAAGGAATACATGAAATCTGTAAAAGTAGGGGAGTATATAACTTCTTATAAGTGTGAGAGCGAATTTATAAGAAAAGTTTACTCGGCTGAAAAGCTTTTAAATATAGATGTTTCTTTTAAATTAAAGGAGACATCAGGGAATAATTTTGTCAAAGTATTGAAATTAGGCTTTAACGAGGTGGCGGAGTATGCAGAATAATTATGATTATTTACTGTCTAAATGCCCCTGGTGGCTTAAAAAGAACGAAAATATACAGGCGTTTTATAAAGCTGTTGCAAAACTTTTTGATGAAATTGATAACATTTATAATTTGCTGGAGAAACAGCATTTAATAGATTATGCGACAGGAGAGTTTTTGGACGACTTAGGCATTAAATTTAACGTCAGCAGAAACGGACAAACCGATGACAGATACAGGAACAGAATCAAACTTGCTGTGAGAAAATATAAGCTGATTCCAAACTTAGAAACAATAAGTAATATTGGCGAAATGTTTACAGGAATAACTCCAGTTATCGAATTAAATACTAATAACGAACCTGCGCTTTATGATGTCAAATTTGTAAGTGACAGAGATTATGATTATTCTTTGATTGACGAACTTGACTTAAATAGTATTGTTGGTGGCGGAGTTAAAGTAAATACTTCAAAATGTTTGGATAATTACATAGTTGGAATGAGATTTGGAAGTAAATCATTAGGACAGAATGTAATTAAAAACGAAGTCAAAAGAAATCCGGTTTGCAATTTTGCATATTCAAGATTCGGACGGTTTGGACGAAATAATTTAGGACAATTTGATATAGGAGAGGAAAATATAATCAATTTAAAATAGGAGGTAATAATGGCTAAATTGACAAAATTCAAGGCACAACAAGTTGAATTTCCAACTCACTATAAAGTGGAAGATACAAATAGAGGAGATGCTAAGATTAAAAATATAATTCCAGCTTTTGGAACTATAAGGGAAAACGGAACTCCTGAGACTGAGGAAATTTATAATGGATTACAGCTTGGAAATGTGCATACATTACAGGCAAATAAAACAACAAATTTGAATATAGATTATTATGTATGCAATTTAGAGGGATTAACAGAATTTGGAGTAAACAATGACTTGAAATTAAGAATAAATGTTGATACCAAAAACACAAATACAACAGCAAAATTAAGGCTAAATAATGTTGATTATACATTGCTGAAAGAATACAACGGAACTTTAAAGCAGATAGAGGCTGGAGACTTTAAACCTAACAAGTCATATGAATTGGCTTACAATGGAAATCAATTTGTTGTTATTAACATCACAGAATTTGGAACAGAAACAGACACAGTTTTAGAGGGGAAAAGACTATCAGAAATTATTGGACTTGAATTTGGTGGAAACATACAGGATACAGGAGCAAAAGTTACAGGAAAATTCTATTATGATAAGGCTTTGAAATATTATTATGAATGCATCGCTAACAATAATTTAACATACAATGACGGCTCAAAATTCAGGGCAATAAGTAATAAACCGATACTAGATAAATTAGAAAATTTACACAGAAATGGAAACAATTATGTTGAATTTCCATCGGGATTGATATTTCAGTGGGGTAGCGTAAGGGAAAATGTAAATGCTACAGGAGAAATTATTTTCCCAAAGCCGTTTAAAAATAGTTGCTTCGGAGTATTTTTTAACGACGATGCCGAAGGATTTACTGACGGAATATTGAAAGGCATTCCAAGGGACAAAACAAAATTTTCATGGTATTGTAATCGAACTACTAACATAACTGCAACAGCCCCTGGACTTTTCACATGGTTTGCAATTGGAGTTTAAATACTTAGTCAAATACACAACACTCCTTATTATTTTCTGTAGATTAATTCGTAATAAAACTAACTGAAAATATTATACTTGCTGTCGTTACTGCCGAACCTCTCCATTTAGCAGTTCCGTCTGGTTGAATATAAATAGTTCCTGTAGTTCCATTAAATTGTGAAGCATTTACCGATAGAAAAGTTCGGGGTCTATAACCCTCAGGAATGCTAAAAATTAAAGTGTTATCATTAATGCTTCTCAAAGTGTCTCCGCTATCAAAAATAATAGTTACTACATTACTAAATTTTTGAACAATGTTGCATGTTGTTCTGCCTTGTCCTGTCGCTTCAGCATGTACGTATAATTTTGTTTGCTGTACTTTGTATAAATTTTCCAATTTATACAAATTTGGAAACAAAAAAATAAATAATAAAAAATATTAGGAGGTAAAAAAATGATAATTTACATTTATGACAAAAACTCTTTAGAGTTAATAGCACAGCCAATGACACTCGGTGTCGAAAAATTTAAGGAAGACCCAGCTTTATTTTTTCCAGACTGGAATTCAGAAACGATGGTTTTCTCAACATCATTCCTTGTAAATCCTGTTATCGATACAGAAACTGGAGAATTAAGGGAAATGAATGAGTATGAGCAAATTATTAATGGAAAACTCTTTTTAGCAGATGGAGAGTATTTAGATGAAAAGACTAAGTCTGTCAAAAGAGTTTCAAAGCCGAACGACTGGAGTATCTGGGATAGAGAAAACAAAAAATGGAAAGTGGATAACGCTTTAATGAATGAAAGAAAAAAAGAACTTAAAGACAGATTGTTGCAGGACTTGTCGGAGGCAAAGTCTAATTACTTAAATCAGACGATAGAAATTGAAAAAGCAGGGAAGAAATATACGTTTGAAAACAATGAAAAAAATAGGAATAGGCTATCACTTAAAATATCCCTGATGTGGGTGCTGGATCAGGATAAAATAGAAAAAGTAAAAGCACAGAATGATAAAGGATTGGTTGAATTTATAGAATTAAGTAAAGCAGAATTAAAAGTTTTAGCTGGAAAAATACAGGACATTATAGAAATTGCAGACATAGCTGAACAAACAGCTGTAACAGGGTTGGAAAGATACACAATTGAGCAACTGTTAGAGCTTGATGTAAATGATTTTTTCAAAAATTAGAAAGAGGTGATGTAAATGGAAAGATTTCAAAAGATATTTGATTATCTGCTGAGAGTAGAAGGAGGATATTCAGATGACAAATACGATTCAGGAGGAAAAACAAAATATGGCATCATAGAAAAGGAAGCAAGAGCCTATGGCTTTAAAGGAGACATGAGAGATTTAGATATACCGTTTGCGAGAAGTATTTACGATAGAAAATATTATCACGGAAATAGGCTTAATGAAGTAAATGATGATAGAGTAGCCTTATCAATATGCGACTGGATTGTTAATAGCGGTAATTGGGGTGCTAAAAAAGCTCAATATGCTTTGAATTCGCTTGGATTTAATCTGACAGTAGACGGTAAAATCGGGAATAAAACTATCGAAGCTTTAAATAAGGTAAATCCTGATGAATTTTTAAAGATTTATCATGAGCTACAAAGAGACTTTTATCACAGTGTAGTTGCAGCAAGACCGACACAACGAGCATTCTTAAAAGGTTGGTTAAATAGAGTAGATAGGAAAGAAAAATTTATAAAAGAAAATTTTTAAAAATGAAAATTATAAAAATATTATATAATTTATATAATTATAACTAATAGAGTAAAGTAGTAATGGTATGTAAATAAGAAATAAAAACTTAGAATAATTTATAAAAAATATATAAAATAGGAGATGATTTAAATGTTAAAAGGATTATTAGAAACAATTTTAAATGGAGCAGGACAAAATGTAATAAACTTATTAGGAGTAACACTTGGGGGTATAATAGTAACATATTCAGTTAAATTTTTAATCTGGATATACAAAAAAATCTTACAATGGAAAGTGGGAAAATTAATAATAAAATTTATCCCAAACGGAATAGCTTTTGGAGATATATTAAAAGGAGTTAAACCAAATAGGGAAAGATTAGTACAAGCTGTTTTAACAGTACAAAATTCAGTTTTAAAAATGTTCCCTGAAAGATTAAGACCGACTGTTGATAAGCTGATTGATGAAAATGCAATAGCGAGAGAAATTGAAAGAAAATTGAACGAGGAGAAACAGGAGGGTTTAGCAAAAGCTCCAGGAGTGGAAGAATAGTAGAAAAACTGGAGCAGAAAACAGAAGAAATAATTGAAAAGACAACTGACAAGATAGTAGATAAAACTGTGGAAAAAGTAGTGGAGAGTGGCAAATTCTCCGCTACTGATAATAAGCTAAATTTTAATATCATAGATTATAAAAGGGATTATTCTCGGTCTAACATTTATGCTGATATTAATTACCGGGATAATTTTCGAGGAGATAGGGAGCTTATAGCAAGGGCAGGATTTATTTATTATTTAAAGTAGGGGGCAACTGTGGGAATAGATTTTAATACCGTAAAAAATATAACAGAACTCGGAATAATGGCAATTATAAGCAGTATTTATATAGCACAGCAAAAAAAGTTATTCGAGCAACAGGAAAAAGTAATATCTGTTTTAGCAAAATTAGAAAATCAGCTTAACAATGACCATCTAAGAGGGAAAGGGCTTGAAATAGCCCTTATTCTCAAAATACAGGATATAAGATGGGCTGTACAGAAAAGAGTAATAAAATATATAAAAAACAATCACATAAAAGAGAATTGGATTGTTATAAATAAAGAAATAGAAACTTTTTTCAATGTAAAATTGATTGATTTTGAAACAGATATGCACGATATAATCGATGATACAACTTTTAAAATTGTATATGATATACTAAAAAAAGAGTTTGTCGAAACAAAAAAAATACTGATGGACGTTCTATCAGATTTAAAAGAAGATGGAACAAAAGAAAAAGAATTATACGAAAGAGCGATAAGAATAGTCGAAGCTCATATGCAGACAATAGAAAATGAGCTTATAGCACAGATAAAAGACTTATTAAATTAAAGACGGAGAAAATTCCGCCTTTTTTATTTTTTGAGGTATAATATATAAAATAAAAAATTGTAAAAAAATAAATATTTTTATAAAAAAGGTATTGACATTTATATAAAAATATAGTATACTATTTTTGTAAGGGGGAAGAGGAAAACAGCTAAGGCAAGTAGCAGAAAGGAGGAACAATGGAAGGTATGACAGATAAACAATTTGACAAAGTCCTGAAAATGATACTTGAAATTATAAGAACAAGTAAAGATTTGCAGGAAGCAGAGGACAAAATAAAAGCCCTGCTGGACAAATAGCAGGGCAAAACAAAACATTTATAATGGAGGGTAGCTTGCCAGCCCTCCTGACACAAAAATTATATCACAAATAGATATACAAGGCAAGAGGGAGGAGAAATGGAAAGCATAAAATCAAGAGGTGTGAAAAAAGGACAAACGCCCACTTGGAAAGTAGGCAGAAAAGCAACTGGAAGAGAACGGAACAAAAATATAAGTTTTAGGGTAACACAGGAAGAAAAAGAACTTATATATAAAAAATTAGATGAAATAGGTGGAAATAGAACAGAAGCATTATTGAAAATGATAAAAAACGAGGTATAATAAAAATATAAAAATCTGAGGAGTGAGAAAAATGAAAACATTAAACTACTGGAATGTAAAAGAATATAAAACTGAGGAAGATAAAATAGCTTGCGAGAAAGCTTGGGATAATGAAATAGAATTGGTAGTTGACGAATATGGAAGGGTATATAACGAAGGTGGGCAATATATAGCCGATGTTGAGTATCAGGAAAGTTCAGAATATTAATTATTAAAGAGCCTTAACGGCTCTTTTCTTTTTCTCCGAAAACAGCCGTATAACAAATTTTAAAACCACAGTCTATAAAATCAACTATACTTATCTTTTAAAATTGCCTATAAAATGACAGCACAACAATAAAATGAAAAAAGTTCCGACGACATATTCTCCGGAACTTAAGGGGGGGTTAATTGAAGTAGTCGATAATTCGACCTTAATTTATTTTAACATATAATTAATAAAAAAGCAATATATTATCAGTGTATTTTTTTAATGCGTATCTGGGCACCATAATTAACTACAGTAAAATAGATATTAAATCAATAAATAAAAAGAAAAGTGGACATAATTTTATCTCACATCTGAGCACCACTAAATTGATAAAAAAATTATATAAAAGTGCAAATCAGTGTTTATACTGAATTGCACTTTTTTCTTTATTTTACAATACTTTGCAGTTTTAAATGGTTTCATTTTGCTTCATATATTTTTTTCTAATTAAAATTTTGTTGGTAACTTAATGGAAACTATTTTTGATATTAAATTAAAAGAAATATTAGTAAACTAATTTATTTATAACGACTTTTAATTCCTTTATATTCCGGTAAGTATATATAATCTGTGATATCTGAATGGAGACACAAGAGGCTTTATAACAGAAATGTTAGAAACTTCAATGCATAAAATAGGATTTGTCAAAGTAAATTATACTGAATTTGCATCTGAATTGAGAATTGAAAACAAAAATATGAATAATAATTTATGTAATATGTTATCATCAAACAAATATTAAAAAAGATATGGATAAATAAAAAAAGAAAATCTATGTTTAACTTCTTCTTTTTATTGACATAAGATCAGGTCAGTTTATAAAAAGATATAAAAATAATGATTTAGTTATTTATTAAGGAAATAGGAAAAAAGAACGAAGAAGAAAGTAAAGAAAAAAGCAGAGAATACAAATATTAAACTCTGCTTTTTATTTTTTAAAAGTCAAAATCTTAAATATACAGACAGTTTAAAAATATTTTTAATGATTTCAGTAATTTTATTCTCTACTTAAAATAAGTATGAAATTATGTTATAATCTAAAAATAATGTAAACATACTACATGTAAAGTTATAAAGATCATTCTACAAAATACAATTTTGGAGGAAAAATGGGAAAATTGATAATTATCGAAGGAACTGACGGAAGCGGAAAGCAGACGCAGACTGAATTATTATATAAAAAGTTATGTGAAATAAAAGGAGAAGAAAATATAAAAAAATTATCTTTTCCCAATTATGAAAGTAAAGCTTCCGAGCCTGTAAAGATGTATCTTGCAGGAGAATTCGGTAAAAATATAGACAGTGTAAATGCTTATGCGGCGTCATTATTTTTTTCTGTAGATAGATATGCTTCATATAAGAAAGACTGGGAAGACTTTTACAAAAATGGAGGAATAATAATAAGCGACAGATACACTACCTCAAATATGGTACATCAATCTCCAAAAATAAATAATGAAGAGGAAAGAAAGAAGTATCTTGAATGGCTGACTGATTTAGAATGGGATAAAATAGGACTTCCCAAGCCTGATATGGTATTTTTTCTGGATGTTCCTTTTGAATTCAGTCAGAAACTTATCAAAGAGAGAAATAATAAAATAACAGGTGAAGAAAAAAAAGATATACATGAAAGCGATAAAGAATATCTGAAAAATGCCTACGACCTTTCAAAAGAGCCGGCAAAAGAATATAACTGGATAATAATATCCTGTGTGAAAGACGATAAACTCAAATCAATAGAAGAAATAAATAATGAAATAATGGAAAAAATATTGTATAATATTTAACACTAAAGATATTAAAATCTAAATGTAATAAAAAGTTTAATGATGAAATTCTAATCAAAGAAAGGTAAGTCAAAAAAATCAGAAAAAAGAAAGGCAAAGGTAGAAAAATGATAAATATTTTAAAAGGAATGAAAGACAGATATTCAGATGATATAAAAAAATATGACTTTATAATTCATACTGCAAAAAAAATATTTTCAAAGTATGGATTTGAAAAAATAATAACTCCTGTCTTAGAAGATACTGAATTATTTAGAAGAAGTGTAGGAGATGAAACTGACGTAGTTTCCAAAGAAATGTATGAATTTAAGGATAAAGGAAACAGAAGTGTCTCAATGCGTCCCGAAGGAACGGCAGGAGTTGTAAGGGCTTACCTTGAAGCGGGATTTCATAAGTCGGATCCTATTGTAAAATGGTTTTATAATGGACCGATGTACAGATATGAAGCACCTCAAAAAGGGAGATACAGAGAATTTCATCAAGTCGGAGCGGAAATATTCGGGATAAGAAGTCCATATATTGATGCAGAAATTATAAAAATGGGTTGTGAATTTTTAGAAAAATTAGGCATAGTAGGACTAACAGTAGAATTAAACAGCTTAGGAAATTTGGAGTCAAGAAAAAAATATATAGATGATTTAAAAAAATTTATGGCAGAAAGACTGGATAAATTAAGTGAAGATTCCAAGAGAAGATATGAAAAAAATCCTTTGAGAGCTTTGGATTCAAAAGATAAGGGGGATCAGGAGCAATTTAAAGATGCTCCGAAATTATATGATTATTTGGACGAGGAAAGTAAAAAATATTTTGAGGATACTAAAAAATACTTGGAACTGTTAAACATAAAATATGTCGAAAATCCAAAACTTGTAAGGGGATTAGACTATTATTCGGATACTGTGTTTGAAATAAAGTCCGATAAACTGGGGGCACAGGCGACGGTTCTCGCAGGAGGAAGATATGACAGACTGCTCGAAATTCTTGATAATGTAAAAATTCCTGCAATAGGGTTTGCAGCGGGAATGGAAAGAATAAGTATGCTTATGGATGAAAGTTTGATTGAGCAGGAAAAAGATAGAGTATATGTTGTATATTTTGATGATACGAAAGAATATTTTGTAAAGATAGTAGAAGAGCTAAGAAAAAATGATATTAGGGTAAATTTTGATTACAGTCCGAAAAGTTTTTCAGCTCAAATGAAAAAGGCAAATAAAATTAATGCGGAATATGTCCTGATATTAGGTGAAGAAGAACAGCAGGAAAATGTTATTACATTGAAAAAATTCAGCACGGGAGAACAGGAAAAATATTCTTTAGGAAAAGTATTGAAAATTTTAAAAGATTGATTGCTAATAGTTGATTAGTATTTATATAGAATTTAAAATTATGTAAAATATGACTGTAAATAGTTTAAAGTTAAAGAATAAAAAAAGAGGTGAAGAAAAAAATGTATAGGAACTATAAACTGAATGAACTTAGAGCGGAAAATATCGGAGAAGAAGTAATATTATCGGGTTGGATTTCTAAAATAAGAGATAAAGGGCATTTTGTATTTATCGACTTGAGGGATAGATATGGGGTTACCCAAATATTTGTGAATGAAGAAATTTCAGGTAAAGAAATGCTCGAAAAAGTGAAAAAATATAAAAATGAATGGGTAATAAAAGTAAAAGGTACTGTTGTGGAAAGAAGCAGTAAAAATCCCAACATTCCTACGGGAGATATAGAAGTACAGCCTAAGGAAATAGATGTACTGAGTCAGGCAAAACAACTTCCTTTTGAAATAGATGAAACGGGAAATCTCAATGAAAACATAAGGCTGACATATAGATACCTTGACATAAGAAGACCTAAAATGCTGAATAATCTTATAAAAAGAAATGACATGCTCTTTTCCATAAGAAAATTTATGAATGAAAACGGATTTCTTGATATAGACACTCCAATACTTGCAAAAGCTACTCCTGAAGGAGCAAGAGATTTTATAGTTCCGAGCAGAACAAATAAAGGAGATTTTTATGCCTTGCCCCAGTCGCCACAACTATTTAAACAGATACTCATGGTCGGAGGAATAGATAAATATTATCAACTCGCGAAATGTTTCAGAGATGAGGATTTGAGAGCAGACAGACAACCTGAATTTACCCAGCTTGATGTGGAGATGTCTTTTGTGGAGCAGGAAGATGTAATAAATACAATGGAAGAGTTGGCAAAAAGAGTATTTAAAGATGTAACTAGACAGGAAGTAAAAGAAAAATTTGAAAGAATGTCCTATGATGATGCTATGAATAATTACGGCTCCGATAAACCTGATTTAAGATTTGATATGAAACTTATAGATTTATCCAAAGAAACGGAAAATGGCGGTTTTTCAGTATTTGAAAATGCCATAAAAGACGGAGGAAATGTAAAAGCAATAGTAGCACCTGACGGTGAAAGATTTTCAAGAAAGCATATTAAAGATTTGGAAGATTATGTAAAAACATATTTCAAAGCAAAAGGTCTGGCATATATAAAGATAGATGAAAAAGGAGAGATAAATTCCCCTATAGCTAAATTTTTCAATGAAGAAACTATGAAAAAAATTATTGAGAAATTGAATATTAAAAATAATGAAATTGCATTGATTTTAGCTGATAACTATAAAACGGTGCATGACGGGTTGGGAGCATTGAGGCTGAAGTTAGGGGAAGAATTGGGACTGATAGATAAAAATGCCTATAAATTTTTATGGGTAGTGGATTTTCCAATGTTTGAATGGAGTGAGGAGGAAAACAGATACAAGGCTCAACATCATCCTTTCACTTCTATAAAAACCGAAGACAGAAAATATCTGAATACGAATGAACTGGATAAAATAAAAACGGATTCTTACGATATGGTATTAAATGGATATGAAATTGGCGGAGGAAGTATAAGAATTCACGATGAGGAATTACAGGAAAAAGTATTTGAAAAATTAGGTCTTGGAAAAGAAGAACAGCAGGAAAAATTCGGATTTTTCCTTGAAGTTTTGAAATATGGGGTTCCGCCTCATGGAGGACTTGCTTTCGGGATAGACAGGTGGCTTATGGTAATGTTGAAAGAGGCGTCAATAAAAGAAGTAATTCCATTCCCTAAAACAAATAAAGGACAGGACTTAATGACAGGTGCACCTGCTGAAGTGGAAGAAAGCATATTGGAAGAAGATTTGAGATTAAAACTTCTGAAAATAGAAAAATAAATTTAATGAAAATAAGTTCAAATGAAAATAAATTCAAAATAATTATTGTTGTTTTTAAAAGATAGAATGCAAAATTTTAAATATTTATTTGAATTTAAAGGGTTAAAGATGAATATTGATTGGTATTGCAATAAACAAAGACAATTCTATAATGATATTGTAAGAGGTTAAAGATGAATATTGATTGATATTGACTAATTTATATCAATTAAAAATTAAAAAAATTAATGATAAAAAAGGATAATAATCAAACTATGAGAAGTTAAGTTAGCAAAATAGATATTAGACGAAGCAGGATATAGGGAGATAATAATCAAATTACGAGAAGTTAAGTTCAGGAAAATAGCAAAGAATTTAGCTGAATATATCACATAATAATTAAATTATGAAAAACTAAGCTAAAGGAAAAATATAATACGGATATTTTGATATAAAAGGAGAAAATATGATAATTTTATTTGGAAGTAAAACAATCTATAAAAATATGGGAACAGTGGGGTCATATCATTGCGGAAGATGTAATAACACATCAGAATGGCAGTTTATGCAATATAGAACATGGTTTACACTGTTCTTTATACCCGTATTTCCCATAAGCAAAACACACGAATATTTACAATGCCCTATTTGCAATCAAGCCTATCAGGTACCTGAAGATGAAAAGTAAATTGAAAAAAATGTGAAATTAGACACTTGACAAAATGAAATAAAGTGTTAAACTATATTATAAAAAAATATAACTATGAAAGGAATGAAAATTATGAAAAAGATTTTATTGTGCTGTGCAGCAGGGATGTCTACAAGTTTACTTGTAAATAAAATGAAAGCGGCAGCTGAAGCAAAAGGGGAAGAAGTGGAAATATGGGCTGAGCCTCTTGATAAGGCTCCTGAGGAAATACCAAAATCGGATATAGTGCTATTAGGACCACAAGTTAAATATGCTATGCCTGAGCTGAAAAAAATAGCTGATGAACATGGTAAAAAAATAGATGCTATCAATATGACAGATTATGGAATGATGAACGGTGCAAAAGTTTTGGAAGCGGCTCTGAAACTCTTAGGATAAATTTTTTAAAATAAAAAATAAGTAAAATAAAATAAATTAAGATAAGTTGAGATAAATAACATAATAAAAAAATTTATATATTATCAAATTTATATATTATCAAAACTAAATATAATCAGATATTGGAAGTATTATAAATATCATAAGGAAGAAAATAAAAATAAAATATTGAAGGAGTGAAATAAATTATGGCGAATATTATGGATAAATTTACGAAAACTCTTGAGGAAAAATTAATGCCTATTGCTGCAAAAGTTGCAAATCAAAGGCATTTGGCTGCAATAAGAGACGGGATTATAATAACATTACCGTTTATTATAGTCGGGTCAATATTCTTAATCTTGGCTAATCTTCCTATACCTGCATTGAGTAAATTTTACGCTACAGAACTGGGAGGAACTATACAGAAATGGCTATCTTATCCTGTTTCCGTTACTTTCGGACTGATAGCAGTCATAACATGTATGGGGGTCGGATATCGATTATCCAATAGTTACAAAGTGGACGGCATATCGGGAGCAATATTCAGCTTAGTAGCATTTTTATTAGTAACACCTTTTGAAATTGTATTTAAACATGAACAGTACGGAGAACTTTCAACATCAGGAATACCTTTAGGTTTAATGGGCAGTTCTGGACTTTTCGTAGCAATGATAATGGCAATTATATCAGTTGAAATATATAATTATATAGTAAAGAAAAATTTAGTAATAAAAATGCCTGATATGGTACCTCCGGCAGTTGCAAAAACATTTATAGCTTTGATACCGGGATTTTTTATAGTATTAGTTTCACTGATTATAAGAGTAGGACTTGAAGTTACACCATTTAAGAGTATTCATAATGTAGCGACTATTATCCTTACAAAACCTCTGACAGCGGTAGGAGGTTCATATTTCGGACTTATGGTTATAACATTACTTATTCATTTATTATGGACATGCGGACTGCACGGAGCAAATATAGTATTAGGAATAGTAGATCCTGCCCTTTATGTATTAATGGATCAGAACAGGGTTGCATTTGAACAGGGATTAAGAGGGACACAGTTGCCTAATATAGTTACAAGACAGTTTTTTGACGTGTTCCCGTCAATGGGAGGTTCGGGAGCAACGTTCTCCTTAGTCATAATGATGTTACTATGGTCAAAAAGTAAACAGCTGAAAGAAATAGGAAAACTGTCCATAGGACCGGGACTTTTTAATATAAATGAACCTATATTATTTGGACTTCCTATAGTTATGAACCCTCTGTTGATAATACCGTTTATACTGGCACCGCTGGCTTCGGTAACGATAACATACTGGGCAATGAAAATAGGTTGGGTAGCAAGACCTACAGGAATTGCAGTACCATGGACAACACCGCCATTTATTTTGGGATGGCTCGTAACGGGTCATATTTCAGGAGCGATAATACAAGTAGTAAATTTCTTTGTTACAGGAATAATATATTATCCTTTCTTTAAAATATGGGATAAGAAGAAACTGGAAGAAGAAAGAGCTTCTGAAATGGCAGAATAAAGGATAAAATAAAAATTATACATAAAAAATATTTCAGAAATGAAATAATAGATAACTATAGATAGATAAGTAATAAAATTATGTAACATATACTCGTTAAGTAAATTTATGTATTAATGGATAAATATAATAATAAAATAAATAAACCGAAAATTATATTTTTAGAGTTGACAGGGATTTGCCGTCTTAAATGTTTTAAGCTGTGAAGTTTTGATTAACTTGTAATTATATTTTTCGGTTTATATTTTTTTATAAAGAAAGTAAATATGTTTTTGAAATATCCAAAACAGTCTTCTATTTAAACAGATTATGAAATATTATAATCTACAATATTTAAAAGGGCATTGCAGTCATTACATTTAAATAACTCAAAATTTTTCATAATATTTAAATGTCCTGTTTAAATATTAATGTATCCGGTAAATTTTAAAAAAGATATCAGCATTTTTTATTTTAAAATAAAAAATGAAAAAAAATTTTAAAAACAAGAAAAAAAATAAAAAAAAATTTATTTTTACCTATTTACAATTTGAAAAAATGAGGTACAATATATTGCTGAGAAAAAAATAAAAAATTTCAATAATATTTAAAAAATAGAAAACGGAGGTAATGTAATGAACAAAAATTTTATGAAGAAATTTTTAATTGGAGTATTATTCGCTTTTGTTTTAGTGGCATGTGGAGGTAAAAATGGAAAATCTAATGGAGAAAAATTGGATCCTAATCAAAAAGTAACTATAAAATACTGGTCATTTCCCAATTTTACTTCGGACGGAGAATTTAAAACACCCGAAGAATATGATGCAGCTCTAATTAAAGCTTTTGAAGAAAAATATCCTAATATTAAAGTTGAATATCAAAAAATAGATTTTACTGACGGGCCTGCAAAAATTGAGACAGCAATTCAGGCAAAATCAAATCCTGACGTTGTAATTGATGCTCCGGGAAGGATTATAGACTGGGCTAAAAAAGGATATTTAGCACCTTTTGAAAATGCGGATTTGTCAAAATATTCCAAAGTCATAGCAGAAGCAAGCAGCTTTGATAAAAAATTATATCTGTACCCTTTGGGAACAGCACCTTTCGTAATGGCAGTAAATAAAAAACTGACAGATAAACTTGGAGTAACTGATTTGTTGCCGCTAAATAAACCCGGTAGAAACTGGACTGTTGAAGAATTTGAAAAATTTCTGAGAGCAGTAAAAGCTAAAGACCCTTCTGTCGACCCTGTACTGTTTTATACAAAAAGTCAGGCGGGAGACCAAGGACCGAGAGCATTTGTTTCAAATCTATATAATACATGGATAACAGACGAAGGAATAACAAAATATATAATAAATGATGAGAATGGCGTAAAAGCAATGGAATGGATAAAAAAAGCGTACGATGACGGATTACTGGGAAAAGGAGTTTCAGCTGAAGCTAAAGATGCCCTCGAAGCATTCAGAAGCGGAAAAGCTGTAGCAACAATACTTTATTCTCCCGGACTAAAAGGTCAGGATAAGGAAACAATCGCAAAAGGAGAGTTTGAACCTGTGTTTGTATCTCTGCCTAACAATTCGGGACAGGCAAAATTTGAATTTTTATTGGCAGGAGCAGCAGTATTTGATAATGGAGACCCTGCAAAAATCGCAGCAGCACAAAAATTTGTAGACTTTGTAGTAAATGACCCTGTGTGGGGAGAAAGAAATCTGAAAGCTACAAATAACTTCTCACCTGTAGGTAAGACAGGATTATACGGTAATGATGCTGAAATTAAGTATTTGGAATCATTGTCTCAGTTTTACGGGTCATATTATAATACAATAGACGGATTTGCTCAGATGAGACCTCTGTGGTTTAATATGGTTCAGGCTATATTGAACGGACAGACAGCTCCTAAAGCAGGGCTGGATAAATTTGTAGAAGATGCAAATAAAACAATATCCGACGCTAAATAATAATCATATTGTATAATAAAGAAATTGTCATAAATATTATTTGATATAAACTAAAAAATATTTTTCAGTTTATCATATATGGAAATTTATTGGTTTAAGGCAGTTTCTAAAAGGAACGGTGAAAGAATAATGAGCAGTAGTAACAGCATTGCGGGAAAATATAAATGGAACTGGAAAAAAGTTGATTATAGTGCATATCTGTTTATTTTACCTGTAATGATATTTTTTCTGAGTTTTGTTCTGTATCCTATGATAAAGGGGGTACATTTATCTCTATATAGATTTAGGGGACGAAATACAACTTTTGTAGGGCTGAAACATTACATAGACTTATTTAAAAATGATATATTTTTAAAATCAGCTGTAAATACAGTATTCATAACATTTGTTGCCTTACCTGTAGTAGTGATATTTTCTATATTTGTAGCTTATGTAATATATGAGAAAAATGCTACTGTGAGGTCATTTTTCAGGGGAATTTTTTACATTCCTGCAATATCTTCGGTAGTTTCCATTACTGTTGTATGGAACTGGATATATCATCCTAAATACGGGATATTAAATTATGTTTTTCAAAAGACACATTTGATTTCCAAGCCGATAGACTGGCTCGGAGACCCTAAAACAGCAATATTTGCAATTATAGCCATACTTATAACTACGAGCGTAGGACAGCCGATAATCTTATATGTAGCTGCACTGGGAAATGTGCCTAAGGATTTAATGGAAGCAGCAAGAATAGACGGTGCTAATGAGTGGCATACTTTCAGGGATGTTACATGGCCTCTGATAATGCCGACAACATTATATATAGTAGTTGTGACGACTATAAATAGTTTCCAGATATTTGCATTAATACAGCTGCTTACTCACGGAGGACCGAATTACAGCACTTCTACAGTTATGTATCTCGTTTATCAGACTGCAATAACGGAAGGTCGTTTCGGAGTATCATCGGCAATGGGGATAGTCCTTGCAATTATAATAGGTATAATATCAGTATTACAGTTTAAATTTTTATCAAAAGATATAGATTAGGAGGAGGGGAGACATGAAAAATAACAAGAAAGGATCAATATTTTCGAGTATTTTCATAGCGATATTAATAATGTTTACAATATTTTTTATATTTCCTTTTTACTGGATAGCGACAGGAGCATTTAAAATACAGGAAGTAGCAATAAGTATACCTCCTGAGTGGTTCCCTCTGAAACCGACACTGGAAAATTTTGATAAACTTTTAGTACCGTTGACAACGAGGTGGTTTTTTAATTCGGTATTTGTATCATTTATGACGACCGTACTTGTATGCATAACTGCCTCACTGGCGGGATATGCTCTGGCTAAGAAGCAGTTTCCCGGAGCGGGGATTATTTTTATAACTTTTGTAGCGGCAATGGCACTTCCTAAGCAAGTAATATTGATACCGTTGCTAAAATTCATTACCGAATTGGGTTGGATAGATAGTTATAAGGCACTCATACTTCCAGCTGTAGGTTGGCCTTTTGGAGTGTTTTTGATGAAACAGTTTTCCCAATCCGTGCCAAATGAACTGTTGGAATCTGCAAGAATAGACGGATGTGGAGAACTAAAAACATTTATCAATATTGTTTTGCCTATTATAAAACCGGGAATAGGAGCTTTGGCAATATTTACATTTATAGCCAGCTGGAATGACTATTTTTCACAGTTGATATTTACAAACAGTGAAATGATGAAAACATTACCTCTGGGGGTTGCCGCAATGGCACAGAGTGCAGAATTTTCATTGAATTACGGACTGCTGATGGCAGGAGCATTATTGGCTTCATTACCTATGATAATAGTATTTCTTATGTTCCAGAATTACTTTACGCAGGGAGTAACAATGGGAGCTGTAAAAGGATAGGAGTCGGGATAAAATGATTGAAAATTTTAGAGTAATGATTATAGGTTGGTTTTATTACGGAGCGGTATTTATGTTAGGTTCAATAATAGTAACCGCAATGCTAAATAAAGTTTTTAACAAACTCTATATTCCTCCTCTTATAATTAATGCAGTAAGCATAATATTACTGTTTGTAGGAATTGGACTGAATATGAAAAATATGACTTATGCAATGTATTTTAATTATATTCCTACAGTTATGGCAAGTATATTTTATAATTCTATAATTTTTATAGTGAGAAAAATTCAGAAAAGGGCGGATGTGAACTGTTAATGTATTATATATGTATAGATATAGGCGGAACATCAATAAAATACGGAGTTCTGACCAAAGACGGCGATACTGTGGTAAACGGTACAATTATAACAAGGGTTACTTCTAAGGAAAATTATATTCTTACAGATATAAAAAAAATGATTGGAGATATTCTTGAACAGTACAGTATGTATACTATAGAGGGAATATGTATTTCTTCTGCGGGAGTTGTGGATAATAAAAAAGGAGAAATAATTTACTCGGGACCTACTATTCCTAAATATACGGGAACTAAATTGAAAGAAGAACTGGAAAAGGAATTTTCCCTACCCTGTGAAGTAGAAAATGATGTGAATTGTGCAGGTCTTGGAGAATACTGGAAAGGAGCAGGAAAAAACTCAAAATCTATGGTCTGCATAACTATAGGTACAGGAATTGGAGGTTCAATAATACTGGACGGACAACTGCTGAACGGAATAGGATATACGGCAGGAGAGATAGGATATATGGATGTGAACGGCAACTACATTCAGAATATTGCTTCATCCAAATATTTAGTACAGAAAGTTCAGAAAGAAAAAAAGGAAAAAGAAGGAATAGAAGGAAAGATAAACGGCTTGAATATCTTCGAGCTGGCAAAACAGGGCGATAAAATTTGTATAAATGCTATAGATGAAATGATAAAAAATCTTTCCGTAGGAATAAGAAATATAATTTATCTCTTAAATCCTGAAATAATAGTAATAGGTGGAGGAATAACTGCCCAGAAAGAATATCTCGAACAAAAAATGAGAAAAGAAATAAATGATAATATGATAAGTGAAATATTCAGAAAAACGAGAATAGAACTGGCACAACAAGGAAATCAGGCAGGAATGTTAGGTGCATTATATCATTTCCTGACAAAAAGAAATAAATTTAAATAAATAATTTAAATAAATAAAAAATGAAAGGATAGAAAAATGGGAAAAGAACTGGAAAAATTTAAAGGAATATTTATGGCGATGTATTCGGCTTATGATGACAATGGAAATGTGGATAAGGAAAGAGTAAAAAAGCTGGCAAGATATTATGCCGATAAAAAAGTAAAAGGACTATATGTCGGAGGAAGCTCAGGAGAAGGAGTTCTTCAGAGCGAGGAAGAAAGAAAACAGGTAGTTGAAGCGGTAATGGAAGAAGTAAAAGGAGAACTGACAATCATCGTCCATGTAGGAGCAAATTCGACACCTGAAAGCGTAAGACTGGCACAACATGCGGAAAAAGTGGGAGCAGATGCAGTGTCGTCAATTCCCGCAGTATATTACAGACTGTCTCCTCAATCAGTAAAAGCCCACTGGCAGGCAATGATAGACAGTACAAATCTGCCTTTTATAATTTATCATATTCCACAGACAACAGGATTTAACTTGCCTATAAGTCTCTTTGAAGAAATGGCGAAACAGGAAAAAGTGATAGGAATAAAATGTTCTTCTGAAAGTACATTTGAATTACAGCAATTTAAAGCAGTAGGAGGAAAAGACTTTTTAGTATTTAACGGACCTGACGAACAGTTTGTGGCAGGAAGAGCTATAGGAGCAGATGCAGGAATAGGAGGAACTTACGGAGTAATGCCGGAACTGTTTATGAAACTGAATGAATATATAAATAATCAGGAACTCAACAAAGCGAGAGAATTACAAAATGAAGTAAATGAAATTATAAAAGGACTGCTTTCTGTAGGTTCACTGTATGGTGCATGTAAATATATTCTCCATTTGAGAGGAGTAGAAACAGGTGTTCCGAGACTGCCTATGTTGCCGATAACAGACGATAAGACAAAAGAATTTTTAAAAGGGTTAAATGATAAAATATTGAGTTTAATTAAAAAAGTCAGCTAAGAAATATAAAAATCAGACATAAACAGAGCTGAAAAAATATATTAATAAAAAACATATGAAAACAGAATGCAACGAGATATACATATCTAGAAACTGAAAAAATAAAATAAAATTTTTAATGGCTTTATTGACAAAAGGAAAAATTGAAGTATACTTATAATAAATAAGTTTGTCGAAAAAATTAAAGATAATTGAGGAGGGCAAAAATGTCTAAAGTGGTACTTAAAAAAGTTGAAAAACAATATCCTAACGGATTTAAAGCGGTGCATGGAATCGATTTGGAAATAAAAGACGGAGAATTTATGGTATTTGTAGGACCGTCAGGATGTGCAAAATCCACTACATTGAGAATGGTAGCAGGACTTGAAGAAATAACAGGCGGAGAAATATATATAGGAGATAAACTTGTAAATGATGTGCCTCCTAAAGACAGAGGGATAGCAATGGTTTTTCAGAACTATGCACTATATCCTCATATGACAGTGTATCAGAATATGGCATTCGGACTGAAACTGAAAAAGACACCAAAAGACGAAATAGATAAAAGAGTAAGAGAAGCGGCTGAAAAACTTGAAATAACAGAGCTGCTGGACAGAAAGCCAAAAGAGATGTCAGGGGGACAGAGACAGAGGGTAGCACTGGGAAGAGCGATAGTAAGAAAGCCTGAAGTATTTCTGTTTGACGAACCTCTATCGAACCTTGACGCGAAACTTAGGGTATCAATGCGTGTAAGGATAACACAGTTACATCAGGAGCTAAAGACAACGATGATATATGTAACGCACGACCAAGTGGAAGCGATGACAATGGGAGACAGGATAACAGTAATGAAAGCAGGAAGAATAATGCAGGTAGATACACCTCTAAATCTTTATCATTATCCTGCGAATAAATTTGTAGCAGGATTTATTGGGTCGCCTACGATGAACCTGATAGACGGAGTATTGAAAGAGAAAGAGGGAAGTGTATACATAGATATAGACGGAGCGGAAATCAGGTTATCTAAGGAAAAAGGAGAGAAAGTAAAAGGACATTTAGGAAAAAAGGTAACATTCGGAATAAGACCGGAAAATATAAGTGTAGCAGAGAATGAAGATGAGGTATCAAAAGTAGGGGAAATAAGTGTAGTAGAACAGATGGGAAATGAGGAATATATATATTTCACACTAAACGGACATCAGATGACATGCAGAATAAATATAGAGCATGTAGGAGATTCGGTATCGAAGAAAGGTCAGAGAGTATTCAGATTTGATACTGAGAAGGCGCATATATTTGATACTGAAACTGAAGAAAATATCAGTTTATAGAATTAGAAAAATGAGACTGTATTTTCTCTCTTTTGAGAAAGTCTCATAGAAGGGGATACTTATGAAATATATTAATATTATAGAATCATTTTATCCGTCTTTGAGTAAACAGGAAAAAAAGGTTGCTGATTATATTTTTGAAAAAAAAGGTCAAATCAGTTACCAGTCGTTACAGGAAATTGCAAAGCAGATAAAAGTCGGAGAGGCGACAATAGTAAGATTTGTAAAAAAAATAGGATTTAACGGATTTCAGGATTTGAAGCTGCATATTGCCAAAGAAGATTTCCCCATAATAGAAACGGGATATGAGGACTATATAGATAATATACAGGCAAATATAAACAGCGCAATAACGAATACAAAATCACTTATTGACAGAAAATATCTTGATAAATCCATTTCAGCCATAGGAAAGTGTGAAAGACTTTTTTTCTATGGAGTGGGAGCTTCCGGAATTGTAGCAAGGGAACTGCAAAATAAATTTCTGAGATTTGGTAAAGCGGGAACGGCGTATACAGACAGTCATTTTCAGATAATGAATGCTGCAATAACTACAAGCAGAGACGTAATAATAGCTATCAGCTTGTCAGGCTCAACAAATGATATCATCGAATCTTTGGAAGTGGCAAAAAATAATAAGGCAAAAATAATAGCCATTACAAATCATATTTTATCTCCCGTCGCTCAGCTCGCGGATTATGTACTGCTTACAGCAGGAAGAGAAACTTTGCTTGACGGCGGTTCGTTGATTGCCAAAATATCCCAACTGTATGTTGCTGATATTTTATGTACAGGGTATGCACTGAAAAACAAGGAAGAAGCATTAAAAATGAAACATAATACAGCACAGGCAGTATTATCTAAAAATAAATAAATTTTAAAAAAGACAAAGTGAACTGCACCCAAAATCTTGGATACAAGATAGAGGGTGTAGTTTTTTTTGTCTAAATTAATAAATTCGAGATGATAACATATGAAAAGAATAATGTTGTAAGAAAAATAAACAAAATGATACAAAAAATATAACTCATAATTACATTTTTTGTATCATTTCATCTGTCTATAATCTTAAATGACATAAAAAAATAAAGTCAAAAATAAAATAAATTTACTACTTTCCTCTCACTCTTTCAAAAAAAGAAATAAAATTTTTATATGAAATATTTTCAATTTCTTCTTTGGAATATCCGCGTTTTTCGAGAGCTTTTTTTACATTAGGAATTTCCGTTACATCGTGAATACCTTCCAATCCCTCATCTTCATCGTCAGGAGTACTGTAATATTCTGCAAAGTCAAATCCGAAACCTACTTTATCAAGTCCTATTTTTTCGGCAATATATTCCAGATGATTTATAAGCATTTCCAGATTTTTTTCTTTTTCTTCCCTACTGACAAAATAATGGCAGCTGTTCAGTCCGACCATACCGTTTCTTTCTCCTATGCATAAAATTTGATCATCTGTAAGATTTCTCATTGAGCTGCAAAGAGTTCTTGCATTTGAATGGGAAGCAAAAAAAGGTTTCTTGGAATATTTGGCAATATCCCAAAAAGTCTTATCGTTGGCATGGGAAACATCAAGCAATATACCTAAATTTTCAATAATCTCCACTGCTTTTATCCCTAAATTTGTCAGTCCTCTATTTATATCACCTTTCTGTCCTGTAGCAAAAGCATTTTCTTCATTCCAAGTCATTCCTATATGTCTTACTCCCAGTCTTTCCAAAAGGTATATATAATCAAGATTTGAACCTATACCGGGAAGTCCCTCTATTCCTAAAAGAGTAGCAAATTTATTTTCCGATTTTGCTTTTTCAAAATCTTCAAGATTTTTTATAATATGTACTAAATCTCTCGAATGATAAAGCTCTTCACTCATGGCTCTAAGGCTTCTAAAAAAAGTTTCTTCGGGATTAGGATCTTTGAAAGCATCAAGATAAATTACGAAAATTGCTCCAAAAAGACCTCCTTTTATAAATTTATCTTTATATTTTCTTCTGATTACATCATTTAAACCTTTTTCATATTCCCAAAGATTGTCGGTCCATAAATCAGAGTGCATATCAAAAAACATAAATGTTCATCACCTTTCTTTTTTTCTGTTAATTATTTTAAATTTGGTTATTACAAATTTTTTATTTGTCAAAATTATATCAGTTTTTTTTAAATGATATTTTTTTTGTTTCAATATTCACTGTACAGTCAGCTCCCAAAGGGAGTGTCGCCATAAAAGGTTTACCGTGACCTGATTCTATTCCTGAAATAACGGGTTTTTCATAACTTTTAAAAAAATCCGTCAGCAATTCGATTACTCCATAATCTTTTTTATCCGAAGTAATATATCTGTTATTACAGTCGGCGAAATTTCCAAGTATAACTCCATTGCAATCATCAAATTTTCCTGCATATTTTAAATGAGTAAGCATTCTGTTGAGAGAGCCTATCTGCTCATCCACATCTTCAAAGAAAAGCATCTTTCCTTTAGTATCTATCTCATATTCGGTACCCAGAGTAGTAACGATAATAGCTAAATTTCCGCCAATGAGAGTACCGCTAATCTCTGTTTTTAACTTTTTATGATTTTCTTTGTTTAGTTGAGATATTTTTTGATTTAATATTTCCTGATTTAATATGGAAAGCTTGCTGTTTTCAGGCTCTTTATAATCCCAACTCTCTTTTTGAACTGCTTCAAAAAAAGAATTTTCAGTATATTCATTGAAATCATCAAACATATTGGATTTTACCATAGGTCCGTGATAAGTCCCTAAATCACATTTTTGATTGAAAACAATATGGAGATTTGTAACATCACTGTAACCTACAAAAATTTTAGGATTTTGTCTGATAAGCTCATAATCAATCTTGTCTAAAAGTTGTGAAGAGGAATAGCCTCCTTTAACACAGAATATTCCTTTAATATCTTTTTCCGAAAAGGCTCTGTGTATATCATTTACCCTGATTTCAAGGCTTCCTGCCATATATCCGCCGTAATTTTCATAAAGACTTTTTCCAAGTACAGGGTTATACCCTAAGTATTTTATAGCTTTGATACACCTGTCAATATCTTCTTCGGGAACAATAGGAGAAGAAGGGCATAGCAGAAAAATATTGTCCCCTTTTTTTAAAGGCTTTGGAAAGTTCATTTTGTATAGGTTCTCCTTTTTTAGAATTTAATAAAATATTTAATATAATTATTTTTTGTAATTTATAATAACTCATCATTCTATTATACTATTATAAATTATCAAACTATATTATAACTTGTTATTTTATTATAACTTATTTTTGGAAAGATTTGAATATAAAATATAAATTTATTCCTTATTTTCAAACGCTTTATCCATCCACTTTTTCCCTTCTACCATTCTTGTAACTATCATTGAAGCGACAGCGTCTCCTGTGGAGTTCAGCCATGTGGCAGGAGGGTCTACTAAAAATCCGATAGTAGCGATAATAGGAAATGCTTCCATAGGGAACCCGAATAAATTGATAATAAGCATCTCTCCGATAAGTCCTCCGCCGGGAACACCTGACATAACTACGCCTCCCAGCACTGAAACGACGATAGCTATCAAATATGTGCTTATTCCTGAAAAATCTTTTCCAAAAATACCGAACAGAAAAGATATTTTCAGTATGGAAGAAAGACAGGTTCCGTCCATATGCATTGTAGCACCGATAGGTAATATAATTTCTCTTATATCTTTAGGCACACCCATTTTTTTAGCAGCTTCCAAATTTACAGGCAGAGTGGCGATAGAACTTTGAGTTGCCAAAGAAGTAATGGAAGGATTTAAAATATTTCCGAAAAAAGTTCCGACTCCTTTTTTTCCTCCCGCATAAAAGGAATAAGTTGCAAATGCCGCAAAGAAATAGAATATACATATAGGATAATAAATAACCATAGCTTTGGCATAGGAACCGAGCAGCTGTGGACCAAATTCCCCTATAAGTGAGGCAAAATAGGCACCGAGACCTATAGGAGCATAATACATAATGATTTCAATGAATTTCATCATAACTTTTGACAATTTTTCCAGTCCTGCTGCTATAGATTTGTTTTCATCGTCAACCAAACTTACACATGTTCCGAATAACACCGAGAAAACTATTAGAGGAAGCATATTGGATTTTGAAAATAAGCCTGAAAAATCAGAAACTGTAATGGCTTTTACAAACTGTTCTCCCAGACTTACAGGTTCTACAGCTTCAGGAGTGGGAATAGTTATATTTGTCCCTGCAGCAGGAGGAAAAATCTTGACAACAATAATGATTATTACTGAAGCAATGGCTCCTGTTACGACAAAAGTCAGAAGCATATATCCTAAAATCATTCCAAGTCTTTTCATATTAATCATACTGCCCACAGCACTTGAAATTGTTACAAAAACTAAAGGAACTACGGCAGTAAACATAAGATTGATGAAAATATCCCCAAAAGGTTTTAAAACAGTAGCTTTTTCTTTTAGAATAACTCCGATAATACTTCCTACAGCTATTCCCGATAATAAAAGGATAGGAAAAGAATAATTTTCCCAAAAAGTTTTTTTCTTGTTTTCAGTTTTTTCCATAATCAATATCTCCCTTATTTTTTAATTCAGAATTTTTTATGTGTCTATTTTTTTACTTTTAAAACAATCCCTAATAAAGTATAACACGATTTTGAAAATAGACAATATCTGATAGCAAAATAAAAAAAATTTCAAAAAATATAAAAAAAATAAAATTTTTTTTCATTTAGCTATTTACAAATTAAAAAAATGAGGTAAAATAGTTATATAAGATTTTACAACTGAAAGGTTTAAAAGGTGTAGCAATGAACAAAGAAGAATTATTAAAAAAAATAAAAGGAAAACTGATTGTTTCATGTCAGGCATTACCGGGAGAACCTCTATATATTGAAAACGGGACGATGATGCCTCTTATGGCTGTTGCTGCGAAACAGGCAGGAGCTGTGGGAATAAGAACAAACAGTAAAAGAGATGTGGAAGAAATAAGAAAGGTTGTAGATTTGCCGATTATAGGATTGATAAAAAAGAGTTATGACGGATTTCCCCAGTATATAACCGTTACAATGAAAGAGATTGATGAGCTGGTCGAAGCAAAAGCCGACATCATTGCTCTTGACTGTACGATGAGGGAAAGACCCGAAGCAAAGACAATAAATGAGTTTATAAAAAAAATAAAAGAAAAGTATCCCGATATACTGTTAATGGCTGACATATCGACTTTTGAAGAGGGAGTAAATGCCGAAAAAGCGGGAGTGGATTTTGTAGGAACGACTCTCAGCGGATACACTCCTTACAGCAAAAAATCTGACGGACCTGATTTCAATTTAGTTGAAAATTTAGCTAAAACACTCCGTATTCCCGTGATTGCCGAAGGAAAAGTTCATGAGCCTAAACAGGCAAAAAAAATGCTGGAATTAGGAGCATTTGCAGTAGTTGTGGGAGGAGCGATAACAAGACCGCTTGAAATAGCCCAAAGATTTGTAAAAGAGATTGACACTGTAAATCAGTAATGAATTATTCAAAATTCTAAAATAAATAATTTTAAAAATCACCGAAAAATTGAAGGAGGTTTATTAATGGCAAAAGTTGGAAGCGGAATTTTAAAAAAATCAAAAGGCATTGAAAATCCATTGACGGGATATCTTTTCATTTTGCCTCAATTACTATTATTTATAGTGTTTATACTATATCCGATATTTGAAGGATTTAAAATGAGTCTATTCAGAGCCACTTATGCTGATGAAATTTTTGTAGGTTTTGAAAATTACAGGGAACTGTTTCAAGACCCCGTATTTATAAAATCCATAATAAATACTGTGATATTTGTAATAGGAATAGTATTTTTAACAATTATTTTCGGACTTTTTGTAGCAACCACGGTTTATGACAAAAATCCCGGATATATTTCCTTTATAAGGGGAAGTTATTATTTACCTGTAATGGTTTCAATGGTTGTAATGAGTATGGTATGGAACTTTTTACTAAATCCTGCCAATGGACTTATAACGTATCTCATGAATGAAGTAGGAATAAAAAATGTGAATTTATTGGGAAATGCTAAAATTGTAATATATACGATAATATTCGTAACCTTTGTGGGAAATGTCGGTCAATCGATAATATTGTATATTGCTGCAATGATAGGAATTCCTGCTGATTACTTTGAAGCTGCTGAAATAGACGGTGCATCAAGATGGCAGAGAATAACAAAAATATTAATCCCTCTTGTAAAGCCTACGACTCTTTATCTGACAGTCATAAATATAATCGCAGTGTTGAAAATATTCGTAGTAATCCAGTTGCTGACAGGCGGAGGACCGAACAATGCCTCGGTTACTATGATGTATTATCTTTATCAGAATGCCTTTGTTTATAACAATAGAGGAGCAGCAGCGGCAGTGGGAGTACTGATGTTTATATTTGCAGTATTGTTGTCGATACCGCAGTTTAAAGCATTTGGAAATAAAAAATAAGGAGGCTTGGAATGATAAACTTAAAAGCTAAAATAAAAAGAATGGGTATTTATGATGTGATTGCAAATGTTACAGTATTCGTATTGGCAATAGCTGCCATTATGCCATTGGTATGGCTGATACTAAATTCCGTAAAAACATCGGCAGATATATATAAAATGCCGCCTGACTGGTTTCCTAAGTATATATATCTCGGAAATTACAAGGAGCTGTTTCATAATCAGCCTGCAATGAAATGGCTTTTCAATAGTTTTTTTGTATCATTTATGACTACTGTACTGACAGTGATTATATCGTCCTTAGCTGCTTATGCGTTTGCAAAACTGAAATTTAAAGGAAGTAATTTTATATACTATATGTTTATAGGTTCACTTATGATACCTAAGGAAACATTTATAATACCTCTGTTCAAGATAGTTACTACATTTAACTGGATGAATACTTATCAGGCGTTTATAGTACCGAATTTAGCGGCATGTTTTGGAGTATTTTTACTGAAAGGATTTTTTGAACAGATACCCGACTCGATAAGAGAATCCGCAAAAATCGAAGGGGCAACCGAGTGGCAAGTATTTTACAGAATAATGCTTCCTATAGCAAAACCGGGAATAGGAGCTTTGTTTATACTGAACTTTGTTACCGTGTGGAACGATTATCTTTGGCAATTATTGATGTCTGTAAATAAAGATATAAGTACATTGACTGTAGGAGTAGCGGGACTTATGCAGGATCTAAATCCAAATTTTGGACTGAAAGTGGCAGGAGCCGCAGTAGCTTCCTTGCCTATGATAATAATATTCGTATTATTCCAGCAATATTTTACAAGAGGAATATCTTCAGGAGCGGTTAAGGAATAAAATAAAGGAATAGAGCATAAAGAAATAGAGTAGATGACATGAGAAAATATTTACAGGAAATTATTTCAAGATAATATGTAAATATATTGTAAAATAGAATGATATTATAGAAAAATAAAATAATAATAAAAAATTCAAATAAAAATCAGGAGGTAAAAGATGTTAAAAAGATTTTCAAGTTTATTATTAGTAGTATTGACTTTATTATTTGTTGTAAGCTGCGGAAACAAAAAAGACGGTGGAGGGGAAACGGCAGCCAATGGACCTGTAACTATAGACATATGGCTTACTCCTCAATGGAAAGGTGTATATGATTCCAAAGAAGCAGGAGCCGATTATGACAGTTTCCTTAAAAAAGCTGCCGAAGAGTTTAAGAAAGAAAATCCCAATATTACAGTCAATGTTCAGGTAATACCGGGAGACCAGCGTTCAGACAAGTTAAGTGTCGCTATTCAGACAAAGACGTTGCCTGATGCATTTTTTGAATCAATTTTTGCCATGACTCAATATGCACATATGGGTGTATTGGCACCGATTGATGATATAATTGATGAGGAAACAAAAAAGGACATCCCACAGGCAATATGGGATAATGTTCAGATAGGCGGAAAAGTGTATTTTTATCCTTTCGGGAACAATCCGGGAACATTAATGTATAATGCCGATATGTTCAGAAAAGCAGGACTTGATAAGTATATAAAAGGCGAATATGAGATAGCAACATGGACATTGGAAGAATACGAAGAAATATTAAAAACGTTGAGAGAAAAATTACCTCAGGATGTGGCTCCTATGGGACTTTTTGCTAAAAATAATCAGGCCGACACATGGAATGTAGCTTATCTGAGAATGTACGGAAGTCCGTATTTCGGACAGGACGGAAAACTTGTCGTAAATGATGAGGCAGGAGTAAAAGCATTGACAAAACTTGATGAGTGGAGAAAAGCAGGATATACAAACAGCGGACCTGAAAGTTTATCTTCAAATGATGTGTTGGGAATGTTCCAAAATCAGAAACTTGCAATCAGTTTTGCAAATAATAATCTTATGACAAATATAAAAGCTGACATGGAGTCTGGAAAAGTCGGGAAATTTGATTTAAGACTTGCAAATATCCCAGGAGAAAAAGGACCTTTAGCTGTTACATATATAGTTGGAGGAATGGTGTTTAATACAGGAAATAAAGCCAAAATGGAAGCCGCTAAGAAATTCGTAAAATTCTTCAGTACACATAAAGAACTTGTAAAAGCTTCTAAAAATGTTATTCCTGTGAGAAATTCAGTTGCCAAAGAAGTTGAAGTGGAACTGCCTTTCCTGAAAGCTTATCAGGAAAATTCAAAATATATATTCAATTTCTCAAACAATACACCGGGATATGCAGAACTGAGAAACCTTCTGTTCCCTGAATTACAGGCAGTATTTACAGGAGCAAAAAATCCTAAACAGGCTTTAGATTCTTATGTGGAACAGGGAAACAGAGTAATAGAAAAAGAACAGAAAAATTCCCTTGCACTGAAAAAATAAAGAAAGAATATAAATGAAAGGAGTTTATTGGAACTGTCTCAAATGCAGGCTTTTTATCGGAAAAATTTCTGTTTTTGGGACAATTCCAATATTTAAGTATTATGAAAAATATTTTTGCAATATTACAAAAGATAGGTAGGGCATTTATGCTCCCTATAGCAGTCTTGCCTATGGCAGGTATCTTGTTAGGGGTGGGAGGTTCATTTACAAATCCTGTTTTAATAAAAACATATAACCTGACTTTTTTAGAAGCGGGAACACCTTTAAATTATATTTTACAGCTGTTTTCCAATGTGGGACTTTTTGTTTTTGCCAATCTGCCTCTATTATTTGCAGTGGGTGTTGCCATAGGTCTTGCAAATAAAAATAAGGAAACGGCGGCATTATCAGCGGTTCTTGGATTTTTACTTTTTCATACAATAATAGGAACAATTTTAAGCATTATAGGAGTAACACCTGATTCTGTAACTTATGACACTCTTATTGCCGGAGGAATGAGCGAAGCTACAGCGAGAGGAGTAGCGGCATTATATACGAAAGAGCTTGGAATATTTACGTTACAGACAGGAGTTTTTGGTGGAATTGTATGCGGTATAGTCGCGTCAGCAATTACAAATAAATTTTCTGACAAGGTATTACCCGATTATCTGGCATTCTTTAGCGGAAACAGATTTGTCCCTGTAATGACAATTATTTTATTTATACCTGTAGCCGCAGTATTTCCATTTATCTGGCCTACAGTTTTTATGGGAATAGTAAAAGCTGGACAAATGTTTGCAGCGACAGGAGCGGTAGGAACATTCTTCTATGGTTTTACAATGAGACTGTTGAACGTATTCGGACTGCACCATGCAATATATCCTCTGTTCTGGTATACTCAACTTGGAGGTTATCAGGAAGTGGCAGGTAAAATGATTGCGGGAGGACAGAATATATTCTTTGCCCAGCTTGCAGACCCGTCCGTGAAACATTTCAGCGCAGCGGCTACGAAAACAATGACAGGAGGATTTCTTCCTATGATGTTCGGACTTCCTGCGGCAGCTCTTGCAATGTACAGAACAGCCGACAATAAAAATAAAGCCGCGGTAAAAGGTATATTACTATCAGCTGCATTGACATCATTCCTTACAGGGATAACTGAACCGATAGAATTCACATTTTTATTTGTAGCTCCTGTATTGTATGTAATTCATGCAATACTTGAAGGACTGGCATATATGCTTATGTATGTGTTGAATGTGGCAGTAGGTATTACTTTTTCGAGAGGAATAATAGACTTTACGTTCTTTGGACTTTTACAGGGAAATGCGAAAACTTCTTATTACTGGATACTAATATTAGGTCCTGTGTATGCGATAGTTTATTATTTCCTGTTTAAAATATTGATTTTAAAATTCAATATTCCTACTCCCGGCAGAGGAGATTCTGAAAATAAGCTCTATACAAGAAAAGACTATAATGAAGCCAAAGGGAAAAAAGAACTCATAGATGATATTGTAGTATCACTGGGAGGAGCGGAAAATATAGAAAATATAGATGCATGTATTACAAGACTTAGAGTAACTGTAAAAGACCCTTCGGTAGTTTCTGACGATGCAAGATGGAAAGAATTACAGGCAAAAGGAATAATTCGTTCAGGAAAAGGAATTCAAATAGTATACGGCACTCAAGCTGAAATATATAAAAATAAAATAAGGGAGAAATATAAAATATGATTTTTACAAACTTGAATGATAATTTACAAAATAGAAGTCTTTCCCAAAAAATACAGGAATGTATAAAGTTCACCAAAGAAAACAATCTGAAAGAGTACAACCCCGGGAGTTATGAAATTCCCGGGACGGATATTAAATTCAATATAGGAAAATATAATACAAAACCTGAAAATGAATGTTTCTGGGAAAGTCATCTGAAATATATCGATGTACAGATTATGCTCAATGGGAAAGAATATATAGCTTTTAATAATATCCGCAATCTAAAACAGATTAAGATAGAAAAAGAAAATGATTTCATAGGATATGAAGGGGATGAGCTATTCAGAGTACTGATAGAAAATGGAGATGTACTTATTCTTTATCCTGAAGATATTCATATGCCGGGTATGAAAGTCGATGAAAGTATACCGGTAGAAAAAGTTGTTTTTAAAATAGATGTTGACAAAATTTAAGTCAGGTCTGTTTTAAAAATATATGAAAAAATATAGTAAAAAATCTATAAATGTGCTTTCTGTATTATTTCATTGTAAATTTTTTCTCTTAAAGCAGCCCAAATTTAAATTTAAAAAATCTAATTTTAAGAAATAATTATGAGGGATTATTACTACCCTCATAATTTTTTATAAAAAAAGGCTTGACTTTTTGAAATTTTGAGGTATAATTCATTAAAGAAAATTTTCAAATAGTTGAAAATTAAAAAACGTAGGAAGGTGGGAAAGATGAAAAAGAAAGAAATAAAAAAAATGAGTAAGAAAGAAATGAAAAAGATGAGTAAAAGGGACAGAGCAATATTATATATTGCCAGAGAAATTGTTTTTTCAAAAATCGGTGAAAGAATTCCTTCGGTAGTTGAATATTCCGAAAGATATGATATTTCCGTAGGATTGATTCAAAAAGCAATTGTCTTTTTACAAAATGAAAATGCTGTGTCATTTGAAAAAAGAGGCGTGTTGGGGTCATTTGTAAAAAGTATTAACAATGAAATTCTTTTGGAAAAGAGTGATTTCGGCTCTTTAGTAGGGGTAATGCCTTTACCTTATTCCAAAAGATATGAAGGACTCGCAACAGGAATAAAAAACAATTTCGAAAAATGCAAGCTGGATTATTATTTTGCATATATGAGCGGTTCGGAAGTCAGATTAAATCTGCTTAGAAAAGGTACCTATGATTTTGCCGTAGTTTCCAAATTAGCTTATGAACTGGCTAAGAAAAAATACAATGATATTGAAGCTGTATTTGAATTTGGAGAAAAAAGTTATGTTTCAAAACATGTACTGTTGAAAGCAGAGGGAGTAAAGAAAGTCAATAAAATAGGAGTAGACAGAAATTCCGAAGATCAAAAATATATGACAAAAGAATGTCTGAATTTTACTAATCCCGAATATGTGGAGATTGACTATAACGAAACATTGAAGTTACTGAAAAATAAAATCGTAGATGCCATTGTATGGAATTACGATGAAATTGAAGAAAAACAGATAAAAATCGACTATGATAAACTGCCTGAAAGTGAAATCATAAACAAAGCGAGTGAAGCTGTCCTTGTAGTGAGTTCCAAAAATCAAAATTTGAAAAAATTGGCTCAGAAAATTATAGAGATTGATTACATAAGAGATATACAGAAAAAAGTATTAAAAAATGAAATCATTCCGGCTTATTAAATTTTATTTAATAAGCTGGATATTTATTACACAAAATATTCATTTTTTTGAAAGTTTTACGGTTATAATACAGTAATTGGAAAAAAGGAGTTAGAGTGTGGAAAAACTTAAATTTAGAATTGAATTGTTAAAAAATTCGGATGTGATTGACGAGCAAATTTACAATAAAATAATGTCCCTCGTTTCTCATTTGGATAAACAGTGGGATATCAGGTTAACAGAGGAAAATGGAGCAATGTTTATAACACATCTGTCAATGGCACTGAAAAGAATAAAAGAAAATCAAAGTGTGAAAAGTATTGACGAAGGTGTTTTTCAGGAAATACTTCAATCCGATAATATAGAGGAAGTTCAGAAAATTTATGAAGATATTGAAAAAAATGTTTTTAATGAAAAGTTACCCGAAGAAGAAAAAAAATTTATTCTGATAAATTTGTTGCTGCTGAAAGAAAATAAATAAAAAAGGAGGTTCAAAGATGAAAATAGTGATAGGCGGACAGATAGATAAGGAAAATGTTGCCGAAATAGTAAAAAAATATATCCCAAATGCTGTAATAACTATAAAAAGTGATATTGATGCGGCAATGGATATAAAATCAGGAAATGCGGATTATTATTTTGGAGCTTGTAATACAGGCGGTGGCGGAGCATTAGCAATGGCTATCGCCATACTGGGAGCTGATAAATGTGCAACCCTTGCAATGCCGGGAAATATACTGAATGAAGAAAAAATAAGGGAAGAAGTAAATACAGGAAAAATCGCATTCGGATTTACTCCACAGGCTTCAGAGCAAGTAATAAAAATAGTTGCTGAAAATATAAATTTTTAAAAGTAGTTATTTTTTAGACATCTTTAAATTGAAAATACAATAATTATATAAAAAAACAAGGAGGAAAAAAATGGAGAAATTTTTAGTAAGTGCATTGTTGAGCGGTTTCGCTTCAATATTGGCAAATCTTGGAGTTGCGGTATTCAATGACGGATTGAGACCTATGGTTCCTGAATTTTTAGAAGGGAGAATGGACAGAAAAGCTCTCGCTGCAACGAGTTTTGCTTTATCATTTGGTCTTGTAATAGGTTTCGGTATACCACTTTCAATAGGTTCGACCATTATACTTATACACAGTATACTGCTCGGAACGGATATAATAGGAACATCTACTCCAAGAAATAATAACGGACTTATACTTGCAGGAATAATAGGAGCGTTATACGGTATCGGTCTTGTGTTCGGTCTTGAGAAGATTGTAGAATTATTCAGCAAAATGCCTATTGATTTTCTGCCCAGTCTTGCCAAAGTCGGAGCTCCTGTAATTGTAGGATTTTCGGTGTTCCCGGCATTAGTCGTAGGATATCAGTACGGTACAAGAAACGGTGCAATTACTTTACTCATTACGCTGTTTGTAAGACAAATAGTTTCAATATTTGGAAAAATAACTATTACGGAAAATGCCAAAATCACTTTAAATCCTGACGGTATGGCTTTACTTGTAAGTGTTGTTATAATGCTCATTTTTGCTATAAGTGATAAAAAAACGGAAAAGACAAATTCCAACGAAATGCTTGTAGGAATATTTTCGGCAAGAGTTGCAAGAGTTAAGAAAAATATAATTCCTCTGTCTATTATGGGTGGACTTATAGCGGCGGCATGCAGTCTGAGAATTGTGGCAGGAGACCCTATATCATTGAAATTACTTGCTTCAACATTAAAAGATACAACGGGAGGAGATTCGAAAGTCTTTGAAGCGGGACTGGTTGCATTGGCAAGAAGTGTAGGATTTGTTCCGTTAGTAGCAACTACAGCAATAACAACAGGAGTATACGGGCCTGCGGGAATGACATTCATATTTGTGATAGGTATATTTATAAAAAATCCGATTATTTCCTTTATAGCGGGAACTGTAATTTTGGCTCTTGAAATATTACTGCTTGAGCTGATAGCTAAAAGCCTTGACAGGTTTCCCGGGGTCAAAGCATGTGGAGATCAGATAAGAACTGCCATGACAAAAGTTCTTGAGATTTCATTGTTAGTGGGAGGAATGATTGCCGCAGATGAAATGGCAGGTTCAAATGGACTCGGATTTTTATTTGTCGGCGGATTTTACCTGTTAAATAAAACTTCTAAAAAACCTCTGGTAGATATGGCGATAGGACCTGTTGCCACAATATCTTTCGGAATAATATTGAATATATTGTTTATTCTTCACTTGTACGTACCTGTTGTAAAATAATATAGCAATTTATATTTTTTGGAAATTTTGAATATTGAATAAGGATAATCTGAAAAAGGAGAAAGATAATGCTGAAAGACGGTTATACTTTAATGCACGAGCATATTTTTATAGATTTGTCAGGAATAAAAAAGTTGGATGACTGTAGACTTGACTGCAAAAATGAAACAATAGAGGAGTTTAAGAAACTTTATGAAAATGGTGTAAGAAATATAACGGAAGTTACTAATATCGGAATGGGAAGAGATGTAAACTATATAAAGGAAGTTTCCGAAAAGTCGGGTATAAATGTCATTTGTGCAACAGGATTTTATAAAGAACCTTTTTATCCTGAATTTGTCTATGAAAAAAATGAAAAAGAGCTTTCCGAAATAATGAAAAATGATATTTTGAAAGGTATAGACGGAACAGATATAAAAGCGGGAATAATAGGAGAAATAGGTTCAAGTAAAGATATAATAACGGAAACTGAATTGAAAGTGTTTAAATCTGCTATTATTACTCATTTGGAAACAGGAGTTCCCATAACTACCCATACATCTTTGGGAACAATGGGACATGAACAGGTCAGACTGTTTAAGGAATATAAAGTAAATACGGATAAAATCGTAATAGGACATGTGGATTTAAGCGGGAATGTCGAATATATACTGGAAATGTTATATAACGGCGTATATGTGGAATTTGATACAATCGGTAAAAATAATTATCTCGCTGACGATATACGTATAGAAATGCTGAAAGAAATAGAAAAAAGAGAATTGATTGACAGAGTGTTCTTATCAATGGATATTACGAGAAAATCAAATATGGAATATAAAGGCGGAATAGGCTATAATTACATATTTAATGTCTTTATACCTAAACTGAAAGAAGCGGGAATAAAAGAAAACTCGATTGAAAAAATGCTGAAAATTAATCCGCAAAATTTTTATGGATAGGACAGGCGGTGAAAATATGAATACATATCCTCTAAATTCCCTTTCAATTGTCGAAGCACAGGAAAAACAGTTTAAATTAGTGGATATTATTACAAAGAATATGTCAGGGAGTGAATTTTTGGAATTAGGAGATTTAGGCGTCAGAAAAGGAATAAATAGACCGTTGAGAACTGAAAAAATCGAAAAAATCATAGCACAATTTTTCAATGCTGAAGATTGTATACTGACGAGAGGAGCAGGAACACAGGCTATAAGATGGGGGATTTTAGCAGCAGTCAAAGCGGGAGATAAAATTTTAGTCCATAATGCACCTATTTATCCTACAACGGAAATAAATATAAAAAGTATGAATTTGGAAATCATAGAATATGATTTCAACGATTTAAATAAAATTTCCGAAATTTTAAAAGATAATGAACTAAAATTCTGCCTCCTTCAACATACAAGACAAAAACCCGACGATAAGTATGACTTAGATGAAGTCATAAAAAAAATAAGAGAAATAAGAAAAGATATGACGATATTGACAGATGATAATTATGCGGTGATGAAAGTCGATAAGATAGGCTGTGAGTTGGGAGCCGACCTTTCAGCTTTTTCATCATTTAAATTATTAGGACCTGTAGGAATAGGCTGTTTAATCGGGAAAAAAAATATTATTGACAAAGCAAGAAAAATGAACTATTCAGGTGGAGGACAGGTTCAGGGATACGAAGCTATGGAAGTGTTGAGAGGACTTGTCTATGCCCCTGTAAGCCTTGCCATACAGGCACAGGAAAATGAAAAACTCGTAAAAAAATTGGAAAATAAGGAAGAATATCCTTATATAAAAAAAGTATTTTTGGCAAATGCCCAATCCAAAGTTTTATTAGTGGAATTTGAAGAAAATATAGCTGAAGAGATAATAGAAATAGCAGAAACTCTGGGAGCTTTACCAAATCCTGTGGGAGCCGAATCAAAATATGAAATACCGCCTCTATTTTATAAAGTTTCGGGTACATTTTTGAAAAACGACCCGTCCCTCAAGTACAGGATGATAAGAATAAATCCAAACAGAAGCGGAGCTGAAACAGTAACGGAAATATTGAAAAAAGCATACGAAAAGGCAAAAACGACAAAAAAGTGGATAAAGGAGTGATATAACTTGTTTCTTGAAACATTAAAACATAGAAATCCAAATCTTATAAAAACGGCATTTGAACTTCATCAAAAGGGACTTGTTATGCCGGACAGTTATATAATTGATGTGGATACTTTTTTGGATAATGCCGCAAAAATTTTAAAAAAGGCTAAAGAATATAATATTAAACTTTATTGTATGACAAAACAGGTAGGAAGAAATCCTTATTTAGCAAAGGAACTGGAAAAAATAGGATATTCAGGAGTAGTTGCAGTGGATTTTAAGGAAGCTGAACTCTTTATAAATAACGGTCTGAAAATAGGTAATGTAGGTCATATAGTACAAATACCGAAAAATATGATAAAAAAAGTTGTCAGAAGTAATCCTGAAATTATAACGGTCTATTCTTATGAAAAAGCTGAAGAAATCTCAAAAGCTGCTTTAGAGCTTGGGAAAATTCAGGATATTATGTTAAAAGTAAATGATAGCGGCTCTGAAATTTATCCCGGACAGGAATCGGGATTTGAAACTGAAAATATAGAAGAAGATATAAAAAAAATCCTTTCATTAAAAGGAGTCAATATAAATGGGCTTACTTCTTTTCCGTGCTTTTTATACAATAAAGATGAGAAATGTATAAAGCCTACTGAAAATATAAATGCAATAATAAAAGTAAAAAAAATTCTGAAAGAAAAATTTAATATAGAAATTGCACAGATTAATTTACCGTCAGCAACATCGGTGGAAAATCTGAAACTTATTAAAGATTTAGGTGGAACTTATGGAGAACCCGGGCATTCACTTACAGGAACGACACCTATGGCAGAAAAAATTGAAATAGATGAAATACCCGCTTATATTTATATTTCGGAAATTTCCCATAATTTCAGAGGAAAAAGTTATTTTTATGGCGGCGGATATTACCGACGTTCCAATATAAAAAAAGTCATAGTAGGAAACAGTGAAAAAAATTCAGAGATAAAAGTAAATAAAATAAACCCTGATAATATTGACTATTATCTGGAAATAGAAAAAGAAAGAAATATAGGAGATACGGTTTTAGGTTGTTTTAGAGCCCAGATGTTTGTAACAAGGTCAACAATAATTTTAGTTAGAGGAATACAGAAAGGAAAACCTGAAATTATAGGAAAATATACTTCATCGGGAGAAAAAACGGAAAATTTATAGAATAATTTTATACTAATAAAATATTTAAAAGTAAAAGTCGGTATGAAAGCGGCAGAAATGACAGGTATATAAAATAATCTAAAAATAGCGTATTACAAAGAAGTTAGAAAAAAGCTCAAAACGAAAGTATAAAATAAAATTAAGAGTAAAATTTAAAAAGAGAAAGAAATAGAGGTAATAAAATGGAACAGGGAAGATTTATAGTTATTGTACTGGATAGTTACGGAGTAGGCTATATGGATGATGTTTTGGAAGTCAGACCGAGAGATTTCGGAGCCAATACGTGTAAACATATAATAGATAAAATTCCTGAATTAAGACTTGAAAACTTAGAAAAATTAGGATTAATGAATGCTTTAGGAGAAGATTATGGGAAAATGAAAATAAATCCTAAAGCTGTATTCGGAAAATCAAAGCTTATGCATCATGGAGGAGATACATTTTTGGGACATCAGGAAATAATGGGAACCCGTCCTGTAAAGCCTCTGATAGCTCCTTTTAGTTATTATATTGATAAAGTTTATGATGCTCTAATAAAAGAGGGATATAAAGTAGAAAAAATAGGAGATAAAATTCAATATTTATGGGTAAATGACTGTGTTGCAGTGGGAGATAATCTGGAAACGGATTTGGGACAGGTATACAATGTAACTACTACTTTTCAGAAAATTTCTTTTGAAGATGAGCTGAAAATTGGGGAAATTGTCAGAAAAATAGTTGAAGTGGAAAGAGTGATAGTATTTGGTGGAACTGAAGCAACTATAGAAAGCATAAAGGCTGCAAAAGAAGAAAGAGAAGAAAAGTATGTCGGTATAAATGCCCCCAAATCGAAAGTCTATGAAAAAGGCTATATGGTAAGACATCTGGGATACGGGATAAATCCTGAAACTCAAGTTCCGACAATACTTGGAAAGGAAAACATTCCTGTAATACTTGTAGGAAAAGTGGCTGATATAGTTCTTAATGAAAAGGGAAAAAGTTTCCTGAACCTTGTAGATACTTCAAAAATATTTGATATTACCCTTTCGGAACTTGATAAAATTGAAAAAGGTTTTATCGCTGTAAATATTCAGGAAACAGACCTTGCAGGACATGCTGAAAATGCTGAAAGATATGCACAGATACTCAAATTGAGCGATAAATATATAGGCAAAATAATGGAAAAACTGAATGAAAAAGATATTCTCATAATTACCGCAGACCATGGAAATGACCCGACAATAGGACATTCCCAACATACGAGGGAAAATGTACCGATACTGGTTTATAAAAAAGGTTTGGAGTCCGTCAATATCGGTCATCGGGAAACAATGTCCGATATAGGGGCAACAGTTGCAGATTATTTTAAGACGAAAATGCCCGAAAACGGAAAAAGTTTTTTAGAAAATTTAGAAAAATAGAAGAATAGAAAAATAAAAAAATAGAAAATTAGAAGAAATTTTATAAGTTTGACAAAAAGATTTAAAAAATGGACTTGAGAAATAAATTTGACAAACAGATTTGAAAAACAAACTCAAGAAACGAAAAGATAAAACTAAAAAAACAGCTACTGATAAAAAATTAAAATTTTTCAGTTTACTTTAATATTTATCTGATAATATATTGTTATAAAATAAAAATATATGGAGGAAGTAAATATGAAAAAATTTTTAACAGGGCTGTTTCTTATTTTATCAGTATTTTCATTTTCAGAAAATGTCATAAGAAAAATAAGTGTTACAGGAAATTCTGAAAGGGAAGTAGCCCCTGATACTGCAAAGATTTCTTTTCAAATTCAAGTGAAAAATCAGAATTTAAACAATGCTACAAAAGAACTGAAAGAGAAAATAGAAAAATTTAAGTCGGGACTGAAATCTAAAAAAATCGAGCTGACAAATTTTGAAACAATTTCATTTTACAGTAATAAACAGAAAGATTATGAAAATAGTTACATAGAAGATGAACAGCTTGTTTACGAGGACTTTAAAGGTAAAAAGAAAATTGATAAATCTGAAACAAAGAAAAAACCTGCATCATACACAGTACAAATGAGAGTTACTATTAAAAATACTGATTTTGGAAAACTTTCCAAATTAATAGATTTTGCAGGAAACGATAGTCTGAAAAACTTAAAAAAATCCGAAACTGAAAATAATTCTTACTATTTTGTTCTGAATGACAGTGATGTATCATTAAATAACGCTCTAAATAAAACATTAAATAAATTCAGTTCCATAAAATCAAAACTGAATTCATCGGGAATTTCTGAAAATAATATTATTTTCGATGATTATAAAGTGATTGAAAATCAAAGTGTACAGAATGGAAATCCAAAAGATGTGTTTGTAGTTACTGAAAGTTTCACAGTTACTACAAAAAATCTGAAAAATTTAAATGATATTATTTCCCTTGCTGATGACAATTCAATAAATATAAGCGGTTCGATATATTTTGATATTTCAGATAAGGATAAAATTGCTTCGGAGATGTATAATGAAGCTTTCAATCAGGCAAAATCCAAAGCTGTGAGTATTTTAAAATCAAGTAATATGACGTTGAGTTCGCCTCTTGTAGTGAGCGAAGATATAGCATTTCAACAAAAGATGATAGACCGTATTGACAGTGAATGGGGAGTAGCGGCTGAATACGCAGCAGAACCTGTCGCTATGAAGTCCGGTTCTCAGTCAGGGATGGCAATAGCCAAAAAAGGTAGAGACAGAAGAATAGACTATATCCCAAAACCTATTAAACTTTCCCAGAATATATCGGTTTTATATGAAATAAAATAATTTTATGAAAGAGGTTGAAATCAATGAAAAAAATTATAACTTTACTATTTATGCTCTGTTCAGTTTTTTCTTTTTCAGATAACGCATCAGAAAAGAGAATACAAGTCAGGGGAACTGCAACAAAAGAAATTGCTCCAAATTCTGCAAAAATATATTTGCAGATTACTACTCAAGATGAAAATCTTGAAAAAGCAAGTAAGAAAAATGCCGACATATTGGCAAAATATAAAAATTTATTAAGTAAAACAAATACAAAATATGAAAAAATACAATCAATAGACTATAATACCTATAAGAATTATAATTGGGAAAGCACAACGGTAAATAAGGGGAAAAAAGAGTTTAAAACTGTACTGACAGTGGAAGTTGCTCCTTTTAACCTTAATTTACTGAAAAATTTTATGTCTGTTTTAATTCAGAAAAATATCTATGATGTGAAAAGAATAAAAAATGGAAATTATTCTTTTACTGTAGTAGCGAGAGATTCTGATAATAAAGCGTCTTATCAGAAAGCAATGAATGATTTTAACGATATTCAAAAAAAACTTACAGCAAACGGTTTTAGCACTGAAACTGTCAAAATAGCCGGATATGATAACGAAGAAATAAACCTTGAAACTAATAAAGCTTTAAAAAAGGAGCTGTTTACCGTCGTTCATTCTATCGAAGTAAAAACAAGAGATATGCAGAAACTCGGAAATATAATTAATCTTGCCCATTCTCTTGAAATAAATTCTACAGGCGTTATAGAATATGATATTGACAACAAACAGAAAATAGAAGATCAGCTTTATGAAGAAGCTTACAAGGAAGCCTTGAAAAAAGCTCAAAATATATTAAATAAAACAGATTTGAAGCTAAAAAAACCTGTAACAATAACTGATAATTCCAACGGTGTAATAAGAGCTTTTTATTCTTACTATAATGCAAATTATAACGGAAATTCAAATCTTGATTTGTTAAAGGAAACTGACGCAAAACTTATAGAGAAATCACAACAGAATGCAATAATTATCAATCCGCAGAAATCTTCTTTCTCAAAGACAGTATATATAGAATTTGAAATGAATTGACAATCTATAAAACATAATTCTAAAAAATCAATAATAAAAATTAAATGATTTTAGAATTATGTTTTTTATATGTAAAATGAATAATTTTCTGAAAGACTAAAATTATGAAATTATTATATTATTTTTTATATGGAAAATAAATAAGGCTATCTTAAAATTTTGATTTTGAGATAGCCTTATTTAAAAAGATTAGAGAGAAACTTATTAACTGGGACCATAAAGTTTCCCGGAAAACCCGAAACCTGAAAATCTCCCTTGTATCAATTTTTCCATATAATCCCTCCTTTGTAAAATATATTAGGTTGTTAGTTTACATTAATTATACCCCATAAACATTAAAAAAAAATGAGAGTTTCTAATTTTTTGATATAAATTTTTTATCTAAATTATTATTTTGATATATATTATATATTTAATAATCCCAAAAATAGGAATATAATAATTCACAAAAAAATATATTTATTTACTTCTCAAAATTATGCTAAATTGAAACAATTATTTACTAAGAAAAAAGCAAAAATCATTTGAAAGTTCAGAAAGATACTTTTTTCCAATATTTATTTTCTATTTCAAATTATAAAATTTTGAAAAATTTATAAATATATTTTTTTCTATTACTATTACTTACTGTATTATAGTTTTTATTAACGTACATAATTAAAAGTTTCTATAGTTAGATTTTTGTTGCCTTTACCGTAAAATTCTATTTCAAAAACTATTCCTTTATCGAATTTATAATAACTTTGCTCAACTAAATCGATAAAATGAAAAATTTTATTTGTTTTCAAGCTTTTACATGTCATATAGTATTTACCTGATTTTGTTTTTCCTTTTGAGACAATTTCACATTCATTGATAATTCTCAATTTTCCTGATTTTTCAGCAAATGTAAAGACACTGAAAAGCAACAGTAAACCAATAATCAGTTTTTTCATAAAAATACACCTCTCTTTCTGAATTGATATATAGGTTGTAGAAAATAGATAACTATTTTTATTATCATATTTATAATACCATTTAAAAATTAAAATAAAATGAGAACTTTTGTTTTTTAGAAAAAATTTAAGAAAATTATTCAGAAAATATTTTATATCAAAATGAAAAAAATCAAAATAAAAAAGCTCTCATTTTCTTTTAATGTTTGAATGATATATTTATCTTGTAAGATTGAAATGAGGAGTGGTTTTAAATTACGAGTTATAAAAAAATAGAAATAAAAATCAGTTTTTGAAAGGAGAAAAAAATGAATAAAAAAGAAAATAACAATTTGATTATTCTGAGTACCCATACTATGTGTTTTTGTATTCTCGGAATGATGTTTTTGACAATAATTTCATCAATAGGTATTTTTAAATCATTGATAAATGAATACAATCAAAAAATGCAGTATAATGAAATATTTCTTATATTAATAGCAATCTTAGTCGCACCTCCTATAGAAGAATTTATTTTCAGAAAGCTGTTATTCAACTTTTTAAGAAAAAGAACAAAATATTATAATTTAATACAGGCTATACTTTTTGGGCTGGCTCATGGAAATCCTTTACAGTTCATCTATACTTTTTTATTAGGAATTCTGCTCGGAAATATAAAAGATCGTACAGGAAAAGTAAAAATATCAATATTAATGCATATGGTTTTCAATATAACAGGGATATTTTTTCCTATGATACTGAAATCATTGGCGGAAAATCCTTCGATATCTGAAAATACGAAAGGAATGGTAGTTCTTGCTTCAATTATTATTCCGTCTATAATGTTTTTTATTACTTTAAAAATGTTAGGAAAAGGAATGTATAAAATGGTAAAGGAAAAATATATTCCTGAAACAGCAAAAAAATAAATATATTCAATAATATCATATAAAGATATAAATATATAATTATTATATAAATTTTTCAACATACAATATCTATAGTTTTCGGAATTTTGCTAACTGAAAAATATAAAGAAAAAATAAATAAAGAAAAAAATGATAAATTCAGGAGGAAAATAATATGAAAAAACAAACAATAATTTTATTAGGATTAATGTTACTAACAATCAGTTGCGGAGGGCAAGGAGGAGGACAAAATAATAATCAGCAGAATACTCTTCAAAATAATACTCAGAATGGTACGGTTAATAATTCAAATAGCAATAATGGCTTACAAAATAATAATATTGCCAATTCTCCTGACCAGATGTTTAACGCATTGATGAATGCTATACAGGCAGGAGATACATCCAAAATATTTCCCGAGGGGACTTCTCAAAATGTCATTATGCTGTCAGAAGGATATAAAAAAATAACATATAATATCAATAATACTCAGGTAAATGGTAATATTGCCATTATAAATGTTTCAATGAAATATCCCAATATACAGCAGATAGTACAGAATTTTAGACAGGAATTGTCAAATATGAATATAAACAGTTCCGGAAAAAGTGAAGAAGAAGTACAAAAAATAGTTACAAGTGCAATGATGCAATATGTAGCAGAGAAACTAAATGCGGGAAATGTTCAATATATGGAAAAGACAATAAATGTCAAATATGAAAAGAATGGCGGAAGCTGGGTTATGTCCGATGATAATGCGGAATTTGCTACAATATTGTCTTTAGGATTGTAAAATTGGAATATATAAGGCAGATTTTTATATTGCATTCTTATATATATTCTCTGATGACTGCAAAACTGAAAGACATAAAATAGATTTTTTATACTGCATTCTTTATAATGATTATGTATTTTTTGATGATTGCAAAATTGAAAGATATTGGAAGATTGTATGTTAGAATAAAAAAAGGAGAGGTTAAAGAGAGTAAATTTCAAAAAAATGATATAATATAAAAAATAATATAGAAAAAAGTTTTATCAATAAAGAATAAAAAATAATATTTATTATTCCACAAAATTTTAATTATCAAAAAGTTGTCTGCTTCTGAAAAAATATAAATTCGCTTATACATTAACAGTTTAGACAGTTTAATTTTTCAGCTGCCCATTATATTTTTCGATTATAAAATTTTGAATGAATTTATAGATATTATTTTTTATATTATTTCAGTAATTTTAAAATTCTAATTCTTTTTATTAACAGGAGTTATATTTGTTTTCCATATATTGTCTATTTTTGTGTAAAATTTATTTTTAGATGTGATAAAATAAATTTGTCTGTTTTCCATATATTGCCTGTTTTGATGAATTTATAGATGATTGCTTCTGTTCTATAATTTTTAATCTGTTCATTAAATGATGTTTTTACAAGTTTTCTGATCTGCTTTGTATTCTATCATTTTCTGTTCAGAAATACGCGCTGACGGTATTTTTGTAATTTCAACAGCAGCAATACAGAGAGAAAGCATAGAAAATAGTAGAAGTAACAATTTTCTTATATCAAATCAGCTCCTTGATAATTTTATTGTATCTCACCATATAGCTTCCAAAAAAATAAATAAAAAAAACTGTAAAAAATAAAAACAAGAAATAAAAAATAATATTTTTAATAAATAAAATTTTGAAAAATAGTATAAATATTATTTTTTAATTCTCATTTTTTATTTACAGTTCTTATTTCTTATTTGGCAACCATATTAGTCTGCCAGTTATTTCCTACTTTTACAAATCTGTAGACATCTGTAGTATACTGGTATCTTTTTGCATTTGATAAAATATCATCAATAGATTCATTTATCGCTTCAGCAAGAATACCCAAATATTTTTCAGCTTCCTTGTCAGAAAGATTTCTTGATGAAAGGCCCTCTATAGATACTCCTGCCTTTCTTCTGAATTTCTCTTCGATTTTATTGCTGTAGTCTCCATTTCCAATATCAGGAAATTTCGCTCTTAGAGTAACATCAGCTTCATAATCGGATATATAATGGACTTTTGTCACATCGATGTCCATATAATTCATAATACGTTTTACCATTATTGCAACCATATAGGCTTGAGCAGCGTCCAGCTGATTATTGTTTAATGTAGTTGCAATTGCCTGTTCGATCTGAGTTTCAAAACTTTTTTTAAATGAAGATTTTACTTCCCTTTCAATTTCTGCCGTGTTCTGTCTCATTTCCTGATTTGAAATATGTGCCGATGATGCTTTTGTACTTTCAGCGGCGGTAGTAGCCAGCGATAATGCCAGAAACACCATACATAATAATTTTTTCATACTTAAATCATCTCCTTAATTGATTTTTTATAGTTTATCAGATAAACATTAAAGAAAAATGAGAAAAATAAACTGTAAAAATATGTTATAATCATAATATATTATAACTAAATTATAAAGAAAATAAATTATAGAAGAGTAAATAAAAAAAACAAAAAAATAAATAATTTGTTAATAAATCAGGTTATCAAAATTCAAAAAATCAGATTTTACAAGTTCTCATTTTCTTTTAATGTTTATAATGTAAAATAAATTATATAAAAGATAGAAAAGAGGTATATATTATGAAAAGAAAATTGTTTTTAGTATTAATTTTAGGAATAGCGGTATTATCGTGCGGACAAAAACAGGGTGAAGCAAATGAATTAAATAATACGGTAAGCCAGCAAACTACCCAGCAAGGACAAAACTTTCAGAATAATAATATACAGGGACAGCAATCCAATATCCAGAGTCAGCAGCAGACGGTTTCTACAAGCAGCAGATTCGGTAATGCCACAGTAGGATTTATAGATCAGCCTAACGGCTGGAGTTATTTTAAAGATCCTCAAGCTACACCTACTGCTATGCAGCTCTCAAAAAACGGCGTGGATATAATAACACTGGACCAAAATCCTGCGGGCGGGAACAACGCCAAAGAAGCGATAAGCAATATGTATAACGGGCTTGTAAAAGTAGGTTTTATAACAAATAATAATGCGGAACTATTGAACGGAAAAGTAAACGGATACGATGCTCTTATGCTTAAAGCTATAGCTCCTGACGGTAAAGTACTGATGATGATGTTTGTAGATTATAATGGAAAAGTATACTATGTAGCAGTAGAGGGAGCCTCTGAAGAGGTGATGAACACATTGGATATCGTTGATAAAAGCTGGAATCCCGAAAAATAGATATATTTGAGGAGAAAATTATGAAAAAATATATTATTATGTTGTTATTGGGAATATTGTCCGTATCATGTGGAAATAAAGGAAATAATCAGAAAAAAACTGAGGAGAATAATGACATCGATATAACTACAAATAGTAATCAAAATCAGAATATACAAAATACTCAAGAAGGATGGCATAAATTTGAATTGAACGATACTCCTCAAACTTCAGAAAATTCTGGACAGAAAATTTTTGGAAATGCTAAAATAGGATATATTACTCTCCCCGCCGGCTGGAATGTAGTCGGCGGAGAGGGGAGCAATATTGAGGATGGTACTTCGGGAAATAATGGAAAAATTTTTGCAGAAGCTTATTTTCAGGAAGAAGAGGGCAACACTAATTATATAACATTAAGCTCATATTCCACAGATAATTATCCTAATGCCTATTCAATGGCAAAACAGCTATATACTTCACTAAAACAGATGTCTGATGAAAATGAGGGAGTAATTACCGAAACAACCATAAATGGTTATCGTGCCTATCAGGTAGTTGTAAAAAAAGATTATATTTCAAATAATGCTATGGTAATACATTATCTTGATTTTCGAGGAAGAATTTATTCTATCAGTATAGACGGAAGAAAAGATAATATAAAAAGTCTTATAGAAATGGTAAATAAATCGTGGACACCTGAAAGATCTCAAATATAATAAAAACAATCTCTTTTATTTTTAAAATTAAGGAATAAAAAGTGAAAAAATAAAAAATATGAAAAAAGGCTCTTTGTCAAGAGTGGGGGTGGAAAAAGTTCGATAATCTTAAGAGATTCTAAGCTGAATAAGCTTTTTAAGGTTGTCGAATTTTTTTATCCCGTAAGATAGCCTCTTTATTACTTTTATCTTGTTATTTTTACCTTCAACAAATCCATTATTTATATTATATTTTTGTATATTATTTATTTCTTTTTCCCAGTTTGATAATGTTTCCCCTAACTTAATGCATTCCTTTATTCCTGACTCCCTTAGTTCTCCTATCAGGTTCTTCAGTTCATAACTGAATATAGTAACATCCTTTATTTCAAATATACTGAAAAATTTTGTCCTAAGATCATAAGCCCTTGAAAATATCTCTGAAAGGTTCTTCAGTTTCTTTAGTCTCTTCTTCTGTGAAGGACTGAATGTACTGTTTGGATTCTTTGCTATCAGCTTCCAGTATTTCTTGTATTCCCTGTACTTTATGTCTGAATTGAATAATCTTATCCTCACATCCCTTATCATCCAGTTTGCTTGCCTTATGACATGATATTTGTCTGCTACAATATCAGCATGTGGAAGACAGGAATACACTGTATTCCTGAACTGCATAAACATGTCCATTCCAACCTTTTTTATACTGTCTTTATGACAGAGAAGGAATTCCCTTATGGTTGATGATTTCCTGTCCTTTAAAATATCTATCAGGATATGGTTTGTATCATATATTGCCAGCTGATACTTTTCTTTATCTGCATTCCCCTTAAATTCATCAAGGTATACAGTTTCATAGTCCAATTCCTGATGAGGAACTTCAATGTCATGAAATATCCTCATGACAGTTGATATGCTAGTATTTTCTTCCCTTCCTATTTGAGTGAATGACTTCATCTCTGAAAGTTTTCTTCTTATTTCATCCTTGATTTCGTTTGAGATGCTGCAGTTTCTGTCTACAATATCTATTGAGGAAGTTGTTCTTTTATTGCATACAGGACAGACATACCTCTGTTTTTCTATATGAAGTATGACTTTCCTGTTTCCGTAACTGAGGCTTCTTATTGTAACAGTCCTGTAGTCATGTATATTCATTTTTCTGCCACAGCAGTTCTGCCTTATATCAGCTCTTATTCCATATACATGGTAGGTGTCACAGATAAGTTCCACTTTTTTTATTTTTACATCTTTTATTTCAGGTCTGAATGTGGTAAAATTATTTTGCATAAATACAAATTTCTTTCTTATGTTATTTTGGCAAAAACATAATACTATGAATTTGTTATTTATGCTATTTTTTTATTTCTTTTTCCACCCCCATATATATTATAGAGCCTGAAATAAAAAATCAGTATATTTTAACTGTATTGACTGTTTTCTATTTTTATTTTTCATACTGATATTATATATAAGAAGATTAAGGAACTATTTATTTTATCAGATGAATAATAAAAATATCTACAGAAAATATTGTTTCAATACCGATTTTTTATTTATATAATATTTTTAAAAATATAATTAGTTATTTACTACATTCTATTTATTATGTCAGTTTTAATTAGCTCTAAGTTAGCTTTAACAGCTCTAAACAATATGTTAGTCTTTATTTACTTCCCAACTCAATATTTCTCCTGTCAGAGCATCTATATCGAATTTATATTCAGTGTAATTGTAGAGAATTTTTCCTTCGTAGACAACTCTGCCGTTTTCCTTATCCAGTTTAATTCTGACAACATCGCTTCTTTTAGCTCCTGAAACTCTCGATATAGCTATTTCTTTGGCTTTTTCCTCTCCGATGTAGTTAGTTTTATCTACTTTTGTTTTATCGGTTGAACCGTTAGTAACAGTAGTTTTTCCTGTATTTGTATCAGGAAGAGTGCTTATATTTACGCCTAAATCTTTCTGGTTGTAACTTATTATTTCTCCTGTGTTTGCATCGATGTCATACTGATATCTTTTCTTTTGAGTATAAAATTCAATTTCATAAATAAATTTTCTGTTTTCTTTGTCTAATTTTATTTTAGAAATTTTTGCTTCTTTTTTAGGAACTTTTGAATGAGAAATAGCCAATTCTTTAGCTTTTTCAATGGAAATCTTTATATCTGCATTGGAAATTTTTATTTTTCTGGGTTCATTTTTACTTGCATAACTGTTAGTAAAAAAGGCAGTTACCAGTATAAATAATGCCAACAGTCCCAGACTTGCAGCTAAAAATCTATTTTTCATAGTAATTCTCCTTTCTTATCTCTGCTTTAACTTAAAAAGAAGTAAAATCTGTCTCTTCAGATTTGGTAATATCCCCTTTAAAAGCATTGAGGGTAAATTTATAGTCTTTTCCTTTGGAAATAACTCTGACTTTGTATACAGGAAGATTATTTTCTTTATCTATTTTTATTTCGTATATTTCTTCTTCCGTAACTTCAGGCATTTTATTGAGAATAATTTCCTTGACTTTGTCATTTCCTATATAATTTGCATTTGAGCCAAGATAATCTCTGCTTCTTAAGGAATAATTCAAAATTTTTCCTTCATTTGAACCTACAATGTAATTGTAATCATTAGTATCGGAATTAAGGACGATTTTGTAAGTAAGTTCCTTATCTTTCTGTTCCATAAGAATTTTACTAACGTTGGCATCATCTTTAGTCAATCCTGCATGAGCAAGAGCAATCTCTTCAGCTTTAACAAAGGTAATCATTGGTTTTGCATCGACTACCTCTTTATATTTTATTTTTGTAGCTTGGGGTTCTCTTCTCTTTTTATTACTTTTTTTTCTTGTATTAGCCGCTATGAGCGTAGTTCCTGATAAAATAATACCAAAAAGTATTATCATTATAATTTTATTTTTCATCAAATTCTCCTTTAAAATTTATGTTGATTAGTCTCTGTCAACATCCCAGCTTACGACTCTTCCTGTAACAGCGTCAATATCAAATTCATACTCAAAACCGTTATAAAGAACTTTTCCCTCATAAACCATTCTTCCGTCCTCACGGTCGAGTTTTAACTTTACTACATGACGATTTTTCGCTCCGGGAATCCTTGAAAGGGCAATAGCTCTTGCTCTACTTTCTCCAATGTAGCCTTTCTGACTTTTAGTTGCATAATTTGAATATGAAATCTTTTTACCTGCTGCAAAAGATGACAGTCCTAATATAGTTATTCCTAATAATGTTATTTTTAAGATTTTATTTTTCATAATTTCCTCCCGTAATCTTTAATAGTTATTTTTTATGTATAATCATTATATCATAAAAATATTAAAGAAAAATGAGAGGTATAAATTTTTTGTTTGTTTCGGAAAAGATTTCCTAACAATATACTTTAAAATTAACAGGTTAAAGATTATAAGGCAGTTCAAAAGTAAAAATACTTCCTTTTCCAAGTTCACTTTCCACTGAAATAGTTCCTTTATGAGCCTCTACAATCCATTTGACCATAGATAGTCCAAGACCTGCATTTTCTCCTGTTCTGGACGGATCCGCCTGGAAAAACCGTTTCCAGATTTTTTCTATATTTTCTTCTGAAATCCCTATTCCGTTATCAGAAATTTTTCCAATGATTTTATTATTATTTTTGAATACTTCCACAAGGATATTTCCATTTTCCTTACCATAAGTAATAGCGTTGGAAATAAGATTTATAAAAAGTCTCATAATCATTATTTCATCACCTTTTGTATGTATATTAGGAGTGATATTTTCATTAATTGTAATATTTTTTTTATCGGCACTGCTTTTCTGGGAGTCGATTACAATTTCTGCAAGTTCACTTATATTCAGAACTTCTATATTGAGTTTCTGATGTCCTCTGTCTATCCTTGCCAGAGTCAATAGCTGAGAAATAAGGCGGGAAACTTTTTTGGACTCCTGAAGAACAATTTTCAAAGTATCTTTTGCTTCTTCAAGGGATTGGGAATTTTCTATTCCATATTCACATTGGGAAATAATAACGGATACAGGTGTTCTAAGTTCGTGAGATACGTCGGAAGTAAATCGGGCTTCATTCTCAAAAGAACTCTGTAATCTGTCAAACATCGTATCAAAGGTGTTTGCTAAAGTAGAAAGCTCGTCATTTCCTTTACCCAAATTTATTCTTCTGGATAAATCATTTCCTTCATTGATTTTTTCGGCAATACTTCTTATTTTTTCAATAGGCTTGAAAGAATTATTTGCTATGATATAACCGTTAATGGCTGTAAATATAAGAAAAAACGGAAATATTATTAAAGAAATATAAAATATAGTTTCAAGGGCATTTTCAGATTCCGAAGCCGAAATAACTCCTCTCACTTTTATATCTCCGTATTCTCCATAAGTTTTTTTTGCCTGATAAATATACCATTTTTTCTTATTATTTTTGACAGTTTTTATCTCACCGTCCGTCAAATGCAAGTCGTCTTTCATAAGCAGAGGATAATCGCCGTAAATAAATCCGTTTTCATCATAAATAGATATATGGACATTGTTATTTAAAGTAATGAGGTCGCTATCTATATCAAGTTCATTTTCATAAAAATCAATCTCCTGAAAAGTTCCTGTAACGGTATTTTTGAGATTTTTATAAACAGCATTTCTTATAATGTTTTCACTTATATAGAAAATAAGTCCTAAAAAAGTTATTATAAGGGCTATCATAAGACCTATATACCAAAATGTAATTTTTGATTTGATAGAAAGTTTACTCATTTTCGACCTTCTCCACTTTCAGAACATAACCTACACCTCTTATTGTATGTATGAGTTTAGGAGTATAGTCATCATCTATTTTTTTTCTTAGATATCTCACATAGACATCAATCACGTTCGTTCCTCCCTCATAGTCATAGTTCCATATATGCTGCTCGATTTTATCCCTTGTGAGAACTTTTTCTTTGTTTCTAATCATATATTCAAGTATGGTAAATTCACGAGCGGAAAGTTTTATAGTATTGTTGTTTCTTGTTACCGTCTGGGAATCACAGTCCACTATTAAATCTGCTATTGTAAATACATTGTTTACATTGTTTGAAGTTCTTCTCAGCATAACACGTATTCTGGCGAGAAGTTCGTCAAAAGCGAAAGGCTTTACAAGATAGTCATCCGCTCCATAATCAAGTCCTTTTACTCTGTCATCAATACCGTCTCTCGCGGTCAGGAGCAGTACGGGAGTTTTTATATCCTGAGAACGTATTTTTTTCAATACTTCAAATCCGTCCAGTTTCGGTAACATAATATCCAGAATGACGGCATCATAGTCAGTGGAAAATATATAATCAAGGGCTTCTTTCCCGTCAAAGCAGCTGTCTACTCCATATTTTTCCAGTTTAAGTTTTTTGACAATTATGTCATTCAGATTTTTTTCATCTTCAACTACCAGTATTCTCATTTTTACCTCTCTTTCCTAATTTTTTAATGATTTTATCAGGTAAATAGACCCTGATAATAGATTTTTTGTTTAAACAATATTTTACATAAATTTCTATTTCTTCATTGGAAAATTCAAATATATCCTGATCTTTAAAAAAACGAATATTTTTTAAATTTATAACTCCTGTAGTATATTGTAACATATCTATTTTAGGATAGTAAGTTTTGATTATATTAATATTCTGCATAAGTATATTATATAGGATAACAGGAGATTTAACAACCTCATTTATATTTATATACAGTTTTAATTTGTTGGCTGCCAAATCAAGCAAAAGAGCCTTTTTCAATTTTTTTTCGAAATCATCGGAAGAATAATTTTTCAGGCATTCTATATTGTCATATACATATTTATGTCCTTTTTTAGCGGAATACATAAGAAAAAGATTATATATTTTTTCAGGATTAGTAATCCTGTCTTTGACCAGTTCCAGCATTTTGTATATAGCTTGGTCATAAAGTACGGGAATTTGTCTTGATTTATTTATTGTAAAATTAATCGCGGTAATTTTATTACTCCCTTTTAATCCTGATTTGACTTTTTTATATTCAACATTGAAATCTGTAAAAGTATTAATATCTGAAATAGCTTTTTTCAGGACATATCTTTCAAAATCAAAAAATCTTGGATATTTGTCAGTAGAATTCAGATATTCTTTTAAGGAACTCAGTGGAATAGCAAATTCTTTCTTGTTTTGAGCCGTTTTTATAATATTGTTGTAAAGGCTAAATGAAATTTGCTCTTCCATAAATATAAATTTTTCAATTTCCAATAAGGAAAATATATTTTTCTGATTGGAAAAACAGTATTTAAATTCATCAGTAAAAAAAATCTGGCAGAAATTTGCGTTAATTATAAAAGATGAAATAAGAGCAAAAGAGCCTGAATATTTTCCTGATTTGACAGGTATTTCAAAAAATATCTGTTTTTCCATAAGTTTCTTTAGAAAAATGTTGAAATCCTTTACACTGTCTAAATTTAACGTAGTAATTATTTCATTCAATTCAATTTCCAGTTTATTCAGTGATTCAGGGTAGGAAATAATCTTGAAGAAAAGTAATTTCAAAAACAGTCTTTCTTTTTTTGTAGTTATTTTGGAAAATTTCAAATTTATATCGCTTTTTACATTGTTTACAATATTTTGTGAGAAATATATATTTTTCAAGTTATAATACCTCCTAAAAAACGAAAAAAATTTATATTGTTTCCGTTATAAAATTATATGAAAATTTAATATTATTTAATTATCAAAGCACAAACGAAAAAAAATATATAGTTTTCCGTCTTTTTAAAATTATATTGTAAATAAATAAAAAAATCAAGAGGATAAATAATATTTTAATAAAAAAAATAAAAAAGAGTATTAAAAAAATTGCTTTTGACAAACAGAAAAATGTGAGGTATACAAGAGGTATCCAAAGAAAAAATTAAATAAAAAGTTTTAGGAGGTCATTTATGCTGAAAAAAATTCAACGTTTTGGCGGGGCAATGTTTACGCCCGTATTGTTTTTTGCTTTTGCAGGAATAGTAGTGGCTATAGCATCAATAATGAAAAATTCTCAAATAATGGGAGAAATGGCTAAAAAAGGTTCGAGCTGGTTTAAATTCTGGAAATTTATCGAAGATGGAGGTTGGACGGTGTTCAAACAAATGCCTCTGTTATTTGCCATAGGATTGCCTATCGGACTGGCAAAAAAGGCAAAATCAAGGGCATGTCTGGAAACATTTGTACTTTACTGTACTTTTAATTATTTTGTAAATGCTCTGTTAACACTGTGGGGGTTCGGTGTGGATATTAAACAGGAAATAGGTGTAACAAGCGGATTAGCGGAGATAGCAGGTATAAAAACTTTAGATACAAGTATTATAGGTTCAATAATAATAGCAGGAATAGCTGTTTATCTTCACGAGAAATTTTTTGACACTAAACTTCCTGATTTTCTCGGAGTATTTCAAGGTTCGGTATTTGTATACATAGTAGGCTTCTTTGTGATGATACCGTGTGCTTTGGTTACAGTTTTAGTGTGGCCGAAAGTACAGCTGGGAATATTTCAGCTGCAAGGTCTGTTAGTTGCTTCGGGAGTCGTAGGGGTGTGGATTTATACATTTCTTGAGAGAATACTCATACCTACAGGACTGCATCATTTTATATATGGACCTTTTATATACGGTCCTGCAGTCGTAGAGGGAGGTTTGAGAACTTACTGGGCGGAGCATATGAATGCTTTTGCAGCGAGTACGGAGCCTTTAAAAGCATTATTTCCTCAAGGGGGATTTTCAATCCACGGTAATGCCAAAGTTTTCGGTTCTCCGGGGATTGCCCTTGCAATATACGCTACTGCTAAACCGCATAAGAAAAAAATAGTTGCAGGACTTTTAATATCAGCGGTATTGACAGCGGTAGTTTCAGGAATAACTGAACCTCTTGAATTTACTTTCCTGTTTGTAGCTCCTCTGTTGTTTGTTATCCATTCATTGCTGTCGGCAACAATGTCAGCGATAATGTATATATTAGGCGTAGTCGGTTATTTTGGAGGAGGGCTAATAAACTTTTCTTTGCTGAACTGGATACCTATGTTTAAAAATCATAAAGAAGTAATGTTTACGCAGATATTTATAGGGCTTATATTTACTGCAGTTTATTATTTTCTGTTTAAGTTTTTAATTGAAAAGATGAATTTGAAAACTCCCGGCAGGGAAGACGATGAAGAAGAAACAAAATTATTTACGAAAGCGGATTATAAAGCGAAAAAGGAAAGAAAAGAATTTGGAAACAGTCTGTATTCAGAGCAGTCCATTAAAATACTGGAAGCACTCGGAGGGAAAAGCAATATCGAAGAATTAAATAACTGTGCCACAAGGCTTAGAGTAAGTGTTAAAGATGAAAAAGCGGTAGCGGCAGACGATGTGTTTAAAAAAGTCGGGGCTCACGGAGTAGTAAGAAAAGGAACTGCAATACAAGTAATTATAGGGTTATCAGTTCCACAAGTCAGGGAAGAAATTGAAGAAATTATGGAAAAAAGTTAAATAATGAAGTTGAATGACAAAGTTGGAGAAAGTTGGAGTTGAATAAGGAAGTTAAAAGAAATCAAAAAATAAAGTTAAATAAAGAAATTAAAAAAGAAATTAAACAAGCAAAAAATAAAAAATGGAAAATAAAAAATAGGAGGAAAAATATTATGAAAAAATTTTCAATCGTAATAGCAGGGGGAGGAAGTACGTTTACTCCGGGTATAGTGTTGATGTTATTGAATAATCTTGAAAAATTCCCTATAAGACAGATTAAGTTTTATGATAACGATAAAGAAAGACAGGAAATTATAGCTAAAGCATGTGAAATAATGATAAGGGAAAAAGCTCCCGATATAAAGTTCGTCTATACTGTAAATCCTGAAGAAGCTTTTACTGATATAGATTTTGTAATGGCACATATAAGAGTAGGAAAATATGCCATGAGGGAAAAAGATGAAAAAATACCTTTGAAACATGGAGTGTTAGGACAGGAAACTTGCGGTCCGGGAGGTATAGCTTATGGAATGAGATCTATAGGAGGGGTACTCGAAATAGTAGATTACATGGAAAAATATTCTCCTGACGCTTGGATGTTGAATTATTCTAATCCTGCGGCGATAGTAGCCGAAGCTACAAGAAGGCTTAAACCCCACTCAAAAATACTGAATATATGTGATATGCCCGTAGGGATAGAAAACAGAATGGCTGAAATGCTTGGATTAAAATCAAGAAAAGATATGGTAATAAGATATTTCGGATTAAACCATTTCGGCTGGTGGACAGATATAAGGGATAAAGAAGGGAACGATTTAATGCCTGAATTGAGAAAAAAAGTGGAAGAAATAGGTTATAATGTTCCAATCAAAGGAAAAACAGTTGAAGCAAGTTGGAGCAGCACATACACAAAAGCTAAAGATATATGTCTATTAGATCCTGCTACATTGCCTAACACGTATCTGAAATATTATTATTTCCCTGATTATGTAGTTGCTCATTCAAATCCCGAACATACAAGAGCAAATGAAGTTATGGAAGGAAGAGAGAAAATTGTATTCGGTGCATGCAGAGAAATTATAGAAAAAGGAACTTCTGACGGGGTAAGCCTCCAAGCAGGAGCACATGCTACTTATATAATAGATTTGGCAAGGGCAATAGCGTATAATACACATGAGAGAATGCTGCTTATTGTAGAAAATAACGGAGCAGTATCCAACTTTGACCCGACAGCTATGGTTGAAGTACCATGTATAGTAGGTTCTAACGGTCCTGAAAGAATTTGTCAGGGAAAAATACCGCAGTTCCAAAAAGGGCTTATGGAACAGCAGGTTTCAGTGGAAAAACTGACCGTAGAAGCATGGATAGAGGGTTCATATCAGAAATTATGGCAGGCTATAACACTGTCGAGAACAGTGCCGAGTGCAACGGTTGCCAAAGCGATACTTGACGATTTGATAGTGGCTAACAAAGGATACTGGCCTGAATTGAATTAAAAGACAGATAAATATATTGTTTTTGACATTTTATTATATACGCATAAAGTTTAAAAAAGTGTAAAAAATAAAATTTTGAAAAATTTCACGAATATTATTTTTACACTTTTTTTATTAAAAAATTTATCTTTTAGCAACGATAGAAAAAGTAAACTTGTCGGGGCGATAGGAAATGGTTCCGTACTGGAAAAGATGTCCGTTAGATAAATAAGCATAAGTCTCAATCTCTACAACCATATCAAAATCCTTTAAATCCATATATTTTTTTTCTTCAGGATTTGCATATCTGAATTTGATTTCTCTGCGGGAATGGGATATTTTCAGGTTTAGTTCTTTTTCCAGATGTTCATAAATGGACTTTTGAGCTATTTCTTTACTTAAAAAGGGAACAATTCTTCTATCAAAATATGAAACGTCATATTCCAGATTTTCTCCGTCTAAAGAACGAGTACGAACTATTTTATAAAAATCGTCATTTTTGGAAGCCTGAAAAATATTCATCAATTTTTCGTCTTCCTGAACTATATACAAGCTAATCAAATTAATTTTTATATTCAGATTTTCAGCTTTATTCAATTCTTGAGAAGTCTGTATGGAAGAAAGAGATATATTTTTTAAATATCCCCTTTCAAGAATTAATGAATTTTTCCCTTTTATTTTCTGAATATAGCCTTCCAGTTCAAGAATAGAAAGAGCCTTTCTTATCGTATCTTTGGAATAGGAATATTCTTTTGCCAGTTCAAATTCGCTTTCAAGAAATTCTCCCGGTTTTAAAATCCCTTCTTTTATTTTATTTTTGATATCATTATAAACTTCCTTATACTTACTCATATTATGTATTTCCTTTCATAATGTAATAATGGCTTAATATAGTTATATAATGGCAGCTATATCATACATAAATTATGTATTGGAACCAAGTAAAAATAACAGTATACGGTATTAAAAAATACAGTATAAAAAAATTACAAAAAATGATTGTTTTCAAAAAGACTGTTTCGGAAATAGAAATTCTTATTCTAAAAATTTTCCATTTCTGAAACAGACTATTTTAAATATTATCTTGAATATATTTCAGTAAATTTTGCAATTTTTTCAGCCAGTTCGTCAGTAAGTTCACCTTTTTTCAGACGCCATTGCCAGTTTCCTGAAGCTACTCCCGGAGTATTTATTCTGGCATTACTTCCAAGAGCAAGAAAATCCTGAACAGGAGCAATAGCAATGACTGCGACGGAACTCCATGCTCCTCTTATGGCGTCCCAGTTAAATTCAGCCGTATCTCTTGAGTTCAGATAATCCATTGCAAATCTTCTGTCTCTTTCATTAGCTTTTTCAAACCAGCCCATAATAGTATCATTATCGTGTGTTCCTGTATAAACTACACAGTTTTTAGGATAAGTATGAGGCAAATAGTCATTTTCCTCTCCCGAATCAAAAGCAAAGCCTAAGATTTTCATTCCCGGGAAGCCGGTATTTTCTCTTAAATCAATGACTTCCTGTGTAAGATTTCCCAGATCTTCAGCAATTATAGGTAAATTTCCGAGTTCATTTCTGATTGCATTGAATAAATCAATTCCCGGTCCTTTTTCCCATTGACCGTGTTCTGCTGTTTCGTGACCGAAAGGTACTGCCCAGTAAGATTCAAATCCTCTAAAATGGTCTATTCTTATGATGTCGCAAATCCCAAGATTTACTCTTACCCTGTCAATCCACCATTTATAATTTGTTTCTCTCAATCTGTCCCAGTTATAAAGAGGATTTCCCCAAAGTTGTCCTGTAGCACTAAAATAATCAGGCGGAACACCTGCCACTTTTACAGGTTTTAAATCATGGTCAAACTGAAAAATATCAAGGTTTGCCCACACATCTGCACTGTCAGCAGCCACAAATATAGGTATATCTCCTATTATTTTTATACCGTTTTCATTGGCATATCTTTTTACATCTCCCCATTGTTTGAAAAATAGGAATTGTACAAATTTTTGATATTCTATTTCGTCTTTAAGAATATCTCTGTATCTATTCATGGCATCTTCATGTCTAAATTTTATGTCATGTTCCCATTCATTCCAAGGCAGACCGTTAAAATGTCCTTTCAGAGCAATGAATAAAGTGTAATTTTCCAGCCATTCCTGCTGTTCATGCTTAAATTTATTGAATAAATTATTTAATGAATTTTCAGACATATCATTGGAATAATTGTTTCTGAAATTTTCAAATGCCTTTCTTAACAATGGATATTTTTGATTATAAATAGCTCCGTAGTCTATATATTCTTCATTATCACCGAAAAATACTCCGTTCAAATCATCTTCCGATAATAAATGGGCTTCAATGAGCAAATCAAAATCAATAAGATAAGGGTTTCCCGCAAAAGATGAAAAGGACTGATACGGAGAATCTCCATATCCTGTAGGACCTAAGGGGAATATTTGCCATAATTTCTGCTTGGATTTTTTCAAAAAATTAACAAAATCAAAGGCTTCTTTTCCTAAACTTCCTATACCGTATTTTCCCGGAAGTGAAGTAGGATGAAACAGAATACCTGAACTTCTTTCAAACATATATATTTCCTCCTGAAATTAATTTATATTTTAACTATATCCTATTTTTATCAAAAAGTCAACGTTTTCATAAAAATATTAAAAAAATAAAAAACATTTACGTAAATGTATTGACAAATTTAGAGATAAGAGCTATAATTTTCAAAATAATATATGGCATAAAAATATTAAATATGCTAATATTGAGATATAAAATAAATGATTAAAATAAATGATATTAAATATAAATAATATAAATACAGATAATATAAAAAAACTAAAATTTTGAAAGGAATAATAATATGAAATTGCTTACAATAAACGTACACGCATGGATTGAAGAAAATCAGGATGAGAAAATGGAAACATTAGCAAAAGTAATTGCAGAAAAAGATTATGACGTGATAGCTATGCAGGAAGTGAACCAGTCAATGAACAGCCCAGTTTTATTTAAAGCGATAAGACAGGATAACTATGGTTGGGTACTTTTGGAAAAAATAAGCAAATACACTGACAGGACTTATTATTATCATTGGAGCAATTCCCATATCGGATACGACAAATATGATGAGGGTCTTGCAATAATAACAAAACACAGACTTTTGGATGTTGACGAATTTTACTGCACAAGGGCACAAAGTGTAAATACCATTATTTCAAGAAGAATTAATAGTGCGACGATAGAGTATAAAGGGCAGTTAATGGAGTTTTATACTTGCCATATGAATTTGCCTGAATGTGAAGAAGAAAAAATGTCTGACAATATTCAGACAATCCTTGGAAGAAGTAGGACGGAAAATTTGAAAATATTAATGGGAGATTTTAATACTGATGCTATAAACAGTCCAAAAAACTATGAGAATATTTTAGCTCAAGGTTTGTACGATACTTATACTTTAGCCGTCGAAAAAGATAACGGAGTTACTGTAGGCGGGAATATAGACGGTTGGGATACGAATAAGCAGGAAAAAAGGATAGACTATATATTCAGCAATAAGAAAATAAAAGTTTTAAGTAGTAAAGTCATATTTAACGGGATTAATTTTCCTGTAGTATCCGACCATTATGGAGTTGAAACTGTTATTGAAATATAATAAAGAAATATAATAAATAAGAAATATGTAAATGAATAAAAATTTTTAAAAAGATTTTCGTAAATGTGTTGACAATTTGAAAAATTGTGGTATAAATATATTAAATAAATCTTAGGAGGTATTTTTATGTTGAAAAAAATTCAACGTTTTGGAGGAGCAATGATGACTCCTGTACTATTATTTGCATTTACAGGGTTAGTAGTAGGTATAACGTCTGTACTGAAAAATGAACAGATTGTAGGAAGTATTGCAGAACCTACGACAAACTGGTATAAATTCTGGCAGGTAATAGAAGAAGGAGGTTGGACTGTATTCAGACAAATGCCTTTACTGTTTGCTATAAGCTTGCCTATAGGGTTGGCAAAAAAAGCAAATGCAAGAGCTTGTATGGAAGCATTCGTACTTTATTGTACTTTCAATTATTTTGTTGCTGCATTTCTGACATTATGGAATTTTGGAGTGGATATGTCTCTGGATGCAGGGGGAACAAGTGGACTTTCCATGATTGCAGGGATCAAGACACTTGATACAAATTTATTTGGAGCAATAATTATTGCAGGAATAGCTGTATATTTACATGATAAATTTTTCGAGAAAAAATTGCCTGATTTTCTGGGAGTATTCCAAGGGTCGGTATTTGTATATATAGTAGGATTTTTTGCTATGATACCTTGTGCTTTGGCAACAGTTCTTATATGGCCTAAAGTTCAGTTGGGTATAAATGCTTTACAGGGAGTATTGGTTGCTTCGGGAGCCTTTGGAGTATGGATTTATACATTCCTTGAAAGAATACTTATTCCTACAGGGTTACATCATTTTGTTTATACTCCTTTCATATTCGGACCGGCAGTCGTTGAAGGAGGAATACAGACATACTGGGTTCAGCATATAAAAGAATTTGCTGTAAGTGCGGAACCGTTGAAAGCATTATTTCCTCAAGGAGGATTTGCCCTGCATGGTAACTCCAAAATATTCGGAGCAATAGGGATAGCCCTTGCAATGTATGCTACAGCAAAACCTGCAAACAAGAAAAAAGTGGCAGGATTACTTATACCGGTTGTATTTACGGCAGTTATTTCAGGAATAACTGAACCATTGGAATTTACTTTCCTGTTTATTGCACCTGTATTATTTGCAGTACACGCATTCCTTGCAGCTACAATGGCTACAACAATGTATATTTTCGGAGTAGTCGGAAATATGGGAGGAGGCTTACTCGACTTTATATTCCTGAACTGGCTTCCTATGGCTAAAAATCATTCAGGAACGATTATCACGCAAATTGTAGTCGGATTTATCTTTACTGGTATATATTTTATCGTATTCAAATTATTAATTGAAAAAATGAATTTAGCTACTCCGGGTAGAGGAGAAGAAGATGAGGAAGCTAAATTATACACAAAAGCTGACTATAAAGCTAAAAAAGGAGAAGGAGATACTTCTACAGGCACAAAAAATGACCAGTATTCAGATCAGGCTTTGATTATACTTGAAGCTTTAGGAGGAAAAGACAATATTGAAGACCTGAATAACTGTGCTACAAGATTGAGAGTCAGTGTAAAAGATGAAAATGTTCTTGCTCCGGATTCAGTATTCAAACAGGCTGGAGCTCACGGGGTATTGAGAAAAGGAAAAGCTGTACAGGTAATTATAGGTCTGTCCGTTGCACAAGTAAGAAATAAAATAGAAGAATTAATGAGATAATTAATATAAAACTAAGGAAAAAGGAATAAAATTAGAAATATAATTTTTTAAAACAGGAGGCAAAAAATGAAAAAATTTTCAATTGTAGTAGCAGGCGGAGGAAGTACATTTACTCCGGGTATAGTGCTGATGTTATTGGAAAATCTTGAAAAATTTCCTATAAGACAGATTAAGTTTTATGATAATGATGAGGAAAGACAGGAAATTATAGCTAAAGCGTGTGAAATACTTATAAAAGAAAAGGCTCCTGATATTAAATTTGTCTATACTGTAAATCCTGAAGAAGCTTTTACAGATATAGATTTTGTAATGGCACATATAAGAGTAGGAAAATATGCCATGAGAGAAAAAGACGAAAAAATACCTTTGAAACATGGAGTATTAGGACAGGAAACTTGCGGTCCGGGAGGTATTTCCTATGGAATGAGATCCATAGGAGGGGTACTCGAAATAGTCGACTATATGGAAAAATATTCTCCTAACGCTTGGATGTTGAATTATTCCAATCCTGCAGCGATAGTAGCCGAAGCAACAAGAAGGCTCAGACCTGATTCAAAGATACTGAATATATGCGATATGCCTATAGGAATCGAATTAAGAATGGCTGAAATGCTTGGATTAAAATCAAGAAAAGATATGGTAATAAGATATTTCGGATTAAACCATTTCGGCTGGTGGACAGATATAAGGGATAAAGAAGGAAACGATTTGATGCCTGTACTAAGGGAAAAAGTTGCAAGAGTGGGGTATAATGTAGAGATAGAAGGAGAAAATGTAGAAGCAAGCTGGAGTGAAACATTTACAAAAGCTAAAGATGTATATGCCTTAGACCCTGCCACAATGCCAAATACGTATCTGAAATACTATTATTTCCCTGATTATGTGGTTGCCCATTCAAATCCTGAACATACAAGAGCAAATGAAGTTATGGAAGGAAGAGAAAAATTTGTATTTGGAGAATGCAGAACTATAGCTGAAAAAGGAAGTTCTGAAGGAACAAAGCTTCATGTGGATGACCATGCCTCATATATAGTTGATTTGGCAAGGGCAATAGCATATAATACACACGAGAGAATGCTGCTTATTGTGGAAAATGACGGAGCAGTATCAAACTTTGACCCGACAGCTATGGTTGAAGTACCATGTATAGTAGGTTCTAACGGTCCTGAAAGAATTTGTCAGGGAAAAATACCGCAATTTCAAAAAGGACTTATGGAACAGCAGGTTTCAGTAGAAAAACTGACTGTAGAAGCATGGATAGAGGGTTCATATCAGAAATTATGGCAGGCTATAACGTTATCAAGAACAGTACCAAGTGCAACGGTTGCCAAAGCGATACTTGATGATTTGATAGTAGCTAACAAAGGATACTGGCCTGAATTAAAATAAAGAGATTTGTAAAATATAAAATAATATCCTGTAAAATAAAGATGTTTGTATAATGTTGTATAATAAAGTAAAAAATATATTTATCTGTTTGTCAAATTTGTCAAAAATTTATAAATATAATTTTTTACTTTATTTTTCTATCATAAAGTTTTTTCAGAATAGATTTTGAGATAGAATTAAGTGAATAATAAAAATTAAATGGATAATAAAAGATAAAAGAAAAATAAAATCGGATAACGAAAGGAAGAATAATGAGTAGAGATAAATGGTGGAAAAGAGAAGTGGCTTATCAGATATATCCGAAGAGTTTTTATGACAGTAATAATGACGGCATAGGAGATATAAACGGGATTACTCATAAATTGGACTATCTGAGTGATTTGGGAGTAACATTGTTATGGATATGTCCTATTTTCAAATCGCCTATGGATGATAACGGTTACGATATTTCAGATTATTATGATATTGCTCCTGAATTTGGAACATTGGAAGATTTGGACAATCTAATAAACGAAGCTAAAAAGAAAAATATAAAAATAATTCTTGATTTGGTAATAAACCACACTTCGGACGAGCATGAATGGTTTCAGAAAGCACTGAAAAATCCTGAAAGCAAGTACAGAGATTATTATATTTTCAAAAGAGGGAAAAAAGACGTCCCTCCGACTAATTGGAGAGGTCATTTCGGTGGCTCCGTCTGGGAAAAAGTGGAAGGAGAGAGAGATAAAGACGGTAATGAAATGTACTATTTGCATTTATTCAGTAAAAAGCAGCCTGATTTAAACTGGGAAAATCCCGAAGTCAGAAAAGAGCTTTATAAAATAGTCAACTTTTGGTTAAAAAAAGGAATAGCAGGATTTAGGGTAGATGCTATCAATTCTATAAAAAAAGATCAGAGATATTTAGACTTACCTGTAGACGGAGAAGATGGACTGGCTTTTAATATAAAATATACACTTAATCAGCCGGGAATTGAAGAATTTCTGGATGAACTGAGAAATGAAACTTTTAAGAAATATGACTGCGTTACTGTTGCCGAAACTCCTCTGTTGGAATATGAGAGATATGATAAATTTATAGGAGAAAATGGATTTTTTTCAATGATTTTTGATTTTAACTATGCCGAAATAGATATGAAAGATGACGGAGCTTATTTTAATAGAAATGATTTTACAGTGAAGGAGCTAAGGGAAAAAATATTTGATAGTCAGCTCATAATTCAAAAATACGGTTGGGGAGCACCTTTTCTTGAAAATCACGACAGTCCGAGAAGTATTGATAAATATTTCGGTGATAATATTAATGATGAAGATGCCGTAATAATTTCCAAATTACTTGGAAACCTGTTTTTCTTTTTACAGGGAACACCTTTTATCTATCAGGGACAGGAGCTTGGGATAAATAATTTCAAAAGGACGTCAATAGAAGATTTTGATGATATTGCGAGTAAAGACCAGTATTATCGTGCTTTAAAAGAGGGATTTAGCAGTGAAGAAGCACTATATTATGTAAATAGAAGAAGTCGGGACAATACGAGAACTCCTTTTCATTGGGACAGTTCCGAAAACGGCGGATTTTCCAGGGCAGTTCCGTGGATAAAAATGAATGAAAGTTATAAAAAAGTCAATGTCGAAATGGAAACAGAGGACAAAAATTCAGTCCTGTCCCATTATAAAAAGATGATAGAATTAAGACAGAAAAGTAAATATTCAGATTGCTTAATTTATGGAGAATTTGTGCCGTTAGATTTAAAAAATGATGAGATTATTGCTTATTCAAGAAAAGATAATAATTATGAATTAATCTGTATAAATAATTTCTCTTCAAAAAGTCAGGAGATAGATTTAAAAGGAGATTTAAAAGATAAATTTTCAGTAAAAGAAATATTGCTTGTAAATATTGAAGATATTCAAATAAATGAAAACAGAATAAATTTAAAACCTTATCAGTCGTTTGTCGCAAAAATTGAAAAATTATAGAAAATTTATTTGAAAATATATTTGTCTGTATAAAACTATTTCAAAAACAGTAAAGATAATTATAAAAAATAATTCACTCAATAGTTCAATTTAACTGTCTTAATTTGACAAAAAAATTTTTTTGTTATATAATTTTTATATAAAATATTTATTTTTTTAATATGAAATAATATAAAATATAAGGAGGATTTATGACAAGTAAGTTATCAAATGAAACTACAGGTAAAAAAATAGTTGATTTATTTACAGCTGTAATTCAGGAAACAAGAAGAACTTTTGAAAGTTATTCTTATGATGAACTAAAAAAAGCTTATAATCTTTCAGATAAAGAGATAGAAAGTAATGCAACAAAATATGTTTTAAGTATCAAGGCGACAGATTTAGCAATTGATTTAGCCTTGACTTACTTTGTTTCAAAAAGTAATATGAAAATTCCTATAAAAAATTTAGCAAAGCTCGCATCTGATATTTTTATTGCAAAAGGTATAAGAATTACTACAAAACAAATAACAGACTTTATTATGAAAAAGTTAAATAATAAAGCTAAAAAAATGGTGACAGAGGAAACAAGGATCAGTCCCAGTGATATAATGATGGCAACACACGAAGAAACAAATGAAATAAAAAAACAAATAGATTACTATGAAAAAGAAAGACTTTATCCGGCAATAGCTGCCAGAGAAGTTGACAGATATTTGGCGGCTGGTAAATTAGCTGATAAAGATGAAGATTTTTTATTACCTATAACAACTAAACATTTGATAGGACTATCTTCAGAACATACAAATAATATGTGTAAAGGCGATTATGTATGTATAGACGAAGAAAAATTTAGAAAAAAATATCCTAATGGAGATATAAAAATTGCCAGAGAAAGATTAAGTAGATTTCTTAATTTTAGAGATAATTATAAAAATCCAAATTGGATAGCAAGAACAAACTATTATTTAAAACCATTTACAAAATCGGAACGTCCATATAGCAATAGTATGAATAAACAACAAAACAATGGTCATAGCCGTTAAGAAAGCAGGTAAAAATGAATGCAGTAATATTTATAAGAAATCTCTTCACAGTTTTATCATTAGGAACAATTTTAAAAGCTCAACAGATCGGCAAGGATATTGATCTAAAAATTATCAATGAAATTTTATTTTTAATATCTTCTTTATATGCTATATATAGAATTGATTATAAAAAAGTTATTTTTACTGAATTAGCTGCTATTGGTTTATTTGTGCTGCTGGAATTATTTACAGGAGGCAAAATCATCATCAAAGAAATAGAATGGACTTTGACAACATTTTATTTCTTGGTATCAATTATATTATTGGATGATAGTAAAAGGCTGTATCAAATGGATAAGGAAAGAAAAGAACTGGAAGATGATGAATAAAAATCAAAATTAACAAATTTGATAAAAAGAGGATGTCTCATAAGTCAAAAATAATTTTACTAACATAAATGTTATATATTTTTAAAAATTAACAGATATTATTTTTATTGATTTTATAAATATATTAAAATATATAAAATTTATGATTTAGTAATTTTATTTACTTTATGAGACATCCCCTTTTTAAATTTGTCAATAATTCTTCAAAAATATAAAGAAGCTGTAAATTAATCAGTTTCCTGTTTGGAGCTGTTTATTTTTTCAATTATATTCTCGGGTAAGTATATTCTAATTATAGATTTTTTATCTGAATAGTATTTCACATAAATTCCGATTTCTCCATTTATAAATTCAAAGTAATCACTATCGTTAAAATAACTGATAGAATGAATGTTTTTCAGTTCAAAATCCTGAAGAAGCGATTCTATTTCAGGATAGTGTCTTTTAATCTCATTAATTTTTCTTGTAAGAGTATAAAATAATACTATTGGCGATTTGACAGTCCTATTTATATCGATATATAATTTTAAATTATTGTAAGCCCAGTCAAGTAATAAAGCTTTTTTTAAATTTCTCTCGAAATTTCCGAAAGAATAATTTTTCAGATAATCAATATTATCCTGAACATATTTATATCCTCTTTTGGCGACATACATAACAAGCAGACGGTAAATTTCTTCAGGTTTTTCAACATATTCTTTAATAAGTTCGACAGTTTTGTAGATAGTATCATCATAAGGAGTGTATATTTTTTCGGATTTTTTCACTAAAAAAGTTATTTCCGTGATTTTATTCGTAAGTCTTGCTCCGTCTTTTATTTTCTTGTATTCTATATTAAATTCCGTAAATGTATTTATATCTAAAACGGCTTTTTTTAAAATATGCTTTTCAAAATCAAAAAATCTTTTATACTTATCATCAGAATTTAAATATATTTTTAATGACGAAACTGGGAGACTGATTTCTTTTTTATCTTTTGCAATTTTTATAATATTATTGTAAAGATTGAAAGAAAATGAGTCGCCCATAAAAATAAACTTATCGATTTCTAAAAGAGAGAAAAAATTTTTCTCATTTGAAAAACAATATTTAAATTCTTCGGCAAAAAAGATTTTACAGTAATCCGAAGTCAGAAGAAACGAAGATATCAGCCCAAAAGAACCTGAATATTCATTATCTGAAAGAGAAACGGTGAAAAATATCCGTTTTTCAGTCAGATTTTTAAAAAATGAAGCATAGTCGGTAATAGAAGAAAATTCAGGAGTAGTGTTAATTTCATCGAGTCTTATTTCAGCATTATCCAAAAAAGATGAATTTGAAATAATTTTAAAAAAGAGTAATTTTAGAAATATTTTTTCATTTTTAGTTATTTTTTTTGAAAATATCAGTTTAATATTTTTTTTATTTATATCAGTGAATTTTTCGGAAAAATATATATTTTTCATATCTCCTCCCATATAGCGAAAAAATATTTATACGTTTCGTTAAATTTTTATATATAATTTTAAGATATATTAACTAAAAAAATATACACGAAAAAAATATAATTTCTTTCGTTTATTTATAATTATACTGTAAATATTAAAAAAAATCAAGGGATAAAAAATTATTAATTATAAAAAAATAAATTAATGATTAAAAAAATAATTTTTGACAAAATAAAAAACGTGAGGTATAAAAGTAATATGAAAATGGAGTACATTAAAATAACAGTGTACACATACGAAAGGAGAGAATAATGTCAAAAAGATTACTTAACTGTTTTACAAGTGATTTTAGAAAAATGTCGGGGCAGGACTTGAAAAATGCCATTAAAGCGAGTGAAGGAAGAACAGTTTTATCTGAAAATGTAGTAAATAGAAGAACAGTTACAGGAGATGTTACAAACAGTGAGCTGGCAAGAGCCTTTGGAGCAGACCTTATATTACTCAATGGATTGGATGTATACAATCCTGATATAGCTGCTCTGCCTGAAACTGATGAGCCGATAAAATTATTAAAAAAATTGACAGGGAGACCTGTAGGACTTAATTTGGAACCTGTAGACCTGAATGCTGAAATGATGGAAGACATAGAAATCATTCCGGAAGGTAGAATATGTTCCGAAGCAACACTGAAAAAAATATCTGAAATGGGATTTGATTTTGTTTGTCTTACAGGAAATCCGGGAACGGGAGTATCAAACAGACAAATTGTCGAGGGAATAAAACAGGCTAAAAAACATTTTAATGGAATGGTAATAGCAGGGAAAATGCACGCTGCCGGAGTAAATGAACCTGTCGTAAATTTGGATGTTGTGAAACAGTTTATAGAAAGCGGTGCAGACGTCATAATGATGCCTGCTGTAGGAACTGTACCCGGATTTACTCAAAATGAAATGATAGAAGCCGTGAGATATATTAAGGAAAAAGGTGCCCTTTCCATGTCTGCGATAGGTACAAGTCAGGAAAGCTCAACAAGGGAAACTATAAGGGAAATAGCTATTATGAATAAAATCGCAGGAGTAGATATTCAGCACATAGGAGATGCAGGATATTCAGGAGTAGCTAATTTTGAAAATATAATGGAACTTTCCATAGCTATAAGAGGAGTAAGACATACAATAAGAATGATAGCAGCATCCAATGACAGATAGTATAATGGGAATGTGAAAATAGGGAAAAATAGGGAAGTTATAAAAGTAAAAAGAAGTTATAAGAATAAAAGAATATGAAATTAAAGAAGTTATGAAATTAAAGAAGTTATAAAATTAAAGAAGTTATGAAATTAAAGTTATAAAGAAAATCAGAAGATTATTTTACAAGGGAGGATTTTATGAAAAAAATATACTTGTTCTGTTCAGCAGGAATGTCGACAAGTTTAGTTGCAAAGAGAATGCAGGAGGTGGGAGATAAGCATAATTTACCTGTTGAAGTGAAAGCATTTCCTGATAATAAAATAGACATGATTGTTGAGGAATTTCATCCGGATATAATCTTATTAGGACCTCAGGTGAAGTTTAAATTTGAAGAAACAGCTTCAAAATATGAACCAAAAGGAATTCCTGTAGCGGTAATTGACCTTGAAGATTATGGAAAAGTAGACGGAGAACGTATTTTAAAAAGAGCAATAAAAATCTTAAAAGAAAAGGCGGTAAAATAATATGTTTGACAAATTGGAGAAAGTATTAGGGCCTTTGGCTTCTAAATTAAGCAGTAATAAAGTTTTAATTGCAATTCGTGATGGATTTTTAGTAGGTACACCTTTAATCATAGTAGCATCGATATTTATAGTTATCGGAAATTTTCCTCTTCCGGGATATTCAGAATTTATAGCCCGATTTTTTGGAGAAGGTTGGGAAGCATATCTTGACTCGGTTATAAATTCCACATTTGGTATATTGGCATTACTTGGAGTTTTGGGTATCGGATATTATTACGGTAAAGCAAAAGGAATAGAAGGAATAGCAGGAGCAGCAGTATCATTAGTAGCATTTCTTATTTTGAGTCCCCAATCTCATCCTCTGTTCGTAAATGAAAAAGGAAGTGCATTTGGAGGATTTGCATTTGGAAACTTAGGTACAAAAGGGTTATTTCTTGCAATGATTACGGCACTAATTTCAGTAACAATATTTACCGCTGTAAAAAATAAAGGTTGGACAATAAAAATGCCTGACGGTGTACCGCCTGCGGTAATGAATTCATTTGCGGCGTTAGTACCGAGTATGTTTGTTATGCTTGTGTTTTTCATTGTAAGATTGTTCTTTATTTTCTTTACTAAGGACGGATATGCTCATGATTTTATCTACAAAGTATTGCAGGCACCTTTAATGGGATTTGGACAGAGTCTGATATTTGAACCTATTTATCAGTTCCTGTCAACATTATTCTGGTTCTTCGGTATTAACGGACCTGCCGTTACAAATACTATATTCAATCCTTTACATCTTGCAATGAATGCTGAAAATCTTGCCGCATTTAAAGCAAATCAGCCATTACCTAATATATTTACAGGTTCATTCGGAGACTTTTTCTGTAACTTCGGAGGAGGAGGAAGTACACTGTCCCTTGTATTACTGATGATATTCAAAGGAAAATCCGAACGTATGAAAAAATTAGGAAAATTATCAATAGTGCCGGGAATTTTCGGTATAAATGAAATGGTTATTTTTGGACTTCCTGTAGTGCTGAATCCGATTATTGCAATTCCATTTTTATTAGTACCGTTAGTTAATACAATTTTATCTACAATCGTAACATTGTTACATATAATTCCTCGTACAACAGGAGTGTTGCTACCTTGGACAACACCTTTATTCTTCTCCGGCTGGTTATCCACAGGAAGTATAGTTGCAGGACTTTTCCAGATAATACTGGTAATAATAGGATGTATAATTTACTATCCGTTCTTCAGAGTACTGGATAGCCAATATTTGAAAGAAGAAAGCAAACCTATAGAAAAACAGGGAAATGATGATTTGGATGATATTTCCCTTGATGACATATCTTTTGATTAATATTAAGATTATTAGGAAAATTGTCCTGAATATAATTTTACGTATTTATTTATAACTACTGAATTCAGGACAATTCTTTATTTTTAAAGAAACTATATCTTTAAAAAAATTAATGATAATACAGAAAGGATATTCAGGATATACAATGAGAATAATATTGTTTTTTGACCAGATACAGTCAGGAACAGGGGGAAAAGAGGGTTCATATGTGGAACTGGCAGTGGAAAAAGGTGGAGTAGCGTCATATATGATGTTTGAAGAATATATAAAAGAAATAGGAGGGACTGTACTTGCGACAACATATTGCAGCGACAGCTATTTTGAAAAAAATGAGGAAACAGTTCTTACAAAAATGGAAGGACTTATAAATAAAGTAAAAGCTGATATCCTTTTATGCGGACCATGTTTTAACTATCACGGTTATGCCAAAATGTCTGCCATTCTTGCAGATTATATTCAAAAAAATACAGAATGTAAACCAGTTGTAGTGTGTTCGGAAGAAAACAGTGATGTCATTGAAAAATTTAAAGACAGGATAGTTATGATAAAAATGCCCAAGAAAGGCGGTGTAGGTCTAAGAGAATCATTAAAAAATATGGCAAAAGTTATTGAAACAGTGTATAATAAGGAAGAGTTGAAAAAAGTGGAAAATTATATATATGAATAAGAAATGGAGTGAAAATTATGTGGGGAATAATTGCTACATGGTGTATGGCACACGAAGGTGTCGAAAAAGCTGTAAAAATACTTAAAGAGGACGGAAAAGCGGGAGATGCTATAGAAAAAGCGATAAAAAATGTAGAAGATTTCCCTTATTACAAGTCGGTAGGTTACGGAGGACTCCCAAATGAGGAAATGCAGGTGGAACTTGATGCGGCTTATATGGACGGTACAAATTTTGACTTTGGTGCGGTATGCGCCATAAAGGATTTTGCCAATCCTATATCTGTAGCAAAAAAGTTGAGCAAACTGAATGAAAACAGTATGCTTGTCAGTTCGGGAGCCGAATTATATGCTCAGAAAGAAGAATTTGAAAGAAAAAATATGCTTACTGAAAGAGCTAAAATTCATTATAAAAACAGAATAAAAGACATTCAAGAACCGGAACTGAAACCTTATTCGGGTCATGATACGGTGGGAATGGTCTGTCTGGATAAATATAAAAACATAGTTTCAGGAACATCTACAAGCGGACTTTTTATGAAAAAAAGAGGACGTATAGGGGATTCTCCCATTATAGGGTCAGGACTTTATGCCGACAGCGAAATCGGTGGAGCAAGTGCCACAGGATTAGGCGAGGACATAATGAAAGGGATCATTTCCTATGAAATAGTAAAATTAATGGAAGAAGGACTAAGTCCGCAGGAAGCCTGTGAGAAAGCAGTAGTAAAATTTGAAAATAAAATGATGAAAAAAAGAGGTAAAATAGGAGATATTTCAGTTATTGCGATGAATAATAAGGGAGAATGGGGAGTTGCAACAAATATTGAAAATTTTTCCTTTGTAGTCGGAAATGAACTTTCAGAAGTAAAAATTTATCGGGCAAAGAGGGTGAAAAATAAGACGAAATATGAGCCTGCAACAGAAGAATGGATACAGCAGTATACAGATGAAAGAATGAAGCCTATAGAGGAGAAATAAGATGAATATGGAAAAGAAGCGGGAAATAATAAATGAGGTGAAAAATATACAGAATGATCTGATAACCTCAATAAGGGAATTAGTTTCAATATACAGTGTGGAAACAGGCTCTTTTGAAAATATGCCTTTTGGAGAGGGTCCTTATAAAGCATTATGCAAAGCACTTGAAATATCTGAAAAATTAGGATTTCAAACTAAAAATATTGATAATAAAATAGGATATGCTCAATATGGAGAGGGAAAAGACGGATATATAGGGATTTTTGGACACGTAGACGTCGTACCCATAGGAGAAGGCTGGAATTACGACCCGCTAAAAGGTACAATCGAAAATAACTGCATATACGGACGAGGAGTTCTGGACAATAAAGGACCTATTTTGGCGAATTTGTTTGCATTATATATCTTAAAAAAATGTAATGTAACTTTTGACGTTCCTGTCAGGATAGTGTTCGGAACAAATGAAGAAACAGGATTTAACTGTGTAAAACATTACCTCACGAAAGAAAAACCTCCCATTTTCGGCTGGACACCTGATTGCAAATGGCCGGTAGTTTATGGAGAGAGAGGACGTCTGAGAGTAAAAGTCTACGCGGAAATTGAATACAGCAAGGAATTTTATGATTTTGTAAACGGATATGTCTTATTTGCACCGTCCAATGGAGCAAATTTAAATATAGATTTTGAAGATGAAGATTTTGGAGAAATGATAATGAGAGGTTATAAATTAGGTACTCATAGAGATATAAACTATTTTGAATGGACTATGTGTTATCCTAAAAGCTGTACGAAAAATCAGATAATAAAGCTAATAAAACGGAAACTGACTAAAGGTCTTAAATTGGAAGAAATTTCAAACTGGGATCCTATATTGTATGATAAAACTTCCAAATATGTAAAAACACTCCAAAAAGTTTATAATAATGCAACGGGATTTGATGCGACTCCTGTTACAACGACAGGTGGAACTTATGCCAAAATCATTCCTAATATTATTGCTTATGGACCAAGTTTTCCGAAACAAAAAGATATAGCTCATTTGCCCGATGAATGGCTAAATTTAAAAGACTTGGAAAAGATTACCGAAATATATGCACTGGCATTATATGAGATAAGTAAGCTCAAAAATAAGTAACTGAACAAAAAATAATTTGACAAACATATATATTAGTGATATACTTATAAAGTTAATGGCGACATGGTCGAGGGGCTTAGGCAGAGGTCTGCAAAACCTTGTACACCAGTTCGAATCTGGTTGTCGCCTCCAATAAATCAGCTAAAAAATGGATATATAGTGCAAGACAGTATTTATACTTAATTGCACATTTTTATTTTATTTATGATATTTTGAAGATAACTATTATTTGTTATAATTTGCTTAAATTTATTATTGTTTCAATTTATTTGGCAACATACTGACAATATATCACAACTTAGTGGTTACAGTATAATTTAAAAGTCTGATTATTTACTAAATAATAATTTTAACTTTTTTATATATAAAAATGAAGGTAAATAAGAAAAATATTGTTAAGTTAATCAACAGAGAGAAAGTTGAATTCAAATTAAAAATATTATTAGTAAAAGCTATATGTAAAATATTTTGAATTAAATCTTGGCTAATGAATTAATTAATGGTAACTGGATAGTGTTTCATATTTTATTAAATATAAAAAAATAAAAGTAAAATAGAAATTTCTTTATTTTAAATATACTTTTTATGCTAAACATTATTTTCTAAAATATTTATGATACACTCTTCTACATCATTAACTAATTGACTATGTAATTAACTTGCTTTATAATAAAAAGGCCCGCTGTTTTGAGGGTTAAACAATTGTTATTTAATTTAAACATAGAAATATCATTAAAAGAATCTTCCAACGATCTGTGTTATGCTAAATTTCAGACATTTTTTTAATTTCTCCATTAATAAGAATGTAAGGGTCTATATACCTATGTTTTATTTCTATTTTTTCTTCTAATAATGAAAATTCATTAATTTTTTTCTTGTTGATTATATCTTTTAGTTCTTTCTTTTTTGAAGAATTTTCGATTTTTTTTAATATGTATTCATCTGTGAAATTAAAATCCTTAAATTGAATGATCTTTTCATTTAAAGCAGAAATCAATAAATTACATAGCATTGTATTTATATATCTATTTAAGGGATCTTGAAAATATTCTACAACCTCTTTAAAATATAATTCCTGAAACCATTTTCCAATTTCTAAAGAATTAATACACAATTTGTTTTGATATATTACCAAATGGGTTAATAATTTTTCGATCTCTTTAAGTGAAACTCTTTTTTGTCTAAATAGATCTCTTAAAGTATAATCTATCCTATCAAATGATAATTCCGGCAATTTGGCATCCAAAAATTTGTAACTGTTTGACATTATTTTTTTTATATTTAAATTATACTTTTCAAAGATATTTAGTAGTTCTTTATCATTTAAGAATTCTTTTTGTATTTCTTCATGATAACTTTCATCTTTATTTTTTAAAATATAATCTATAACATGTGAAAAAGCTGTATGTGAAATATCGTGTAAAAGTGCTTTTATTTGCTCTTCAAGACTTCCATTAAATTTTAAAGATAATATCATTGTTCCTATTGAGTGTTCTTGCCTAGTTACATTCCATAACTTATTAACTAAGTATCCTCCACCCGATTGATATATATTTTTTAATCTTTTAAAAACTTTAGTTTCCATTATCTCATAAATAACATCATCTATATAATATTCTCCATATAATTCATCATTAATTTTATTCATTAACTTTTGCCTCTTTTTCTAATTTTTTTAATAGCATAAATTGTTTTTGAAATTTTTCAAAACTTATATTTCTTTGGTCGTTATAAATATAATCTTTATTGTTAAGACTATTTATTATTTCAAATAAATAGTTTTCAAATGATAATTTCCATATTGAAATATTTTTATTAATACCCTGTTTATGGACGAATTTGAAATAAATTGATATTTATTAAATTTAAAAAAGTTTTCTTGTCTCAAAATATCTTCTTCTAAATATATTAAATTATATAATAATAAATACCTCATGTTTTTAAATTTGTCAATATAAAAAAATATAAAGAGAAAAATTTTTTTGAAATTTTAAACTAATAATTGCCAACATACTAATATAGCTGACAAATAACTTTATGACATAAAGATTGCTCGAATTTGTGAGCAATTTTTTTATATAAAAATTCTCTATATAAAAAATAACTATAAAAAAACTGCCTCAAAATCAGAAGAAAATAAATATAATTTTTTACATAATTTATTATAAACTTCTTTCTTTTTGAAACAGTTTTACATTTTGAAATAATTTCAGATTTTTAAAATAATTTTTTTATTTGTCTTATTATCTTGGATTTCTTATATATTCAATATATTTTTTGGCATTTTCCGACATTTTTTCATCGCTCATATCTTGAACTGCTCCAAATACTGCAAAATGAGGTAAAGGTTTTGCCTCTACATAGAGTGTGCATGCACGAAATGGAGATAAAATTTCACTCAAAGATATAGTAGTGTATTCTGTTTCCAAACCTCCTGCGGAAACAGCAACTCCTATTTCTTTATTTTTCAGTTTTCCTCCTTCAGGAACACCATACGCCCAACCGAAAGTCCAGACGTCATCAAACCATTTTTTCAGCAATGGAGGACAGCTAAACGAATATATAGGAAATTCCAAAATAATTCGTCCATATTTTTCCATTAATTTCTGTTCTTTTTCTATGTCAATATTCCAATCAGGATATTTTTTGTAAAGTTCGTGTACTTCAAACTCATCGGGATATTTTTCCAGTTCTTCTTTCAATTTTTTGTTAATTCTTGAATTTTGCATATTAGGATGTGCTAAAATTACAAGTGTTTTCATAATACATCATTCCTTTCAAATTTGATTTTTTCTAATTCAATATTTTTAAATTAAGTATTTTAAAATCTAATATTTTCAGATTCAGAATTGTTAAACAATCTCAAGATTAGGGTATATCTGAAAATTATTTTTCCAAAACGGAAATTCTTTCCTTTATATGATTTCCTTTTTCAATCTCATCAACCATAGCAACGACGTAATCAGCATAACTTATTTTGCTTTCGCCTTTATCATTTACTGTAAATTTTTCTCCTGCAAGAATATATTGTCCTGTCTTTTCTCCACTTTCGTCAAAGTCAGCCGCAGGGCTGATATATGTCCAACGAACGTTATTCTTTTTACGAAGTTCAGCAAGACCTTTAGCCATTGCATTTGCTACAGGCTTATAATCTTCAGGAAAATCAGGTGTTTGGGATAATTGAGTTTTATGCTCTTTGTCAACATACAGACTTCCTGCTCCTCCTACGACGAGTAAACGTGTTTCTTTTCCTGCCAGTAAAGCACTTAAATGCTCCAAAGATGTAGTATGTTGCGGCAATGTTTCAGGAGTCCATGCGGAAAATGCCGTAACTACAGCGTCAAATCCTTTCAAATCGTCTGCTGTCAGATTAAATAAATCCTTCTGTATAACATTTTTAGCTATATTTTTATTTTCGCTACGTACTATTGCCGTTACATCAAATCCTCTTTCTACCGCTTCTTTCACGATTAGTCTCCCCGCTTTACCGTTTGCTCCTATAACTGCTATTTTCATTGTAATTACCTCCTAAATTCTCTTTTTATAATGAAATTATACAGTATAAAATTTCGGATGTGAAGTAAGCACTTTTTTGTATTATAGTTACTTAATGGAAACTCTTGAGAAAAATCTATATATAAACAGAATAAAAAATTTTAAGGGATTTCCTATTTACAAATATTTTTATTGTAGTATAATAGAAGAAAGTGTGTTTTATGGAAATTAGTATAAAAAAGAAAGTAAAGATAAATAAGACTATAAGGAAAAAAAGAAAGGATTGAACAATATGAAAATAAATAAAAAAGAATTACCTGACTGTTCTGTAGAAACAACGTTAATGCTTATATCGAATAAATGGAAGATACTTATTATAAGAGATTTGTTTGACGGCACAAAAAGGTTTAGTGAACTGAAAAAATCAATAAATAATATTTCCCAAAAAGTTTTAACATCTAATTTGAGGGAAATGGAAAAAAATGGGCTACTGACAAGGAAAATATATCCTGAAGTGCCTCCGAGAGTGGAATATACGCTAACAAAAATAGGAAAAAGTCTAAGTCCTATTTTAGAAGAAATGGATAAATGGGGAACGGGATACAAGGAAAAAATCAAATAATCAGTTAAAAACTGTATCAAAAGTTACACTTTTTTATAGAAAAATATGTTACAATTTAACAAAATACTTTTATAGTCAAATAATTTATTTTTAAAATTACTTTATTTGTTTTATATTTATTTTTTTCTGTCTTTTCAGTAGTTTTATTGTTATTGCTATACGGTTCTATAGTATACAGAAAATTTATTTATAAAAAAATTATTTAATTTGAGATTATTTAACTAATGAAATTATTTGATGAATAAATAAAAAATTGCAATGATAGGAAAGATATATATAAATAAAGGTGGTGTGTTTAAATGAAAAAAGATATGAAGGAACATCTGAATATTGATGTCGCAATGATTGAAAAGATGACTAATATAAAAAGGGATTACATTGAAGGGAAAACAGATTATGAAACTACGAAAGCTCTTATAAAACAGAATTTTACAAAGATAACTCCCGCAGAATTTGCTTATTCCGAACAAAAAATAAAAGATTTGGGCTTTGATGACAACACTGTTCATGACAAGATGAACGACGTATTGGGACTGTTTGACGATATTATCGTGAGAGAAGCACCTGATTTACCCGAGGGACATCCTATAAGTACTTATCTTATGGAAAATTTTGTCATAAAAGAATTAATTGCGGAAATGAAAGAAGAAGCTGACAAAAAATTTATAAAAAATAAATGGCTCGAATTATACGACAAACTTTACAAATTTAACATACATCTTTCAAGAAAACAGCATCAGCTCTTTTCAATGCTTGAAAGAAAAGGTTTTGACAGACCGTCAAGAATAATGTGGAGCTTTGATAACGCGGTAAGGGATAGCATAAGCAAAGCAAGGCACCTTTTGAATGAGGACAAGATAGATGAATTTATGGAGCAGCAAAAACTTGTATGGGAATTGACACTGGATATAATGAACAAAGAAGAGGAAGTCCTTTATCCTACATCATTAAAAATGATTACCGAAGAAGAATTCAGAGGAATGAGACCGGGAGACGATGAGATAGGATATTGTCTTATTGACAAACCTGAGGGCTTTTATCCTGAAACAAAAGAAGAAGAAAAAGTTTCCAAGGAAAATTCTGCAGAAAATTCTGCAACTCAAAATCAGGCAGGATTTATGAATGATTTGGCAAGTCTGCTTTCCAAATATAATATGGGAAATGAGCCTAAAAAAGAAAATGATGTTCTCAATGTGAAACAGGGGAAACTTACATTGGAACAAATAAACCTGATTTATCAACATATGCCGGTAGACCTCTCTTTTGTTGATGAAAATGAAATTGTAAAATTTTATACAGATACGAAACATAGAGTATTTCCAAGAAGTGCAGGAGTAATAGGGAGAGATGTGAAAAACTGTCATCCGAGAGAAAGTGTGGATACGGTTATGGCTATATTTGACGCTTTCAGAAAAGGGGAGCAGGAAGAAGCGGAATTCTGGCTGGAAACAAACGGTAGATTTGTATATATCACTTATACGGCGGTAAGAGATGAAAACGGTAAATTTAGAGGAGTTCTCGAAATGATGCAGGATATTACAAAAATCAGAAGCCTGACAGGACAGAGAAGACTTTTGATGTGGGAAAATCCCGCTAAAAAAAGTGAAAGCTACGAACAAAAAAATGAAGAAGATAAAAGCGAATACGGATTTGATAAAAACTCCGTAATTGGAGATATAATAGATAAATATCCGTATATAAAAGAATTTATGCCGACATTGGCTCCTGAATATACAAAGCTTTTAGACCCTGTACAGTATATGATTATGTCCAAAGTAGCTACTCTTGATATGATTGCCGAAAGAGGAGGGTTTACGGTTCCTGAATTGATTAACAAAATAGAAGAGAGAATAAAAAGAGAAGAAAGAAAAACGGGTGATACTGAGATTGCAAGTGAGTATGGTCTTACAAAGGACTCGATAATAGGAAATATAATAGATAAATACCCATATATAAAAGAGTTTATGCCGACATTATCACCTGTATACAACAGACTTCTCAATCCCGTACAATATATGATTATGTCCAAAGTGGCTACCCTTGATATGATTGCAGCACGTGGAGGTTTTGAAGTTGATGACCTGATTAAAAAAATGGAAGCTAAAATCAGAGAAGAGGAAAATAAATAGTTTTTGAACCAAATTTGAACCAAAGAACCAAAGGAGAATAATTATGAAAATTTATACAAAATACGGAGATAAAGGGTTTACAAGATTATATGGAGGAGATCGGGTAAGCAAGACTAATATAAGAGTTGAGGCATACGGTACAACTGATGAAGTATGTTCATTACTGGGGTCAACTGTAGCTAAAATGGCAAATTATCCTGAATTATCAGATATCAGAGAAGAATGTATAACTATTCAGCATCATTTATTTGACTGTGGCAGTGATTTGGCGACTCCGAGAGAGTTACGTCCCTACAAACAGACAGAAAAAGATGTGGAATGGCTGGAAAAAAGAATAGACGAATATCTTCCCTCACTACCTCAACTGCAATGCTTCATAATTCCCGGAGGTAGTAAAGTTGCGGCAGAATTTCATATATTAAGAACTGCAACAAGACGTCTGGAACGGAAAATGGTAGCCGTTATTGAAGCGGGAGAAAGTGTAAACGAAGAAGGGTTACGTTATATAAACAGACTTTCCGACTATTTCTTTGTAGTTGCATGTCTAATAAATGTAAGAATGGGGATAAAAGAAGTGGATTATGTCCGTAGTGATAAAATATTTAAATTGGGAAATAAAAAATAAGATTATCTCATAGACTTGGGATAAATTCAGATAAAAAGTAAACTATTAAAAAACAGCAGTTTTTGTAATTCTGCTGTTTTTAAATTTTAATATATCTTAGTTTTTTATAATTTTAAATTTTCCCAATCCTATTTTTTACGGTATTGACGAATTTTTCAAACAGTTTTACAGAGTTCTCATCTGTATGTATCATTGATTCAGGATGCCACTGAACACCTAAAATAAAGCTGTCATCCGAAATATTTTCAATAGCTTCTACGGCACTGTCTTTGCTTCTCGCAATGACTTTAAAGCCGTCAGCAACTTCGTTTACAATCTGATGATGAAAGCTGTTTACAAGTGCGTCGTTTCCGTATATGTCCTCAAGAAAGCTTTCTTTCTTTATATCAATAGAATGAGTAGGTCTGTCCCATTTTGAAGCTTGGGAATGTTTTATATAAAAATCGCTGTTATAAGCTAAATCCTGATAAAGTGTTCCTCCAAAAGCCACATTTATAATCTGGTGTCCTCTGCAAATTCCTAAAACGGGTTTTTTCTGTTCGACAGCGGTTTTTAAAAGCAGAATATCGAAATTATCTCTATCCAAGAAAGTTTCTTCAATATTCTGTTTAGGTTCTTCTCCGAAAAGCTGAGGAAAAACATCATGTCCGCCTGATAGAATTAATCCGTCAACAAAATTTATCTGTTCTTTTGTAACTTCGGTATTTGTATTAAATGGAATAATAAAAGGAATTCCTCCTGTTTTTATGACAGCTTCTATATAAGCGTGATTTACATAGGCTCTCTCATAGCCGTTAAATTTTCCTCCTTCTGTTACTAAAATATTTCCTGATATTCCTATAATAGGCTTTCTCTCCATTTCTATCTCCTTTGGTTTATCATAATTTTTCAGTAATAGTATTTAACCACAATTTTCGTTCATAGTCAATTGCTATTTATAAATATTTGAATTTATGATATAATCTACAAAATAAATAATCGTAATCCAAAAAGGAGCCTGTTATGAAAGAAATGACTGATAAAACTGAAAAAACAGTGGATTTAGGAAAGATAAATTCAGATAAATCAGATAAGACAAATTTGATTGATTTTTATGACAGCGATTTAAATAATACTGATTTTAGTGATATGAATTTAAATAATATAGATGAAATAAGAAATAAAATTGATGAAATTGACGGGAAACTTGTAAAACTCATTGAAGAACGTCTGAAAATCGTAGAAAATGTGGCATTGTATAAAAAACGGAACAATATTCAGATTTTTGATGAAAAAAGGGAAAAAGAAGTAATAGAAAAAAATTTGAAAAAAGTTATAAATAAAGAACTCGAGAGCTATATAGAGATGATATTAAAAGATATTATGAAGACAAGCAAACTGTACCAGAAGAAAAAAATAGAAAATGAATAATAATTTAAGGAAAAGATAAATGAGATTGGACAGATTTTTGGCAAATTCGGGAGTGGGGACGAGAAAAGAAACAAAAGAAATTTTAAAAAAAAGAAAAATAAAAGTAAATGATAGTATAATAATTGACGGAAGTGTTCATATTGATGAAAATAAAGATATTATAAAATATGAAGATAAAGTAATTTCATATAAGCCTTTTATCTATGTAATGATGAATAAACCTGACGGAGTAATATCCGCAACAGAGGACAGGGAGCATAAAACGGTGATTGAGCTTTTAGGAAATGATTACAGGACTTACAGTATGTTTCCTGTAGGCAGACTGGATATTGATACTGAAGGGCTGCTTATACTGACCAATGACGGAATGTTGACCCATAACCTGCTTGCACCCAATAAGCATGTAAATAAAAAATATTATGTGGAATTGAAAAATCCTGTATCACAGTCTGATATTGAAAAATTGGAAAAAGGAATAGAGCTTGAAAATGGGTTTATTACAAAAGATGCAAAAATAGAAGTAATAGAAAATGCCGACATTCCTATTAATAAAAAAACAGGAGAAAGAACAGTAAGCAAAGCATATATTACAATTACCGAGGGAAAATATCATCAGGTGAAAAGAATGTTTAAAGCTTTAGATAATAAAGTAATCTATCTGAAAAGAATACAAATGGGAAAATTGAAACTGGATGAAAAGCTGAAAACGGGAGAATATAGGGAGCTTACTGAAAATGAAATAAAAATACTCAAAAATAATTGATAAAAATCCAAATTATTTACTCATTGAAAGGAGAAATATGGAAAAATTCGGATTGCTGGGGGAAAGGTTGGGACATAGCTTTTCAAAGGAAATACACGAAGCTTTTTTCAAGATTATCGGAAAAGAAGCCAAATACGATTTGATAGAAAAAAAATTTAGTGAAATACCTTCGTTTTTGGAAGAAATGAAAGCAGGAAAATATAAGGGACTGAATGTTACAATTCCTTATAAAGTTGAGATAATGCAATATCTGGATGAAATAACTCCTATTGCAAAGGAAATTGGAGCAGTAAATACCGTAACATTTAAGGACGGTAGACTGGTAGGCGATAATACCGACTATTACGGTTTTTTAAAAACTCTTGAAATGAAAAATATAGAAATTGAAGGAAAAAAAGTACTGATTTTAGGAACAGGCGGAGCCGCTAGAGCGGTATACAATGTACTGGCTGATAAAAAAGCGGAGCAGATATATATTGCTACAATTCTTGAAAATGATGTTTTTAAAGTAAGGAAGTATGACAGATTGTTAAATTATTCCGAAATAAGAAATATAAGAAATATCAGCCTTATTGTAAATTGTACACCTGTAGGAATGTACCCTGAAATAAATATGACACCTTTGGAAGATATAAACTTCATTGAGACCGAATACCTGATAGATTTGATATATAATCCGCAGGAAACGGTACTCATGAAAAAATACAAAATACAAGGAATAGAAAGCACAAACGGTCTTTTAATGCTCATATCACAGGCAATAAAGTCTGAAGAAATATGGAATGACAGAAATTATAATGAAAATATTTTAAAGGAAATATACAATAAACTTGTAAAAAAATTATATAAATAACAATAAACTAAGAAACTAAGTAATATATAAAAAATTATGAATACAATAATACACAAAAATTTTTATAAATAAAAAGAAAGGAATAAAGATAATGATAAAAAAAATAATTACGGCAATATTTGCAATAATGATTTCAAATACAGTATTTGCAATTACTAATGAACAAATTATTTCTCAAGGGGCAGCAAAACAGAAAGCCATTTTCGACAAATATTTCAACAAAACTCCCGGAGGAACTTCAAGAAAAGACCCAAATCTTTTAAATTCAGTCTTTCCGGAAGTAATAACTTATCTGGACGGTATAAACAGAGGAATTTATGATAAGGAATTCAATAGACTGAATTCTGCAAAGGAACATAAGAGAAAATCAATATTTAGAAAAATGTACGTTCAGTTTAATGACTACATAGTAGAAAATTCTAAAATTTCAAGAAATATTTTTTCAAATTTTTTACAGGAAAAATCTGATTTGCAAGCATATTCCTATACAAATGTATATTTATCCATAGAAGCTTTCAATCTGAATATGAATACTTATCTGGAAGGTCAGAAAAGTTCCGAAACTATAGATAAAAATGTGGAAACAATAATTGATTATCTATATTATAAAGGGGATGAGAAAACAAAAGAAGATTATATGGCTATGTCAAATCGTGAACTGACAAGCATTGTAGATAAGGAATACATAAATCTGAACAGTGCTTTGGAGAAAAGGATTGCCGAAGGAAATGCGACTGAAAGAAAGCAGGGAAATAATATAAAATCTTCGCTGAAAAAATTGGAAAGACTTTACAGACAATATGATAAAAGTTTTGAAGAATATATCGACGGGTCAGGCTTGAAAACAGAAGATAAGGAAAAAGTAAAAAAACTTGTAAAATTTGAAAATGTTGCAAGTCTGAAATTTTTAATAAAATCGCTTGAAAAAATAGAAGAAGGAGAAGAAGAAAGTGGACAATAACATTGAAAACAGAGAAATATATGATGAAATGGATAACTTCTGTGCAGAAGTTTTGAGTCCTGACGGACTTTTAAAATATATGCAGGTCAGAAAGGAATATTTTTTTGAGCCTAAAGAAACTATTGAAAAATATTTTGGAGACAGTGAATATAAGGGAAATATAGAAACATTCGGAGATTTTTTCTATTATTATTTGGCAAAATATGAAAATACTTATCTGTATACTTTTCTTGAAAAAGGATTTACAAAAAAATTCAGAAAATTACTGGAAGCCCATAATATAGACCCTAAACCTATGGATATAGATTGGCTGGGAATGGAAACAAAAGAAAGTAAATATAAGGAAGCTTTGTTTGATATACTTTATGCAATGATAAATTATGAGCTTAAGAAACAGGGACTTGCACTGTTCGGTCTGAATATAGGTCTTGAATCTGCATTGTATTTCATTGTTTCGGAAGATGCTTATGAAAGGATAAATAAAAAGGCTGAATTATATACGATATTTGATTTGGAATATCTGGAAACGATTTATAATGAAATTTTTGAAGTAAAAAGAGATTTGGGAGTAAAAGGACTCCAAGTGGGAGATTTTATCGAAAAGGATAAGGACGGGAGTCAGTATCATTCTTTATTCCTAAAAAACAATGTGGTAATAAAAGATGTAGATGAAGATAATGGCGAAGTATTATTGGTATTATAATATTCAATATTGAAGAATTATTTTGACTTATAATATAGTTTCAATATAGTTTATTTATAGAATAATTTATAAAAAAAATTAATACTGAAATTTAATAAAAGGATTATACGTTATCCTTAACAGACGTAAATATATTATATAAAGGAAGAAAAAATAATATGTTTGATTTTGAAAAAGGCGATATAAATATGATGTTAAGTCTTTTAAATATGAAATTAAGAGATGAATTTTCCAGTCTGGACAGTTTTGCGGATTATTATTCGGCGGATAAGACAGTTATATTAAAAAGAATGGAAGAAAACGGCTATTTTTATAACAGTGAAATAAATCAGTTCAAAAAAATATGATTGGCATATTTTTAGTATATTTTTAGATTAATATATATTTTAAGGGGAACGGATGAAAAATATAATATTAATAGGAATGCCTGCCAGCGGGAAAACAACTATCGGAAAACTCCTTGCAAAGAAAATAAAATACAAACATTATGATGCTGACAGATATTTGGAAGAAAAAGAGAAAACAAGGGTAACTAATATTTTTTCTGAAAGAGGAGAAGAGCATTTCCGAAACCTTGAAGAAAAATATTTAAAAGAATTATCCGAAAAAAAAGGAATAATAATATCTACAGGCGGCGGAGCCGTAAAGAAAAAAGAAAATATGGACGAGTTGAAAAAAAACGGCATTATAATTTTTTTAAGCAGGAAAATCGAAGATATTGCAAAAGAAAATCATAAATACAGACCTCTCTTGCAGAAAACGGAAAATATCAGTAAAATCTACGCTGAGAGAATAGATTTATATAATAAATATGCAGATATTATAGTAGAAAATGATGATACTTTGTATAAAGTTACAGATAAAATAGCGGAAATCCTGAAAGAAAGAAAATTTATAAAATAATCTAAAAATAGGGGATTATCTCATATGGAAAAAATAGAGGAAAGAAAAATAAAAAAAAAGAAAATAACGGTAATAAACGGTCCTAATTTAAATTTTCTGGGTATAAGGGAAACAGGAATTTATGGAAATGATAATTATGAAAATTTATGTAAATACATAGTAGAATATTGTGAGAAGAAAAATATTGAAATAAAGATTTTTCAGTCAAATTCCGAAGGGAAAATAATAGATTTTCTTCAGGATGCCTATTATGAAAAAACTGACGGTATTGTAATAAATCCCGGAGCATATACTCATTACAGTTATGCGATTTTTGATGCTCTGAAATCTGTTTCAATTCCGGCAGTTGAGGTACATCTGAGTAATATACACGAAAGGGAAGATTTCAGAAAAGTTTCTGTTACTGCTCCTGCCTGCCTTAAGCAGATATATGGAAAAGGAAAAGACGGATATATCGAAGCAATAAATTTTTTACTGGAAATGTAATAAGTCAAACTGTTACAGAAAGGAATAATATGGAATTTAATGATAATAAAAGTGTAGATGTATGCAGAGTTGCTCTAAAAATGTCGATTTCTTCGAGGGAAGAAGAAAAAAAATTTATAAAAGAATATAAGGCAAAAGGGATAAAAGTAGCCGCTGTAGATGTAGGCGGTTCCATGCCGAATTCAAGATTTAAATTCATTGAAAGTGCATTAATGGCAGCTAAAAGAAATAATATTATAAAAGATGAGCATGTTCACGACGGGGCTGTCATAGGTGCAATGAGGGAGGCTATGAGCCAGATAGAAACAAATATAAACGGACTGAGCGTAGGAGGAAAAATTGGTATAGCAAGAGACCACGAACATTTGGGAATTGCGATATTTCTAAGTGTGGGGATATTACAGTTTAATGAAGTGATAACTTCAATAGCACACAGGTCTATAACAGTTTTTCCTGACGAATACGAGTTTAACCGATAATTTTAATTAATAAGGAGAAGATATGGGTAAAAAATTATTTAAAAATCTTGATTTATTTATATTTGATATGGACGGACTGTTATTTGATACGGAAACAATATATGTAAATTACGGTAAGGAACTGGCAAAAGAAGCAGGATATATTATAACGGACGAAATTATCGAAAAAACTACGGGAATGACGGAAGAAAATGTAGAGGCTGTTTATATTCAGGAGTTAGGAAAAGATTTTCCTTATAAAGAATTGAGCGGCAAAGTTTACAAATATATAATAGAACAGGCGAAAAATGGAAGTATTCCCCTTATGACAGGAGCTGAAGAAATTCTTCAATATTTACATAATAACGATAAAAAAATGGTGCTTGCCACATCGGCAGACAGCTTAATGGCAAATACTTTGATTGAAAATAAAGGACTGAAAAAATATTTCAGTCATATCATAACTGCAAATGATGTAACGAATGGAAAGCCAAATCCCGAAGTGTTTCTTACTGCTGCGGAAAAAGCAGGTATTTCTCCTGAAAAATCCGCAGTTTTTGAAGATTCTTTTAACGGCATAAGGGCGGCTCATTCAGCGGGAATGTATCCTGTTATGATACCTGATAAATTACAGCCGACTGACGAAATAAAAAAACTGGTACATAAAAAATTTAATAATTTACTGGAAGTAATAGAATATTTTGAAAGATAAAAGATATTTTGTATTGATACTTTGTTTTGTTGACAGATTAGGTTAATTATCAGAAGAAGATAAAAGCAAAAAAATATAAAAATATATAAAATATATAGATAATATTTAATATTATCTATTTTAATTTTCGGAAAATGAGGTATACTATTAGTGTAGAGACTAAATGGGAGGTAATTTTATGGAAATTTTAGCAATGATTTTAGCCGGTGGAAGAGGTTCGAGACTGGATATCTTATCTGAAAAAAGGGTTAAACCGAGTGTCCCTTTTGCAGGTAAATTCAGAATTATAGATTTTGCACTAAGTAATTGTTCAAATTCAGGGATTTATGATGTTGCACTGCTGACGCAATATTTACCCCTTTCTTTAAACGAACATATAGGTTCGGGGAAGCCTTGGGATTTTGATAGAAGAGATTCGAGCATTACGATGTTGCAGCCTCATGAAAAACCGGAAGGAAATGTCTGGTATCAGGGGACAGCGGATGCAATAAGACAGAATATAGAATTTATCAAAAGTAAAAATCCCGAATATGTTCTTATATTATCAGGAGACCATATTTACAAGATGAATTATAACTGGATGTTGGATGACCATAAAAAAAGTAACGCCGAACTGACAATAGCAGTTCAGGAAGTACCTATGGAAGAAGCAGGAAGATTTGGTATATTTGAAGTTGATGAAAATAAAAAAATCCTGAATTTTGAGGAAAAACCGAAAGAGCCTAAGAGTAATTTAGCTTCAATGGGGATATATATTTTTAATACTCCTGTATTATTGGAATACCTTGAAAAACTTGAAAATAAGGACTTGGATTTTGGACAACACGTTATTCCTGCCATGATAAAAGATGACAGAAAAGTTTTTGTCCATACATATGACAGCTATTGGATGGATGTGGGAACATATGACTCCTATCTTGAGGCAAACCTTGATTTAATCAAGAAATCCGAAGAAGTCGGAATAGATTTATATGACAATGCATGGAAAATTTATACGAGAAATGAAAACCTTGCTCCCGTAAGGATAGGAATTACAGGAAGTGTCCTGAATTCTCTCATATGTAACGGCTGCAAAATTGAAGGCAGAGTCGAAAATTCTGTTTTAGGACCGGGAGTTACTGTAAGAAAAGGCAGTACAATAAAAAACAGTATCATTTTTTCAGGAAGCTATATAGATGAAAATACTCATTTGGATACAGTGATACTTGATAAAAGAGTATATGTAGGTAAAAACTCTTTGTTAGGTCATGGAGATGATTATACTGCCAATAAAGCAAAACCTGAATTATTAACAAAAGGCATAAGTGTGGTAGGAAAACATGCCCATTTGCCTGAAGGAACTATCGTGGGAAGAAATGTAAGAATTTTTGGATATGTTACACTGAATGATGAAAATAAATTTGTAAACAGTGGAGAAACTATTGAAAAATAAGGAGGATTTATCTTGAAAGTAGTATATTTGGCATCGGAAGTATTTCCTTTTTTTAAAACAGGAGGTTTAGCTGATGTAATGTATGCACTGCCTAAAAAAATGCAGGAATTAGGACACGAAGTTTCGATAATAATGCCCAAATATGATAAAATCCCTTTGAAATATCTTGAAAATCTTGAATGGATAGCAAGGCTTGAAAGCCATGGAGATATATTCAATCTTGTGAAATATCCTGATGATAAAATAAATTTTTATTTTATTGAAAATAAAGCTCTGTATGAGAGAGGACGTGTTTACGGGGATAATGATGAAGATATTCAGTATGCTATGTTTTCTGAACTGGCACTCAGATTTCTGAAAGAGATAAATTTACAGCCTGATATTTTACACTGCAATGACTGGCAGACAGGTCCCGTACCTTATTTTCTTAATGTTAGATATAATAATGACCCTTTTTATTGGGATATGAGAACAGTCTATACAATTCATAATCTGATGTATCAGGGAAGATTTTCAAAGTATTCTTTTGAAAGAATGGGATATTACACAGACGGCTATGATTTAAATTTTATGGAAATAGGGATAGGTTATGCTGATATAGTGAATACTGTCAGTCCGACTTATGCGGAGGAGATAAAATATCCGTATTTCAGTGAGGGGTTGGAGTGGATAACAAATAATAAGCATATTTATGGTGTATTGAATGGAATAGATATAGATTATTTTAATCCTGAAACAAACGAAGATATTATACATTTTAATAAAAACACCCTTGAAAAGAAAAAGGAAAATAAATACAGATTGCAGGAGAAATTGGGACTACCTAAATCCGATAATATGCTCATATCAATGATAACAAGACTTGTAGAGGGAAAAGGACTGGATTTGGTATCTCTCGTAGTGGAAAATCTTTTGAAGTATGATGCCGTTCAGATAGCAATATTAGGAAGTGGAGATAAATTCTATGAAGATTATTATAATTATCTGACTGCAAAATATCCTGATAAATTTAAAGTATACTTGGGATATAATCCCAATCTTGCAAATGAAATGTATGCCGGAAGCGATGCTTTTCTAATGCCGTCCAGATACGAGCCTTGCGGACTTAGTCAGATGATAGCAATGAGATTTGGAACAATCCCTATCGTCAGAGAAACGGGAGGATTGAAAGATACGGTTCAACCTTATAATATATATAGTGATGAAGGGAACGGTTTTTCATTTACGAATTTTAATGCAGATGATATGCTTTACACAATAAAAGTTGCCGAGGGTATATATTATGACAAGCCTGAAATATGGGAAAAACTCGTCAAAAGAAATATGTCTTTGGATTTTTCATGGGACAAGTCTGCAAAGGAATATTTAAAGTTATATGAGTTAGTAAAGAGCCGGTAATAATTAAAAAGTTTTATCTGACTTTATGTTTAAAAATATCTAAAAATGCCTTATAAATTAAGAGTAACATACTTCTCTAACTTATAGGGCAATTTTTTTATTTAAAAAATTGAGATTTTCTTTGACAAATAACGAGTAAGATAGTATACTTATAAACCTAAGACTATTATTATAAGAAAAATTAAAAAGAATAATCAAAAAGAATAATTAAAAGATTTCTAAATATATAATTTTCAAGGAAATTAATTAGATAGGAGAATATATGGAAGATATAATGAAAGAAGAAAATGTGAGAGAAGAAGAAAACCCGCTGGGATACAGACCGGTGAAAAAACTTCTGACGTCAATGGCAGTTCCTGCGGTAGTGGCAAATCTTGTAAATGCACTGTATAATATTGTGGATCAGGTGTTTATAGGTCAGGGTGTGGGATATTTAGGAAATGCAGCTACAAATATAGCTTTTCCTATTGTAACTATATGTCTTGCAATAGGATTAATGATAGGAATAGGCTCCGCCGCAAATTTTAATCTTGAATTGGGAAGAAAAAATCCTGATAAAGCAAAACATGCAGCAGGAACAGCAGCCGGAATGCTTATAATCATAGGTATTCTGCTTTGTATTATAATATTAATTTTTTTGAGACCGATGATGATTGCTTTCGGAGCGACTGAAAAAATACTGGATTATGCAATGGAATACACAGGAATTACGTCATTCGGAGTGCCGTTTTTGCTGTTTTCCATAGGGACAAATCCTTTGGTAAGAGCCGATAGAAGTCCGAAATATTCGATGATAGCAATTGTTATAGGAGCTATTTTAAACACAATTCTGGACCCTGTGTTTATGTTTATTTTTAATATGGGAATAGCAGGAGCGGCATGGGCAACAGTGATAAGTCAGATTGTTTCGGCACTTTTACTGCTCGGATATTTTACAAGATTTAAATCTGTAAAATTTGAATTGAAAGATTTTATACCTAAGTTCAGTGCTGTGAAAATCATAATATCATTAGGAATTGCTTCATTTATATTTCAGTTTTCGACAATGATTATACAGATAATGACCAACAATCTCTTGAAAATATACGGAAATATGTCCGTTTATGGAAGTGATATTCCAATCGCAGTGGCAGGAATTGTGTCCAAAGTAAATGTAATCTTTATAGCCGTCGTAATAGGAATAGTACAGGGGGCACAACCTATATTCAGCTATAATTATGGAGCAAAAAATTATAAAAGAGTGAGGGAAACTATGAGAATATTGTTGAGAGTTACGTTACTTGTTTCAACGATTACTTTTATCATTTTTCAGACTTTTCCCGCACAGATAATATCTTTATTCGGTTCAGGAAGCGAACTGTATTTTAAATTTGCAGTGAAATATATGAGAGTATTCCTTATGTTTATGTTTATTAATGGAATACAGATTGTCGGCTCGACATTTTTCCCGTCAATAGGAAAAGCTGTAAAAGGGGTAATTATATCGTTGATGAAACAGATATTAGTATTACTGCCTTTGTTGATTATATTGCCTATGTTTATGGGAGTGAACGGAATAATGTACGCAACTCCCGTTACGGATTTTATTTCATTTGCAGTAGCAGTAATTTTCTTAATATATGAATTTAGAAAAATGCCGAAAGAGTAATTCAAGAAAGCAATAAGACAGTAACAAAAAAGAGACCTGTTCATAACATAGTCTCTTTTTATATTTCTATTTTTATAATATTGTCGTAATTGTTATATTTTATTTTTTCAATAATTTTTCCTGAGCTTTTACAAATTCAAATGCTTCTTTTCCATTTTTTAAAGCAAGGTCAGTTGCAAATTTTTCAGCTTCTTTAGGAGACATTTTAGCTATTTTTTTGTTTAACTCATTTTGTTCGGCTATTTTTTTATTTTCATAGTCTTTAATTTTATTGAAAAATTCTTTCTGAGCATTGACAGAAGCTTTATTCATAGCAGTATTTACAGTTTCGGATACCCAGTAGAAAGAGTTTGCATCATATTTTCCGCCTTTTACGTGATAAGCATCATAAGTGGCATTTATATTTCCATAATAAGGAATATAAGGTGAATATTTTGAGCTTGCCATTGTGAGCCACATAATTCCTCCTACATTTGCAGGTAAATCCTTTTTGATTTGGAAAATATGAGATTCTATTACATTTTCATTATTTATAGGATATTTGTAATCGTCTCCTTTTTTTCCGTCCATTTGAGGTTTAAATTTTGTATTTTCAAGACGATTTCTCAAAACGCCCATTACGTCCTGTAGACTGATTTTTTTGTCGGAAGATTGGAAAAATTCAAATCTGTCGTCATTATAGTTAATTTTTGCTTTCGGGTTTATTTGTAAAATTCCTGAATAAGCACGCGAACGATTTCTTTCAGCAAATTCAGGTGCGTATGATTTAGCTAAGTGCATTTTTCCATTTACAGCTACGTAACTGCCTGCGTCTTTAGCAACTTTTTCTATGCCGTCTGATTTTATTACATTATTTTTATCATTCAAATCAACAGTTCCAAGAAAAAATGTATTAGGGAAAACTGAAAATTTATCATCAGGATATTTTACAGCAACAAACTGATGTCCTGAATAAATTTCGATATACCACATTTCTTTTTTATCAGCAATTACTAAAATATTTCCTTCAGCAGCACCTTTAGTTTTTATTATTTCGGCAAGACGTAAAACTCCTTCTCTTGCAGTTTTTACATAAGGTAAAATAACTGTAGGCATTGCAGATTCAGCGATACCGTCTTTTACATAAGGGTCTATTTTTTTGATTTTGTCATTGGAATCAGCAGAAACTGTAGTATCTATAGCTACACCGTATTCGTTATATCCGGCTTCGTCAAATATACCTTCCTCAGGGGTAACATCAGGAACAGAAAAATATTTAAATCTTTCTTCGGGAAGTGTATAGGTAAATCCGTTACTTGCATCTTTGAATACTGTTCCCGGTTTATTTTTTCCTCTTTCATGGACAACAAAATTCTTGTTATGTTCAGGAGTTTCTAAAAAGTCCTCATTTCGACCGAAAATAAAGCTCCCATCTGTCGTCAGTCCTTTACCTACAATGACTCCTGTACATCCGAGAACATATGTTGAAAATTGAGTCATTAATGTAAGTAAAACCATTGCAGAAAATAATTTTTTCATAATTTATCATCTCCTAATTGTATTTAATTATATTTATACATAAAAATTTATTGAAACAAAAGTAAAATCCGAAAAATATAAAGAAAATTTATTTGAAAAAATAAGTCTGATTTCAAAGAAAAACTGCAATATTATTTTTTCAATGATTTTTCTTCATTTTTTACAATTTCATAAGCTGCTTTTCCATTTTTTAATGCGAGGTCAGTTGCAAATTTTTCAGCTTCTTTAGGGGACATTTTAGCTATTTTTTTGTCCAGTGCATTTTGTTCGGCAACTTTTTTATTTTCAAAATCTTTAATTTTTTGTAAATATTTATTCTGTACATCTTTAGAAGCAGTTTCCATATTGATATTTACATTTTCAGCAACCCAGTAGAAAGAATTTTCATTGTATTTAGTACCTTTTACATGATAAGTATCATAAGTGGCATTTATATTTCCATAATAAGGAACAAATGGAGAATATTTGGCTCCTGCCATCGCAAGCCAGACAATTCCTCCCACATTTGCAGGTAAATCTTTCTTAATCTGGAAAATATGAGTTTCAATACCGTTTTCATTGCTTATAGGATATTTAGCAGTATCTGTATTTTGTTTTCTTTTAGCCACTGTAAATTTTGTATTTTCGAGACGATTTCTCAAGACAGCCATTGCGTCCTGTACGGATATTTTTTTATCCCTTGTCTGGAATAATTCGTATACTTCATCGGTATAAGTAATACCTGCTTTAGGATTTAAATGCAAAATTCCTGAATAAGCACGTGAACGGTTACCGTCTGTCATTTCAGGGGCATAAGATTTTGCAAGGTGCATTTTTCCTTTTACTGCCACATAACTGCCTGCGTCTTTAGCAACTTTTTCTATATTATCTGATTTTATTACATTATTTTTATCATTTAAATCAACAGTTCCTAAGAAAAAAGTGTTTGAAAATACAGAAAATTTGTCATCGGGATATTTTATAGCAACAAACTGATGTCCCGAATAAATTTCGATATACCACATTTCTTTTTTGTCGGCGATCACAAGTACATTTCCTTCAGCGGCACCTTTAGTTTTTATGATTTCAGCCAAACGTAGAACTCCCTCTCTTGCAGTCTTTACATAAGGCAGAATAACCGTAGGAATAGCAGATTCTGCAAGACCGTCTTTTACATAAGGGTCAATTTTCTGAATTTTTTCATTAGCTTCGGCAGAAACTGTAGCGTCTATAGCCACGCCGTATTCATTATATCCCGCTTCGTCAAATATTCCCTCTTCGGGAGTAACATCGGGAATAGATATATATTTAAATCTTTCTTCGGGAAGCGGATATGTAAATCCGTTACTTTCATCTTTAAATATAGTTCCCGGTTTGTTTTTTCCTCTTTCATGGACAACAAAATTTTTATTATGGTCAACGGCTGCTGTAAAGTCCTCATTTCTTCCGAAAATAAAACTTCCGTCCGTCGTAAGTCCCTTACCTATAATAATTCCTGTACATGCAAGGACATATGTTGAAAATTGGGTCATTAAAACAAGCAAAATTAAAAGAAACAATGTATTTTTTTGCTTCATAACTTCATCTCCTATCTTAAAATATTATTCATTTAATTAAAGTATAGTTTGAAAAAATATTTAATAAGGAAAATTTTCCTCTATTTTTTTGTATAATCGGTATATTTTAAATATAAAAAATAATATTTATTCTGTTTGTAAAATTTTTAGTTATACGAAACAGCCGTTTGCTAAGAAAAAATAAAAATGCCAATTATTTATAATTGAAAAAAGGATATAAATATAGTAGAATAAATAGTAAAAAGAATTATTCATTATATCATCAGTTATCATAAATCAAAGAGGAGGAATAATAAATGGAAGATAAAACTTTCGTAATTGTAGGTACTCAATGGGGAGATGAAGGAAAAGGAAAAATAATAGATGTTCTGTCTCCGAAAGCTGACTATATTGTAAGATTTCAGGGAGGGAATAACGCGGGTCATACTGTTGTCGTAAATGACGAAAAATTTATCCTGCATTTATTGCCTTCGGGGATTATAAATTCTGACGGTAAATGTGTAATAGGTGCAGGAGTTGTAGTAGATATCGAAGTTTTGCTCAAAGAAATAGAAGAGCTCGAAAAAAGAGGGAAAAAACTCGATAACCTGTATATTGATGAAAGAGCCCATATAATAATGCCTTATCATATTGAGATAGACAAGGCAAAAGAAGAAGCAATGGGAAAAAACAAAATAGGAACTACTCAAAGGGGAATAGGACCGTGCTATATCGACAAGATAGCGAGAAACGGAATAAGAATAGGAGATTTGCTTGATACTGAAAGATTTAAGGATAAACTGGAATGGAATATAAAAGAAAAAAATGATATGCTTACGAGATATGGAAAAGGGATATTTGATTTTGATGAATTATATGACAGATTTATGAAACTTGGTGAAAAAATAAAACATAGAATAATAGACGGAGTCCTCGAAATAAATGAAGCAATAGAAGAAGGGAAAACAGTTCTCTTTGAAGGGGCACAGGCATTAATGCTGGACATTGACTATGGGACATACCCTTATGTAACGTCATCTTCACCTACGGCAGGAGGAGTAACTGTAGGTACGGGAGTTTCTCCTAAAAAAATAAACAGAATACTCGGAGTTATGAAAGCCTACACGACGAGAGTGGGAGAGGGGCCTTTCCCTACAGAGCTTAGCGATGAAACAGGGGAAAAATTGAGAACCGTGGGACATGAATACGGAGCGACAACAGGCAGACCGAGAAGATGTGGCTGGCTTGACCTTGTAATAGGAAAATACGCCGTACTTATAGACGGTCTGACTGATATTGTACTGACAAAATTGGATGTTCTTACCGGATTTAATAAAATCAAAGTTGCCGTAGGATATGAAATAAACGGGAAAATCTACAATTCTTATCCCGGAAACTTGAGAAAATCTGAAAATCCGAAAATAATATATGATGAACTTGACGGCTGGAAAGAAGATATTACTAAAGTAAAAAACTATGATGATTTGCCAGAAAACTGTAAAAAATATGTTGAATATATCGAAAAAAAACTGAAATGCAACGTTTCGATGATTTCTGTCGGTCCTGAAAGAAGTCAGAATATTTACAGATATGATTTAATAGATAAAGTAGAAATAAAAAAATAGGAGGAAAATAAATGAAAGATATGAGTATATACTCAAATCCTCTGGCGGAAAGATATTCAAGCAGGGAAATGCTTCATGTATTTTCTCCGGAATTTAAATTCAGAACATGGAGACAGCTGTGGATAAATCTGGCAGAAGCCGAAAAGGAACTTGGGCTTGATTTTATTACGGACGAACAAATAGAAGAACTGAAAAAATATAAAGATGATATTGATTTTGAAAGAGCAGCAGAATTTGAAAAAAAATTAAGACATGATGTAATGGCTCATGTACATACTTATGGAGAACAGGCGAAAAATGCTAGAAAAATAATACATTTGGGAGCTACGAGTGCATATGTAGGAGATAATACTGATTTGATCCAGATAAAAGAAGGATTAATCATAATAAGAAAAAAATTACTTTCATTAATTCAAAAAATGAAAGAGTTTTCTTTGGAATATAAAGCTCTTCCTACTTTGGGATTTACTCATTTTCAGGCGGCGCAACTGACTACTGTGGGGAAAAGAGCCACTCTATGGCTCCATTCGATGCTTCTTGATTTTGAGGAGCTGGAGTTTAGACTGGAAAAATTGAGATTCAGAGGTGTAAAAGGAACTACAGGAACGCAGGCAAGTTTCAAAGAACTCTTTGACGGAGATTTTGAGAAAGTAAAAAAACTGGATAAGCTTGTTACCGAAAAAGCAGGATTTGAAATAAAACAGGGAGTTTCAGGACAGACTTATGACAGAAAAGTCGATGCTCAGATATTAAACCTGCTCTCAAATATTGCCCAGTCGGCTCATAAATTTACAAATGATTTCAGGCTGCTACAACATCTGAAAGAATTGGAAGAGCCATTTGAGAAAAATCAGATAGGCTCGAGTGCAATGGCATATAAAAGAAACCCTATGAGAAGTGAGAGAATATCATCCCTTGCAAAATATGTAATTTCAAGTTCACAGACAGGTGCATTGGTTTTTGCAACACAATGGTTTGAAAGGACGTTGGATGACTCTGCGAGTAAAAGACTATCCGTTCCGCAGGCATTTTTAGCTGTGGATGCTATTTTGATTATATGGCTTAATATAATGGACGGAATCGTAGTTTACCCTAAAGTTATAGAAGCAAATATCCAAAAAGAACTACCTTTTATGGCTACTGAAAATATTATTATGGAAGCAGTCAGAAAGGGTATGGACAGACAGGAAGTACATGAAATAATAAGGGAACTTTCCATGCAGGAAACAAAAGAAATAAAAATAAATGGCAAACCTAATAATCTCATAGATAGAATTATAAAAGACGGAAGACTTGGATTAAAAACCGAAGATATGAAAGGGATTTTAATTTCATCAAATTATACGGGATTTGCAGCTAAACAGACAGAAGATTTTATTAAGGAAGAAATTGACCCGATACTTGAGAAATATAAGAATGAGATTGATAATAAAAGAGAAGAATTGAGAGTATAAAAAATAATATCAAAAATTACAAAAAACTATTGACATAATTCATAAAATAATGTAATATTTCTAAGTGGACAAAATGCGGGAATAGCTCAGTTGGTAGAGCGCAACCTTGCCAAGGTTGAGGTCGCGAGTTCGAGCCTCGTTTTCCGCTCCAAAAAAATTACAAAGAATGAATTTATAATTTAGAGGGATTTAAAATAAGGATTTTTTAATACCTCTTTTTGTTTTAATGCTCTCAAAAAACAATTCAATAATAAAAAATGAAAAATCTCAAAATATTTAAAAAATAACTATTATAGTTATAAAATATTAATGTAAAAAATAAATTTAAGAAAGAGAGAGGATTGAGAAATGAAGAAAATTTTAATTGTATTATCAATGTTATTGCTTTTAATTTCATGCGGAAAAGGAAAGGATAAATCTGACCCGCTTAATTTGGGAGGAAACAAAGATGATAAAAAACAGAGTATGAGTGAAATACAGAAATATAACTCATATATAGGAGTGTACAATGATTTGCTAAGTCTTGACGGAGATATTAACAGTTATTTTGAAGACGCAGGTGATAAAGAGCAGTTTCAAAAACCTAACGGAAGTGTAAGTGTGAATTTTTCAAGAGTAGATGACATAATGAAAAAAATCAAGGAAGCTTCTTCAGCAAAACCTGCTATGGCGGGAGTAGATAAAACTTCCAAAGATTTAGTTCCGGTACTTGAAGAGCTTCTTCCACTTACTCAGGATATGAAAGCTTATTATGACGGAAAAGATTATACAAGTGATAATTATAAAAAAGCTCAGGAATTTCACACTAAATTTTTAGCTGTTGTGAAAAAATATGATGCAGCTGTTCTTCAGTTTAGAGCAGAAATGGAAAAAGTGATAGCTGTACAGAAAGAAAAAGAAGCGAAAGAATTACAAAAAGCAGGAAGAAAGATAGATTATAGTAAAATGCAAATCTTAAGTGTAAGTGAGGAAATATTGTCAGAAATTCGTAATCAAAATCTTAACGGAGCAAACTTTACATCAGGAGACCCTTCAAAATTCAAACCATTACAGGAAAAATTAATTAATATAGTAGCTGAATTTCAAAAAGTTGCAAGAGACCCTGAACAGCTTAAAAAAGAAGGATATGAAAGTTATAAAATAGATAGTTTTATGAGAGAAACAAATGATTTTAAAGCAAGTGTAGCTAATTTTGTACAAAGAATGGAAGCAAAGAAAAAAATAGATAATTTTCATCTGCAAAACAGCTTTTTCCTTGAAAATGAGGACGGCTCACCTGAAAATGTTGTTAAGAGTTTCAATGAACTTGTGGGAGAGTATAACAGTTTAAATAGATAAGATTAAAAATGATACAGTAAAAATTGGAAATTGAAAATATTATAGATAATTAAATAGATAAATTAAAAGATAATGTGTTATGAAAAATTAGATGAAATTAAGATTTTCCAATAAACATATAGATTAATAAACACATAAATTTAAGAAAGTATATAAAAATCGGAAACAGCTTGATAAGAATAAATTTCTTGCTCAATGTTTCCGATTTATTTTTTATAATTCTGATATTTGAATTATAATTCACCTGCAAAGTTATGATGAACTTTCTGAACATCATCGTCATTTTCAAGGATATCAATAAGTTTTTTTAATTTTTCAGTATCTCCCTCAGAAAGTGTTTCGACTTCTATTGAAGGAACATACTCTATATCAGCTTCAAGCAGGTCATACCCTGCATTTCTAAGAGCCGAAGATACATCATCAAAACTGTCGGTAGTAGTTATAATTTCAAAACTGTCATCGTAAGTCTTCATATCTTCCATACCTGCTTCAAGAGCTGTTTCCATTAATTCATCTTCTACAATTTTATCAGTTTTTTCTATAACAATTACACCTTTTCTGTCGAACATATATGAAACACATCCTGAAACACCGAGATTGCCTCCATTTCTATCAAAGGCAGTTTTTACTGATGAAGCGGTCCTGTTTTTATTATCAGTCAGTCCTTCGACAATGATTGCAACTCCCCCCGGTCCATATCCTTCATAGTTCAGTACCTCATAACTCGTAGAACCGTCAGCTCCCGACCCTTTTTTTATAGCTCTCATAATGTTATCATTAGGCATATTTATAGCTTTCGCTTTTTCTATAGCATGTTTTAATGCTACATTGTATTCAGGGTCTGCTCCGCCTCTTGCGGCAACAGTTATAAGTCTGACAAATTTAGTAAAAGAAGCTGCTCTTTTTCTGTCCTGAGCTTCCTTACGTCCTGCTATTGTACCATGTCTTCCCATAAAATCCTCCATTCAAAATATATGAAAGATTATAACATATTTTTTTGAAAAAGAAAAAATTTTTGTAATAATTTTTTGAATATTGTATAATATATAATATAAAAAATAAAATAGAATTATAAAAAGCAAAGGAAAGAAAAGATGTCCAAAAAATATTTGAAATTAAAGCCTAACGAAGGTTTTACAGCAAAATATGATATGAAAAATTTTGAAATAGAGCATATAAATTTATATTCTGAAAAAAAGGAAATGGAAGTATTTCTAAATATAAATGATTATGAGGCAAAGGAAGAAATAAAAGAATTTAGACAGCTTCTCTATAAAAAGTTAGGAAATGAGCTGATGTTGAAAATAAGAATAAGTGTAAAAGCCGAGCTTGTAGAAAAAGATATGAATGAGTTTATAAAATTTATAATAGAAAATTATAAAGCGGAAAGTATGAGACATCAGTATATTTTTGCCAATTATGAAATAGAAAGTCTTGAAGATGAAATATTTATAAAGCTTCCGTCGGAACATATGATAGAAGAGGGGAAAAAGACTGAAATATTAAGGGATTTATCCAAAAGAATGTTGGACATAACTAATAAAAATTTTAATATAGAATTTACAACAGGAGATTTTAAAGATATTAAAAAAGCCGAAGAAGGAAAAGAAATTTTAAAAAATACTGTAAAAGCTCAGGAAATACCTAAAATTAAAATAGAAGAGGAAGATACGAAAAATAACTGGAAAGACAGTAAGAAAAATACTTCATATAATGGCAGCTTTAAAAGAAAAGTTCAGGATAGGGAAGCGAGTGAATTCAGCATACTCGAAAGCCTGAATACAAGTGAAAACATAGCCCTTGAAGGTCAGATATTTCATGTAGATACTTCGGAAACAAAAAACGGAAATCTGAAATGTGATTTCCTGATTACTGATTACAACGATTCCATAGGATGCAGAATATTTGCAAAAGACACTACGGAACTTAAAGATATAAATCTGAATGACTGGGTAAAAGTAAACGGAATATTTGAGGCGGACAGATTTACCGGAGAATATTATATAAACACAAAGAGAGTAGATAAGATAGAGCCTAAAATTTTTTCAAGAAAAGACAATGCGGAGAAAAAAAGAATAGAGCTTCATGCTCATACAAATATGAGTGAAATGAGCGGAGTTGTTTCGGCAAAAGATTTGGCAAAAAGAGCAAAGGAATTTGGACATAGTGCTGTTGCTGTTACCGATTTCGGAGTGGTGCATTCATTTCCGTTTGCATACAAGGAATCTGATGAAAATTTTAAAATAATTTTCGGAATGGAAGCCTATGTTGTAGACGATGAGCAGGAAATGATAACCAAACCGTCCGACAAGCTTATAGAAGAAGAAATATATGTAGTATTCGATATAGAAACGACAGGGCTTGACCCTTATAAAGACAGGATAATTGAAATCGGAGCCATTAAATTAAAAGGTAAAGAAATAATTGATGAATTTTCAGTATTTGTAAATCCTGAAATGGACATTCCCGAAGAGATAACAAGGCTAACAAATATTACAAATGATATGGTAAAAGATGCTGAAAAAGTTGAAGAAATATTACCAAAATTTTTGGAATTTTGTAAAAATACGACTGTTGTAGCCCACAATGCCAAATTTGATGTAGGATTTATTAATCAGAAAGCTAAAAATCAGGGATTGGAATACTCACCAAGTGTTATAGACACTCTCCATTGGGCAAGAATATTGCTGCCTGAACAAAAAAGGTTCGGTTTGAAATACATTGCCAATTATTTCAATGTTTCCCTTGATAATCATCATAGAGCTGTAGATGATGCAAAAGCTACTGCGGAAATATTTCAGAAATTTTTGAATATGATATTGAGCAAAGGTGTTTTAAACCTAAATGAAATAAACAGTGAGCTTCAGACAAATATACAAAATGCGGATACACTGAATACGATTATACTTGTAAAAAATCAGCAGGGATTAAGGGATTTGTATGAGCTTGTATCGAGAAGTCATATTGAGTTTTTTGGAAACAAGAAACCGAGAATACCGAAAACACTGTTAAATCAAATGAGAGCTAATCTTCTCCTTGCCAGCTCGGCTTCGGCGGTATACGGAAATTCAGGAGAGCTTGTAAATCTTTATTTACGTGGTACGGAAAAAGACGAGATAGAAGAAAAAGCCAAATTTTATGACTATATTGAAATACAGCCTCTTTCCAATTATTCGGATATGGAAGGGGAAAATCTCACGGAAATGGAAAGCCAAGGTATTATCACCGAGATGAACAAATATTTCTATGAATTGGGAAACAAGCTGGGGAAAATAGTAGTCGCTACAGGAGATGTTCATTATCTCGAAGAGAGAGAAGCTATAAATCGTAGTGTCCTCGTTCTTGGTAGCGGAATGGGTCGTCGGGTATTTTCTTACGATAAAAAACTCTATTTCAAAACAACTGACGAAATGCTTGAAGAATTTTCTTATTTAGGAGAAAATGCAGCCTATGAAGTTGTAGTGGATAATACAAATAAGATAAATGATATGATTGAAAATGTAAGACCTATTCCTAAAGGTTTCTATCCGCCAAAAATAGAGGGAGCGGAAGAAGAAGTGAGACAAACGGCTTATAAAAAGCTTCATGAATTATATGGAGAGAATATTCCTGAACATTTGAATGAAAGAGTGGAAAAAGAGCTGAACTCCATAATAGGAAATGGATTTGCCGTACTTTACCTTATAGCCCAGAAACTCGTTAAAAAATCCCTTGATAATGGTTATCTTGTAGGGTCAAGAGGGTCCGTGGGTTCATCTATAGTAGCGTATCTAATGGGAATAACTGAAGTAAACGGACTTTATCCCCATTACAGATGTCCTAATTGCAAACATAGTGAATTTATGGAGTTTGAGGGAAGCGGTCCTGATTTGCCCGATAAAGTATGTCCTGAATGCGGAACACCATATATAAAAGACGGACATGCTATACCTTTTGAAGTATTTATGGGATTTAACGGAGATAAAGTACCTGATATAGACTTGAACTTTTCGGGAGAATATCAGGGAGAGATACATAAATATACGGAAGAGCTGTTTGGAGCGGATAATGTATTCAGAGCGGGAACAATTGCCACATTGGCAGAGAAAAATGCTTTCGGATATGTAAAAAAATATTTTGAGGAAGTAGAAGGAACACCTGAAATAAGCAAAAGAAAAGCTGAACTGACAAGGATTGCCAAAGGTTGCGAGGGAGCGAGAAAAACTACGGGACAGCACCCCGGAGGAATGATAGTTGTACCGAAAGACAAGTCAATATATGATTTCTGTCCTATTCAGAGACCTGCTAACGATATGAATGCTGAGTCCAAGACGACACATTTTGATTATCACGTAATGGATGAACAGCTTGTAAAACTTGATATACTCGGACATGATGATCCGACTACATTGAGAATACTGCAAGATTTGACAGGAAAAGATATTTATACTATCCCTCTTGACGATAAAAAAGTAATGAGTCTTTTCAGTGGAACAGAAGCACTGGGAGTAACTCCCGAAGAGATAGGCTCTCCGACAGGTTCATCGGGAATACCCGAATTTGGGACTTCGTTTGTAAAACAGATGTTGGTAGATACTAAGCCTAAGACTTTTGCCGAACTTGTGAGAATATCGGGACTGTCTCATGGAACGGACGTGTGGTTAAATAATGCACAGGAATATGTAAGACAGGGGATTGCAACATTAAGTGAAATAATAACTGTCCGTGATGACATTATGAACTATCTGATTGATAACGGTCTTGATAAATCGGTAGCATTTACGATAATGGAATTTGTAAGAAAAGGACAGCCTACTAAAAATCCTGAAAAATGGAAAGAATATTTGGAAATAATGAAAAATCATAAAGTAAAACAGTGGTACATTGATTCCTGTGAGAAAATAAAATATATGTTTCCTAAAGGGCATGCTGTAGCTTATGTAATGATGGCTGTGAGAATAGCTTATTTCAAAGTTTATTATCCGTTGGAATTTTATACGGCATTTTTGAACAGAAAAATCGGGGATTTTAAAATGACGGTTATGTTTAAGCCTATCGATGAACTGAAAAAAATGAAAAAAGAGTTTGAAAGAAAACCGAACTTGAATGTTAAGGAAAAGCAGGAATTATTTCTATATGAAATTCTGATTGAGATGCATTATAGAGGAATAGAACTGTTACAAATTGATATTTATAAATCGGAGGCCACTTCTTTCACGATAGAAAATGGTAAAATCAGAATGCCTTTAGTTGCAATGGACGGGCTTGGAGAGGCTGTAGCAGTCAATGTAATTAATGAAAGGAAAAACGGAGAGTTTCTGTCAATAGAAGACCTCGTGAAAAGAACAAAACTTAATAAAACTGTAGTGGATTTACTGAAAACGTATAATTGTGTACCTGAATTATCGGCAACTAATCAGCAGACATTATTTTAAAAAGAATAAAATTATTCCATAATATAAAAAACAATATTTATAAATTCTTTAAAATTTTACAATATAAAACAAGAAATAAACGTCAGAAAAAAATTATCTGTTTGAACTTTTAGGCAAGTTTTTGATTTTTTCTTAGCGAATGAATGATTTTATATGAGCAAAATTTTATTAAAAAATAAATATTGTTTTTTATATTGTTATTAAGAAAACTTTTTCTTGAAATAGTGTTTTTAAAATATCTTCCTTTTTATTTCTTGACTCTTACTCCATATTTAAAATATCTTTTCCAATAAGGGCTTTTAAGTGATGACATTACTACTCCTTTTGAAGAAGAAGCATTGATAAATAAGGAGTTTCCGACGTAGACTGCTGTATGGTTAGTTCTGCCTTCGGGTCTAAAGTATACAATATCCCCGGGTTTCAGATTTTTATGGGAAACTTTTCTTCCTTTTTTTATCTGTTGTACAGAAACTCGCGGTAATTCTTTGGAATAAACTTCCCGATAAACTCTCCGCGTCAGAGCTGAACAATCGATACCTCTTTTAGAATCTCCTCCCCACGCATATTTTGTACCTCTCCATTTACTGTAAGAAGTAAGCAGTTTTTTTTCGATTGCTGCGGATTTTTTCTGGCTGATATTTCCTGATTTTGCAACTTTTTTATGTTTCTGTTTCAGTTCATTCATTTTGGATGTAATAAGAAGAGTTCTGTTATTGGCAGGAACCGCATAAATACTTGTATCTTTATGGACATTAGCACCTTTTTTCGGAAAATGTCCTTTTTTGGTTTTGGATGCAACAGTTTTTGGAGAATGCGCTTTTTTAGCAGCCACAGTTTTTACAGATACTGCTTTAGATTTAGCATTTACAGTTCGATGAGTAGTTCTGCTGCCTTTTTTTCGTATTGTTTTTCCAAGAGGGTTTGAATAGATAAATCCAAATATCATAAAGACGACTATTAAAAATTTCTTATTTTTCATTAAGGCTCCTTGATTTGATTATAGTTTATTTAAATTTATAAGTTTTTATAAAATAAATTTTATTTCATAATTGTATCATTTATTTTGTAAAAAGTAAAATTAAACTGGACTTATATTAATTTTTTTTAGTATAATATAAAAAACATAATTAGGAGGTAAAAATGACGGATTTAGAAATTGCACAAAAAGCAAAAATGGAAAAAATCAATGTTATTGCTGAAAAAATAGGACTTACTGAAGAAGATTATGAACAGTACGGTAAATACAAGGCGAAAGTAGATTTAAATGTATTGAAAAAACATTCAGATAAGAAAAACGGAAAGCTGATACTTGTAACGGCAATAACTCCGACACCTCCGGGAGAGGGGAAATCCACTGTAACTGTGGGACTGACACAGGCTCTGAACAAGTTCGGTTACAAATCGATTGCAGCATTGAGGGAACCGTCTTTAGGACCTGTATTTGGTATGAAAGGAGGAGCTACAGGCGGAGGAATGTCTCAGGTCGTACCTATGGAAGAGATAAATCTTCATTTTAACGGGGATATTCACGCAATTTCTGCCGCACATAATCTTATTTCCGCCTGTATCGATAATCATCTGTCTCACGGTAATGAACTTGATATAGACGTAAACAATATAAGCTGGAAACGTGTTCTTGATATGAATGACAGAGCATTGAGACATATTGTAGTCGGTATGGGAGGAAAAGCTAACGGCATTCCGAGAGAGTCGTCCTTTCAGATAACTGTCGCCTCTGAAATAATGGCAATATTCTGTCTTGCCGAATCTATTTCCGATTTAAAAAATAAAATTGGAGAAATAGTATTTGGTTATAACAGAAAAGGTGAAATGTTAAAAGTAAAACAGCTCAATATACAGGGAGCCGTAACAGCGTTATTGAAAGACGCGATAAAACCGAATTTGGTACAGACACTGGAAAATACTCCTGTATTTATACATGGGGGACCTTTTGCCAATATTGCCCATGGATGTAATTCCGTTCTGGCTACAAAAATGGCACTTAAATTGTCGGATTATGTAGTAACTGAAGCAGGTTTTGCGGCAGATTTGGGGGCTGAAAAGTTTCTTGATATAAAGATGAGAAAAGCAAAGCTTGAACCTGACGCAATAATAATAGTTGCGACAGTAAGAGCATTGAAACATCATGGAGGAGATCTGGATCTGAAAAATGAAAATATAGAAACACTGAAAAAAGGTCTTGTAAACCTCGAAAAACATATTGAGAATATGCAAAAATACAATATTCCCGTTTTAGTTGCAATAAATAAATTTATAACTGATACTGACAGGGAAATCGAAGAAATTCAAAAATTCTGTAATTCAAAAGGTGTAGAAGCAGCTCTTTGCGAAATTTGGGAAAAAGGCGGAGACGGAGGAAAAGAATTAGTAGATAAAGTGATTGGTGCTATTAGCAGAAATGAAAAGTCCGAAAAGAGATTTTATTTCTTATATGATGAAAAGTTACCGATTAAAGAGAAAATTGAGATAATATGCCGTGAAATATATGGTGCCGACGGAGTAAATTTTACACCCAAAGCATTGAACAATATAAAAAAATACACTGAATACGGCTATGATAATCTGCCTATCTGTATTTCCAAAACTCAAAAGTCATTATCGGATAATCCTAAATTACTGGGGAGACCTCAAAATTTTGAAATTACAATAAATGAGATAAGATTATCGGCAGGAGCGGGATTTTTGGTAGCAATGGCAGGAGAAATAATTGATATGCCGGGACTTCCTAAAAGACCGTCAGCAGAGTTGATTGATATAGATGAAAATGGTGTAATTACAGGTTTATTTTAAATTATAGAATTTTCAAAAATTTATAGACGAAACAGTTTCATAGGAATACACAGAGAATTTTATTTTTACGATAATCTTGAACAATAGTTTTAAGATAATTTTGAGCAGCAGTTTTGATTATGAAAGGATGATTGGATATATGAATGAAAAATATGATTTTGAAACAGTAATAAGAAGAAAAAATCAGGGTTCTTATAAGTGGGAACAGATGTATAAAGAATATCCCGATTTGCCTGATGATATAATTCCTTTTTCGGTAGCCGATATGGAATTACAGATAGCTCCTGAAATAAAGGAAGGTTTGAAAAAATATATTGATGAAGCGGTATTGGGATATACGGGAGCAAATGACAATTATCTCGAAATTGTAGTAAACTGGATGAAAAAAAGACATAATTTTGATGTGAAGAAAGAGTGGATTGTAACTTCTTCGGGAGTTGTTTCAGCCTTATATGACGCGATAAAAGCCTATACAGAAGAAAATCAGGGTATAATAGTATTTACTCCCGTGTATTATCCTTTTTACAGTGCCATAACTTCCAATAACAGAAAAATAATTGATTGTCCTTTGATTGAAAATAACAGAAATTATACGATAGATTTTCAGAAATTTGAAGAGTTTGCTAAAGATAAAAATAACAGATTACTTATTTTATGCAGTCCTCATAATCCTGTAGGAAGGGTATGGACAAAAGAGGAATTGGAAAAAATAGGGAAAATTGCCCTGAAAAATGATTTAATCATCATTTCTGATGAAATACATTTTGATATTTTGATGAAAGGACAAAAACATACGGTATTACAGACAATTTCCAATGAGATTTCTGAAATAACCGTAACTTGTACTGCTCCTACAAAAACTTTTAATCTTGCCGGAATAGGAATATCAAATATTATTATAAAAAATAAAGAATTAAGAAAAAAATTTATAAAAGAACAGGAAAAATCATCATCTCATGTATTTGCAGCATTGGGATTTAAGGCATGTGAGCTGGCATATATTAAAGCCGAAAAATGGTTTGAACAGTTTCTTGAGCTGATTAATAAAAATCAGCAAATTGTAAACGAATTTTTTGAAAATAAATTTACTGTTTTAAAAGCTCCTTTGATACAGGGAACTTATTTACAATGGCTCGATTTTAGAGAGTTAGGATTAAAAAACAAAGAATTGAAAAGATTTATGAATGAAAAAGCAAAAATATTTTTCAGTGAAGGTTATACATTCGGAAAAAATGGAGACGGATTTGAAAGAATGAATTTAGCTGTTCCTACCCATATCTTAGAAAAAGGGCTTGAAAGATTATACAATGCTATAAAGCAGGATTATCCCGAATTCTGCAAATAATTTTATCTGATTATGATAAAATGGAGCTGCTTCAAAAATAGAAAAATATATAATCTTGATATACAGTATTTTTTATTATGAAATTTTTTTTTATATAAAATATACTCATTATGTCAATTTTGATATACAACATTTTTTTATAAAATTTCGAATATTAAATAAAAAAAGTTATAAATATATTTTCTCATATGATTTTATTTTAAAATTTTATTATAAATTTTTTGTTTTTGAATAGCTTTTTTTATCAATTTGTTATCTAAAATTTCAATCTCATTTCATACCACACAACTCCGCCATGAGTAGATTCGGAAACTCCTTCATTTTCAAAACCGAATTTCTCATAATAAGGGACAAGTACATCTTTGCAAGTGAGGACAACCCCTTTTTTTCCTTGAGTTTTTGCATCGTAAATAAGTTCATTGATTAATTTTTCGGCATATCCTTTTTTTCTATATTCAGGTAAAGTATTAACTCCGAAAATCATTTGCCATTGTCCCTTGTCTTTGTGTAAATAAGGATTTTCATACATTTCATCTGTAAGATTGGGACTGTCTGTAGCCATTCCGTTTACAAAACTTACTATTTTTTTGTCTTTCTCAAGAATGTAAAAATAATCAGGATAGACTGATAATCTCCCTTTCAGTGCCTCTTCCGTCGCGGCTTCATTTACAGGAAAACAGACTGCTTCTATAGAAGCTATTTCTTTTAAATCTTCAATTTTTCCTTTTCTTATTTTTATACTCATTTTTAATCACTCCTCCATAACATATACTCACATAATATATATTAGATAGAATATTAATTTTTATTTTGCATTTATGGCTTTGTTAAAAAATACTGATTTATTTTACAACCATTTTTTGAAAAAATCAATCACATAATTTTTATTTAAAATAGATTTTTTCATTATTTTAAGGTATAATTACCTATAATATTTATAATGAATAAAACGGAAAAGAGGTCATTATGAGAAAAACCGGAGAAATACTGGAAGAATATTTGAGAAAAAAAATGTCTCAAGTAGATTTGGCAAAAATAATAGAGGTATCGCCCCAATACATTAATAATATAATAAAAAATTTAAAAAGCCCGTCCGAGAATTTTCTTGAAAAATTTTATAAAATATTTGATGTGAGCGAAAAAGATAAAACTGATATTAAAGAATATGAAGAATTTAGAAAATTACCTAAGAAATTTCAGGAAAAATTGTTGGATTTAAAAAAGTCAGGTGAAAATGAAAATAACGATGAAAAAGTCGAGGAAATTCAAAAAATATCTTTGCTTGGAAAGTTTGATAGCGACGGTTTTTTCAGATATGATGAAAATAATGAAAACATATCTTTTATTAAAATAGAAACTAATAATGAGCTTTTTGCAGTAAAGACTGAATATATAAATTATATTCCCGTTTTTTACATAAATGATGCTTTGATTTTTGAGAAAAAAAATATTATAAAAAATAGCGAGTTGCATGGAAAAATATGTTTGATAGAATATAAGGATAAAATCGAAATAAGAAAAGTGGAATATATTGACGAAATAATTATATTAAAATCTCTCGAAAATAATGAAAATATGATTTTACTGACAAAAGAAAAAAGTTCTCTGCTGAAAGTAATAGGGGTGTTGAAAGTACATTTGAGGATATATTAAAAACTATATTGAAATTATTCTGAATAATTTCAATAATAAAAAATGAATAATGGGGTTGTCTCATAAAGTAAATAAAATTACCAAATCGTAAATTCTATATATTTTACTATATTTATAAAATCAATAAAAATAATATCTGTTGATTTTTAAAAATATATAACATTTATGTTAGTAAAACTATTTTTGACTTATGAGACAGCCCCGCTGTTTTATATTGTAAAATCTTGAAGGTCTATCTATAAGAAATTATAAATAATGTTTTAGATTATGCTTGTTATTTATTTTATTTGTATATTTTTCCAGTAAAATAAAAAAATGTAAAAAGAATATTCTAAGAAAATTATTGACAATGCTTACAATGTCTGATAAAATCTTATGGAAAATTATTTTATGGAGGTGAGTGTTTTGAACGAGGAAACCGGTCGGAGTATATTTAAACTGAATAAGCTGAATTTAGAAAATCTATGCATGATGACTGGAATATCTCGGTAATGTTATTCTTCTCATCTTGAAAATGCGTAGAAATACACGGATGAAATAAGGAAGGAGATAACAATGGAAAACACAATTCAATCTCTTATAAAAGAAAAAAAATATTTTGAAATAAGAAAATATCTGAACGATTTGAATACTGTAGAAGTTTCTGAATTATTAAATCAATTTGAGTCTTCGGAACTGATGATGATTTTCAGACTTTTATCCAAAGACAGGGCAGCGGACGTATTTTCCTATTTGGATACTGAACATCAGGAAATGATAATCAATACTATGACTGATGTTGAAACAAAAAATATATTTGACGAGCTGTATTTTGACGATATAGTTGATATTATAGAAGAAATGCCGTCAAATGTAGTTAAAAAGATATTGAAAAATACTGATGCCAAAGACAGGCATATGATAAACCAGTTGTTAAAATATCCCGATAATTCAGCGGGAAGCATAATGACGACTGAATATGTAGACTTGAAAAAAGATATGAAAGTATCTCAGGCAATCAAAGTAATCAGGGAAACTGTTGAAGAAAAAGAAAATATTTACACATGTTATGTAATAAGTGAGGATAGAAAACTTGAGGGAGTAGTTTCCCTGAAAGAATTAATCACAAGTGAAGATGATATTGTTATAGAAAACATTATGAACCGCAATTTTGTGAGTGTCCATACCAATGATGATCAGGAAATGGTGGCTGACATAATTAAAAAATATGATTTAATCGTGTTGCCTGTTGTAGATATTGAAAACAGACTTTTAGGTATTATAACGATAGATGACGTAATGGACGTTATTGATAAAGAAGCAACAGAAGATTTTCATAAAATGGCAGGTATTTCACCGGTAGAAGAGTCTTATCTTAAAACAAATGCATTTACCATGGCAAGACAAAGAATAATGTGGCTTATAGTTCTTATGATTTCGGCAACATTTACAGGAAGAATTATTAAAAGTTACGAAGATGTATTGCAGTCAGTAGTTATACTGGCGTCATTTATACCTATGCTTATGGATACAGGAGGAAATGCGGGAGCCCAATCGTCAACGATAGTAGTACGTGCTTTGGCATTAGGAGATGTAACTATTAAAGATACATTCAAAATATTAAGAAAAGAATTTTTTATTTCATTTATAGTAGCGTTAGTTTTGGCGGCAATTAACTATTTAAGGCTTATAACTTTGACCAAGACAAGCCTTGATGTTGCTTTGACTGTTTCGGTAACGCTGATATTTGTAGTTATAATTTCAAAAATAATAGGAGCTTCACTTCCTGTTGTTGCCAAGGTATTGAAATTAGACCCTGCAATTATGGCGGGACCGTTGATAACTACAATATTGGACGCTCTGACTCTTACTATTTATTTTAAATTTGCGTCTATATTTTTGAGTAATCTGATAAAATAGTAGCGGTAAGGAGGAATAATGAAAGAAATAATCGAAACTCTCATAAAAGAGAAAAAATATTTTGAAATAAGAAGACAGCTGAATGATTTAAATCCTGTAGAAATTTCTGAAATAATAAATGAATTTGAAATTTCTGAAGTAGTAATAATGCTTTTCAGATTGCTTAAAAAAGACAAGGCTGCGATTGTATTTCCTTATCTAAGTTCCGAACATCAGGAAATGATTATCCATGCGGCAACAGACATTGAAACAAAGGATATATTTGACGAGCTGTTTTTTGATGATATAGTAGATATAATAGAAGAAATGCCGGCAGATGTGGTAAAAAAAATATTGAAAAATACCGATACTAAAGACAGACATTTGATAAATCAGTTATTGAAATACCCTGACAATTCAGCGGGAAGTATAATGACAACTGAATATGTAGATTTAGAAAAAAATATGAAAGTGTCAGAAGCGATTGAGCAAATAAGAAAAACAGGAAAAGATAAAGAAAATATTTACACATGCTATGTTACGAGCGAAGAAGGCAAACTTGAAGGAGTTCTTTCCCTGAAAGAGCTAATAGCAAAAAAAGACGATACTCTGATAGAAGATATTATGGAGCGTAATTTTGTAAGTGTTCAGACTGATACTGATCAAGAAGCCGTTGCAGACATATTTAAAAAATATGATTTGATAGTTTTGCCTGTTGCTGACCATGAAAACAGACTATTAGGGATAATAACAGTAGACGATGTAATGCACGTAGTTGAACAGGAAGTTACTGAAGACTTTCACAAAATGGCAGGGATTACCGCTCCTGCAGAAGAATCTTATATGAAAACAAACGTATTTACTATGGCAAAACAGAGAATAGGCTGGCTTGCCGTACTTATGATTTCCGATACAATATCAGGAAATATAATTCAAGGATATGAAAAAGTGCTGGCACAATCCATTGTACTGACAGCATTCATTCCAATGCTTATGTCTACAGGAGGAAATGTCGGCTCACAATCATCAACGGTTGTAATACGTTCGTTGGCACTTGGAGAAATATCTCCCAAAGATGCTTTTAAAGTTTTGAAAAAAGAGTTTTCAATTTCTGTAATGGTATCCATTGTTTTATCTATTTTGAATTTTATAAGACTGGTTACTTTGGAAAAAGTAGATATTACGATTGCCCTTACAGTTTCTGTAACTCTCGTATTTACAGTAATAGTTTCAAAAATAGTAGGAGCATTACTGCCTCTTGGGGCAAAACTGCTGAAAGCGGATCCCGCTGTTATGGCGACACCTCTAATAACAACAATATCAGATGCCGTAACACTTATTATTTATTTTAAGTTTGCAACAATGTTTTTAAAAATTTAAAGTGGTATAATAAAAAAGTGGTATAATAAAAATAAAATTTGACAAAAATATCAAAATATAGTAGAATATTTTGGTAATTAAATTAGAAGTAGAAACGTTGTTTCTCACCTTTCCATCGTTAACAGCATATAACTGTTATAAAGTCTTTGATAAGGACAATATTTAAAGATGAGTCAGGTACATAGTTTTTTATTAATTCTTATATATTTTTTATATGAGCAGTTTTAATATAACTATTGAGCAAGGTTTCTTATATCTTGTTTTTTTATTTCAAAAATTTTTAGGAGGTGTTCTGTATAAAAGGAACTAATAAATCTGACGAACCAAGAATGAACGAGAGAATCAGAGCGAGAGAAATAAGAGTAATTGGAGAAGAAGGCGAACAGTTCGGAATTTTATCAGTGAGTGAAGCTGTAGCTCTTGCCAATGAAAAAGGGCTGGACTTAGTTGAAATTTCTCCAAATGCGGCACCGCCTGTATGTAAAATTATGGATTATGGAAAATTCAAGTATGAGAAAACAAAAAAAGAAAAAGAAAATAAAAAGAAACAAAAAAATGTCGTGATTAAAGAGATTAGAATAAAACCTCATATCGATGAACACGACAAAGAAACTAAAATATCTCAAATTGAAAAATTCATAGCCAAAGAATATAAGGTGAAAGTAAGTTTAAGATTAAGCGGAAGAGAAAAACTTCATGCCGAGTCTTCCATAAAAGTTTTGGACGAATTTGCAGATTATTTTGAAGAAAATGCAATCGTTGAAAAAAAATATGGAAAAGAACAAATACAAAAATTTATTATGTTATCACCTAAAAAGTAAAATAAGGAGGAAAGAAAATGCCAAAAATGAAAACACACAGAGGAACAAAAAAAAGAGTAAAAGTAACAGGAAGCGGGAAACTTGTTATTAAACATTCAGGAAAAAGTCATATATTGACTAAAAAATCACATAAAAGAAAGAAAAGATTGGGACAGGATGCAATTGTTCCAAAAGGAGCAGAAAGAAGAATTAAGAAACTATTAGCAGGGCAAGAAGGAAGATAATACAGTAATAAAGTATAAGGAGGAAAGAAAATGCCAAGAGTAAAAACAGGAATAGTAAGAAGAAAAAGACATAAAAAAATATTGAAAGAAGCAAAGGGATATAGAGGTTCCGTAAAAACAAACTTTAGAAAAGCTAATGAAGCCGTAAAAAAAGCAATGGCTTATGCAACAGAGCATAGAAAACAGAAGAAAAGAAAAATGAGAGAATTATGGATAATCAGAATAAATGCTGCGGCAAGATTAAACGGAATTTCCTATTCTAAATTTATGAATGGATTGAAAAAAGCAGGAATTGAGCTGGATAGAAAAGTATTGGCTGATTTGGCTTTAAATAATCCGACAGAATTTACAAAATTAGTAGAAAAAGTAAAATAAATATAAAAATATAAAATATAAAATTTATAAGGGTAATACTCAAAAGTGTTACCTTTTTTATTATTAAATAAAAAAAGCCATTTTAAAAGTTATAAATGTTGTATAATATAAAAAATATATTTATTTCCAATCATTTTCTACTTTTAAAACAGCTCCATTACTTATTTAATAATTTTTAAAATAAATTTTTCCTGAGCATCTTTTAAATACTCATTTATTTCATTTTTTGATATATCATCGGCAAGTATAATATAGTAGTTATCTACCTGATTATACAGCTGGAATGGTGATTTTTCAATATTGAAATCCGATGAAACTCTTATATAGTAAGACCCTTTTACAGAATCAATATCTACAACATTAAAGACTTTTGTAGAATTAAAGAAATAATCAGATTCTATATGTGTTCTTGTAGTAATTTTTACAATATCTGCGACAACTGCTGAAGCCGTAGGCTCCATTCCTGCTCCTTTTCCGTAGAATAAAGTTTCTCCTGTATAAGAACCTATTGTCTCAATAGCATTGAACACATCATCTACTTTTGCCAAAATTTGATTGTTTGAAACAAGAGTAGGCTCTACAGAAATTTGTACAGTATTGTCAGAGAGCAATTTTGATTGAGCAATCAGCTTTATAGTATGCTCCAGTTGTTTTGCGGCGAAAATATCAATAGAAGTTATTTCCCTTATACCTGAAAGAGGCATATCCTTGAATTTTATCGAACCTCCGTAAGCAAGAGAAGCGAGAATATTGATCTTATGACCTGCATCTATCCCGTCAATGTCGTAAGTCGGGTCAGCTTCAGCATATCCTTTGGCAGAAGCAAGAGATAAAGCTTCTTCAAATGACAGCTTGTCTTCTTTCATTTTAGTGAGGATATAATTGGAAGTTCCGTTCATTATACCTCTAATTTCCGTTACTGTATTTGCGACAAGGCTCTCCATTAATGGAGAAATAATCGGAATGCCTCCTCCCACAGCGGCTTCAAATAGAAAAGATACACCGTTTTCTTTAGCTATCTGAAACAGTTCCACGCCATTTTTCGCTATAAGAGCTTTGTTAGCAGTAACTACGCTTTTTTTTGCTCTGAATGCTTCTGTAATAATGTTTTTAGCTATCGTTTCCCCTCCGATAAGCTCAACAACAATTTTAATCTCAGGGTCATCAATAATTTTTTTATAATCATCTATAAGAATGGATTTATCAAAATCAAATGAGAATTCTCTGTTAATATTTAAATCACATGCGTATTTTACTTCAATATCCGCAGTTGATTTTTCAAAAATACTTTCTTTTTCAGCAGTAAGAACTTTTAATACCCCTTCTCCTACAGTCCCCAAACCTATTATTCCTATTTTCATAGTAAATCTCCTTATAAATATTTTATTTTAAAATCTTATTCTTCAATAAATTTTTCATGTAAAGCTTTTACAGCTTTTTCAATATCATCTTCCTTAATAATACATGATACATTGATTTCGGAGCATGAAATCATATCTATATTTATTCCGTTTTCAGCAAGAGTATCAAATATACGGGCAGTAGTTTCATAGTGAGTTTTCAGTCCTATACCTATGACTGAAACTTTAGCAACTTTTTCCTCGTATATAACTCCTTCCGCTCCAAGTTTTTCTTTGAGATTTTCAGAAATCTGCACGGCTTCTTTAAAGTCATCTGTTTTCACAGTAAATGAGATATTGTTAAACTCTTTATTTATACTTGAGCTTTGTAATATAATATCTGTATTTATTTTGGATTTTGCCAATGTCGAAAAAACTTTCGCAGCTATTCCCGGTTTATCGGGTACCCCTAATATTGTTATTTTTCCTTCGTTTTTTGATGAAGTAACTCCTACAATTTTTACTTTTTCCATTAAATGTTCTCCTTCTTTTTCATCTGTTACTATTGTTCCTGTAGTATCATCAAATGATGACCTTAAATGTATGTTTATACCGTATCTGGCAGCTATTTCAACAGATCTTGGATGAAGCACTTTAGCCCCTGAAACTGCCAGTTCAAGCATTTCCTGATAAGAAATGGTCTTTAGCTTTTTAGGATTTGACACCACTCTCGGATCAGCAGTATATACTCCGTCCACATCTGTATAAATCTCAACTTCGTCCGCTTTTAGAGCGGCACCTAAAGCAACGGCAGTAGTATCGGATCCTCCTCTTCCTAAGGTAGTAATATCGTTATTTTCTGTAATCCCTTGAAAACCTGCAAAAACTACAACATTTCCTTCAGAAATTTTTTCTCTGATTAACTCGGTATCAATGTCAAGTATTTCAGCTTTTGTATGATTTTCAGTTGTTTTGAATTTCACCTGAAAAGCATTTAATGAAACAGCTTTTTCTCCTAAATCCTCAATAGCCATAGCAAGAGAAGCTATTGAAATCTGTTCCCCTGATGTGAGAAGCATATCAAGCTCTCTTTTGTTAGGAGAATCGGAAATTTCATATGCTCTTTTTATTAGTGAATCTGTAGTTCCCGCAGGAGCAGAAACTACAACAATTACATTATGCCCCTCTTTTCTGTATTTTAAAACTCTTTTAGCAACTTCTTTAACTCTTTCGGCATTTGCAACTGAAGTTCCGCCATATTTCTGGATAATTAACGCCATATTTTAAACTGTATAATACTTATGGATATAAGTGATTATCTCTCTCCTTTTTTCAAATTTAGGTATTAAGGTACCCATTACCTCTAATTTAATAAATTAAATTATTTCTTATACTATAATATACTATTTTAATATCTAATTCAATATTAAACATAATATTATTTCATTAACAATTATATAAATTTATTAATCAATCATATTTTTAGTTAATGATATAAATAAAAACATTTATTTTTTCAGGGTTTTAAAAGAATAAATATAAAATATGATAATTATATATAATAAAAATAAATCAAAAAAAGGCTTTTAATTTTGAAAAAATATGGTATAATAATTATAGAAACCAAAAGCAAGTGTAACAAAATATATAAATGTAGTTTGTAACAAGGTTGTTTGAGGTGTAAATTTTTAGGAGGTAGTACTTTGTTAGGTAAAGTAAAATGGTTCAATGACAAAAAAGGATTCGGATTTATTTCAGGAGAAGACGGAAATGATTATTTCTTACATTTCTCTAAAATTAATAAAGAAGGATTCAAATCAGTTAATGAGGGCGAAGAAGTAAGTTTTGATGTAGAAGAAGGGCCAAAAGGACCTCAAGCAACAAACGTTGTTTCTCAATAGTATTAACTAAAATGAACTTAAAAACTAAGATATCTGATATCGGTATCTTAGTTTTTTTTGTATATGTTGTTTAATATAATATACTGTTTAGTATATAATAAAATTAAAATAAAAAAATTCTTTAGATTTTCAGTTTATTTTCATTTTGATAAGTTACAATAAGAATATAAAAAATACAAGGAGGAAAAAATGAAAAAAATATTATTAATGATTATGTTGGTATTATCAACATTTTTATTAGGGGAAGGTTATGAAAAGAATTTTGGGGAAAGTATAACTGATAAAATAAAATTTGGAATGACAAAGGAAGAATTTAAAAAAGTAATTCAAAAAAAAGAATTGTCAATATCTCACGACGAAGGGAGTAGTGCTGTATACTATTATTCAGAAGTTGTAAATCCTTTAGGAAAGGTGAGCCAAGTTGCAAGCTTTGGGTTTAGAGATAATAGACTTGTTTCAGCGATTTTTGATTCAGCAACTACTGATGAGGAACATAAACAAACTGTAAAAACATACTCAAAAAATCAAAATAAGTTTTCCAAAGAAAAAATGAAAAAAATAGAAAAAGAAGATAGTCTTTTGCTATATAACAGTAAAAAAACGATAGAAGTATACAGAATGTTAGACCATACATTTGTCGTAGTACAGTTGGCAACACCTGAAAATGTTGAGAATAAAATTAATATGATAAATAATTAGATAATAAATTAGATAATAGAAAAAAATTAAACTAAATAAAAAAATTAAGCACATAAGCACAATAGAATAATAATACAACAATACAATAAAAAATATATTTATTCATTATAACAAAATTTCATTTATAAAAAATAGTTGTTGAAATAGTAAGATACTTTACATTTCAGCATTGAGAAATTTTGAAAAATTTATAAATATATTTTTTTATTGTGTTATTATAATTAATTAATTTTTGAGTAATTAATTTCAAGATACTTTTTTTCTTGAATATAAGGTTATTGGTATAAATTAAATAAGTATAAGATTATTTAACTTTCGTATTTAAGTATTGTAAAATTTTGGAAAATTAATAAATATATTTTTTTATTGTGTTATTATAATCAATTAATTTTCAAGTGATTAATTTCAAGATACTTTTTCTCTTAAATATAAAATTATAAATACCAAATTATTTACCATATAGTTCTGCAAGTCTTTTTTGTATAGCCTCGTCATTTATATAATCATCATATTCCATTTCTTTTTCAAGAATTCCGTTAGGTGTAATTTCAATTATTTTGTTTGCTACTGTTTGAATAAATTCATGGTCGTGAGTAGTAAATAATACAGTTCCCGGGAAATTCATAAGAGATTTATTTAAAGAAGTAATGGCTTCGAGGTCAAGATGATCTGTAGGGTTATCAAGTAAAAGAACATTTGCTCCTGAAAGCATCATTCTCGAAAGCATACATCTTACTTTTTCTCCTCCTGAAAGGACTTTTGCCATTTTTTTAGCTTCTTCCCCTGAAAACAGCATTCTCCCTAAAAAGCCTCTTACATATTCTTCGTGCTGATCAGTAGAAAACTGTCTTAACCAGTCTATTAGCGATAAGTCGACATTTTCAAAATATTCTGAATTGTCTTTAGGAAAATAGCTCTGGGAAGTTGTAACTCCCCATTCATAAGTTCCCGAATCGGCTTCCATTTCTCCTGACAATATTTGAAAGAGAGCAGTTTTTGCAATATCATTGTCAGAAAGAATAACGACTTTATCTCCTGTGTTTACAGTGAAAGAAATATTGTTTAGAACTTTTTCTCCATCCACAGTCTTAGTCAGATTTTCTACTTTGAGCATATTATTTCCTGCTTCTCTGTCAGGTTTAAACTCTATGTAAGGATATTTTCTATTGGAAATCTGCATATCTTCAAATTGGAGTTTTTCAAGCTGTTTTTTACGGCTTGTAGCTTGCTTGGATTTGGAAGCATTGGCAGAAAATCTGGCTATAAAATCCTGTAGTTCTTTTTTCTTCTGTTCAAGTTTCTTGTTTTGGTTTCTTATTAATTCCTGCATTAATTTGTTTGATTCATACCAGAAATCGTAATTTCCGACAAATATTTTGATTTTTCCGTAGTCGATATCGGCAATATGCGTACATACTTTGTTTAAAAAGTGTCTATCATGGGAAACAACAAGGACAGTAGTGTTTTCAAGTTCCATTAAAAAATCCTCAAGCCATTTTACTGCTTTCAAATCCAGACCGTTTGTAGGCTCATCCAGTAAAAGTATATCAGGATTTCCAAATATAGCCTGTGCAAGCAGAACTTTTACTTTTTCAGGTTCTGTAAGCTCTTTCATCAATTTATGATGAAGCTCGGCAGGAATACCAAGTCCTATAAGAAATTTTTCGGCATTAGTTTCAGCTTCCCAGCCGTCCAACTCGGCAAACTCCCCCTCGAGTTCCGCTGCAAGAACACCGTCTTCTTCTGTAAATTCCGATTTTGAATAAAGCTCATTTTTCTGCTGCATAATATCATATAATTTTGTATGTCCCATCATTACTACATTTAAAACTTGTTCATCTTCATAAGCAAAGTGATCCTGCTTTAAAAATGACAGTCTTTTATTTTTATCAATGATTACTTCTCCTGAAGTAGAATCGGCTTCTCCTGTAAGTATTTTTAAAAATGTTGATTTTCCGGCACCATTAGGTCCTATTATACCGTAACAGTTACCCGGTGTAAATTTTATGTCCACTTCGTCAAATAATTTTCTTCCTCCGAACTGGACTGACAGATTACTTGTTGAAATCAAAGAACTTCCTCCTTAAATATTAATTATCCGATACATTATATCAGAAAAAATCAGTAAAGACAAATGTTTATTAGACCTGTCAGATAAATATAATCATATCAAAAAATATGGATAAGAAATAGCGGATAATGAATAAAATGATAAGTTTCCGATTTAAAGTCTTTATTTTTTTTGAAATAACTGGTAAAATATAAAATAAGACTGAATTATCCATAAGAATTTATTGCCATTTTATTCAAAAATTACAAAAATAAATGAATAATAAATGAATGGCTTAAAGTAGATAATTCAAAATAGACAATAAAATTATTGAAAAAATGAAAGGGATGAAAGAAAATGAAAACAAATTTCCATACACATAATTATAGATGTGGGCATGCTGTCGGGAATGTGGAAGATTATGTAAAAGTAGCTATAAAGGAAGGATATTCCGAATTAGGAATCTCAGACCATGCTCCTGTTCCTGATTATTACGAGGATAGAATGAAAATGAGCGAGCTGGACGGATATTTGACAGAAATAGAAGAAGCGCAGGAAAAATATAAGGATAAAATAAAAATATATAAATCTCTGGAGATAGAATATTTTCCCGAATGGCAGGTTTATTATAACGAATTGAAAAGAAAACTGGATTATATAGTTTTAGGACTTCATGCTTTCAGAACGGATGAAGATGAAAAAATATACAGTGCATGGACTATAAACGATGATAGACATGTTCTGGATTATGCCGGATATATGGTAAAAGCCATAGAATCGCGAAATTTTGACTATATAGCTCATCCTGATTTATATATGGTAAAATATAGAAATTGGACAGATAGCTGTATAGAGGCTGCACATATGATTTGCAAGGCTGCTGAAAAATGTAATGTTCCGCTCGAAGTGAATGCAAACGGTATAAGAAAAACATTGGCAAGACACCCTGAATGGAACAGATATATGTATCCTTATAAAGAATTTTGGGAAATAGTGGCTAAATACAATATCCGTACTATAATAGGTTCAGATACCCATAACTTTGAGGAAATGGAAGATTTGCCTATGGAAATGGCAAGAATATTTGCGAAAGAGTTAGGATTAAATATAATTGAAAGTATATTTTAAAAAGTATCTTAAATTTTTAAAACATTTTCTAAATTCTGTTATTCTGATAATTTTGGATACACTCCCATAAATAAATAAAAAGAATAGATATGTGATAAAAAAATAGAATCTAAAAAATAGAATTTGATAAATAAAATCTAATAATTATAGGAAATATTAAAATTAAAAATATTAAATAAAAAAATTGAAATCATAATTTTCAAATATTTATGAAGAGAAAGGAATAAAAAAATGGAAAATTTCAGATTTTTAAAAGGTGCCAAAATGATACACCCTACGACAGGAATAACACTGGAATATCTGGATAAATCCAATGCGGTATGTTTTGTACTTTTTAATGAAACGAAAGAAAAAGTAATACTTGTAAAACAGTTTAGACCCGGACCTAAAGATTATACACTGGAAGTAGTCGCAGGATTAATTGACGATGGAGAAAGTCCTAAAACAGCAGCTTTTAGAGAGTTAAGAGAAGAAACGGGGTATACAAAAAAAGATATAACGGATTTTAAAGAATTAAAAAAAGGTCTGTTTGTATCTCCCGGATACACGACTGAAAATCTCTATTTTTTCAGTGCAAGACTGAAATCCGATTCGATAAAACCGAAAGAGCTTTCTTTGGATGAAGGAGAAGAGCTTGAAGTAAAATGGATTAAAGTCAAAGATGTAGTGAAAAAGTCCAATGATATGAAAACATTATTCGGAGTTACTTATTTTTCAAAATCAAAATAACTGAAAAAGAACAAAAATTAAAAAATAAAAATTGAAAAAGAATGAAGTTTTAAAAGTAAACGCATATTGAAGAGAGGTTAATAATGAATATATGGTTGCTTGTGATTTTATATCTGGTTTTATATTTCCTTGCAAGGAAAATATGGAAAAATATAAAATTGAGCTTTGAAAAACTTGAAGAATTAAACGGAGAATTTATATATACATTTTTGAGGAGAATTTTTAAAAAAGAAGTTTATTTTAAACTGGAAGAAGTAAAAACTGTATTTTTCACAAGAATGATTATAAAAAATGATATGTTTGGAAATTTAACCTTGTATATTGTATTGGAAGATGATTATGCAATAAAACTTCAGAAAAAAGAAAATATTATATTATTTTTTAAAAGTTGTAAAGAAAATAACTCCGAACTATATGAAAAATTTATAAAAAATGCACCAATGGGAATAAATATAACGGCGATAATGGATAGAGAGATAGAAAATTATAAAAATAAAAGAAATTAAGGAGTAAGTATTTAAATGAGAACTGAAAAAATTCTGGGATATGATGTTCACAGAAAAAAGGTAAAAAACATAAATTTAAGAATAAATCAGAATATGGAAGTCTATATTTCAGCTCCTTTAAGTCTTCATACCAGTTATATAGAAAATTTTATCCGCTCAAAAGAAAGCTGGATAAAAAAAGTTATAAATAAAATAGAAGATGTAAAAACTCAACGGAAAGAATATGAGTATAAAACGGGAGAAACCCATAAATTAATGGGGAGAGAATACTTTCTGACAGTAAAAACGGGAAATATAAACAGAGTTACTCTCAATAAAGAAACCAATGAAATAATACTTGTTACGAACAATGAAAATTTTGAAAATAAAAAGAAAATAATGAATAAATGGTATTTTGATTGTGCAAAGAAGATATTTCCCGATGTTATAAAAAAATGGCTTGAAATACTTGATGAAACAATAGAACATCTATCAATCAAACCGATGAAAACGAGATGGGGTTCATGTAATCACAATAAAAGATATATAAATCTTAATACAGAACTTGTAAAAAGAACTCTTTTTGAGATAGAATATGTCGTTTTGCATGAACTTGCTCATCTAAAATATCCTAATCACGGAAAAGGTTTTTATAATTATGTTGAAAGTTATATGCCTGATTACAGAAAAGCCGAAAAACTGTTAAATGCCAAGCATTACTATTAAAAATAATTGGTTAAACTTTTTTATTTTCTGATTTCTTCCAGTATCTTTCGGGCATTTTCCAAATTAATATAATTTGTTTTTAGAAGTTCCTGAACGACAGTTTCTATTTCATCATCTTTAGCTCCTGCAAAAAGTGCTAATGATTTTGCCTGCAATTTCATATGACCTTTTTGTATACCCGTTGTTACTAAAGCTTTTAAAGCTGCCAGATTTTGAGCAAGACCGACTGAAACGATGATTTCGGATAAAGTTTTTGCATCAGGATTTTCTAAAATGTTACGAGCTGCCTTAACAGTAGGATTAAGTCCTATAGAACCTCCGACAGAAGCTATAGGCATCGGAAGCGTAAGCTCTCCTTTGAGTTTTTTGTTTTCAGTGTCAAATTTCCATGTTGTAAGACCTTTATATGCTCCGTCTTTTGAAGCATAAGCATGTCCACCCGCTTCTATAGCTCTCCAGTCATTTCCGACAGCAATAACGGCGGCATCTATACCGTTAAAAATACCTTTATTATGAGTTGCTGCACGGTAAATATCCATTTTTGCAAATCTGTCCGCAAGCTCAATTTTTTTAGCTGTATTTACAGCCTGTTTTTCATCATTACTTAAAAATTTAATATCAATTTCGCAAGATGAAGTTACGAGGGATTCGGTAGCATAGTTGGATAAAATACCCATAAGAGAAATCCCTCCGGTTATATTTTCAAGAAAGGGTTTTATTCCCTCAAGCATACTGTTCAGAATGTTTGCTCCCATTGCCTCTCTGACATCGACAGTCAGATAGACAGATAAAAATTCGATATCATCATTATTTTCAGCATATTTTTCAGGAAAATCCTTATTAGAAAAAATTTTTGTTTCAATATTTTCGGCTCCGCCACCTCTCACAACAATAGAAGGGTAAGCTTCGTTAGCAGTTTTTAGGATTTCACTTTTATATTCAAATATAATCTGTTCTGCTTTTTCAATATCTTTAATGTCATAAAGGACTACCTGTCCTATCATTTTTCTGTTTACAACTTTTGTAGAAAAACCTCCCGAGCGATTTATTATTTTAGCTCCAAAACTGCATGCAGCAACTACCGACGGCTCTTCGGTAACCATAGGGACAGCATATTCTTTTCCATTAATAAGAAAATTCGGTGCAATACCGAAAGGCAAAGAAAAAGTTCCAAGACTGTTTTCAGACATTTTATCTGCAATTTCACAAGATAAAGTAATATTATTTTTTAGAATTTCAAAATATTCCTCATTTAGGAAATCATTTTCTTTCAGTTTTTTGATACGCTCAATTCGACTCTTATTATGAAAACCGAGCCAAATATTTTTATTATTTTTCATAAAATTATTCCTTTATTATTTCAGGTTATGTTATCTTGGATTATATTTATAAATTCTTTTATGATTTTCTATTTTTTTTAAGGAAAATAGACTGTTATCGTCAGGAAATTCAAAATTACCGTTTTCATCCGGAGAAATTTTCTCAAAAAACATTTTTTCATATTCTTCGATTGACAATCTATGACGTTTGGAAAAATCATCATTTCTATTACTACGGAGATTGTTTTTAAAATTTTCAGCTAAAGTCCCGCTAAATATTTCACATACGGCACCGCTACCGTAACTGTATAAGGCAATATTATCTCCGCCTTTAAGAGTTAGACTGTTTTCAAGTAATGACAGCAAACCTAAATAAAGTGAACCTGTATATATATTTCCAATTCTACGGCTATAAATTATGGAGCTGTCGAAATTATCCAGTAATCCGGCTTTCAAAGTTTTATCTGTGGATTTCAATAGCAGAGAATGAAGTCCTTTGAGTCCCAGTTTAGGATAGGGAAGGTGAAAACAGAATGCTGCAAAATTTTCCAAAGTTTTATTGTTTCTTTTGGAGTATTCTTCCCAAGTTGTAACTAAACAGTCAAGATACTGTTTCGCAGAAAAATGCCCGTCTACACAGGGATATTCAGAGTAGTTGGGTCGCCAGAAATCCATAATATCTCGTGTCTGATAAACATTGTCATCATTTAAAATAAGAATGGAGGGATTTTTCTTTATGAGCATTGCACAGCCCCCTGCTCCCTGTGTGGATTCCCCTGATGAATTTATACCGTATTTTGCTATATCTGCAGCAATTACTAGAACGGACGAATCAGGATTTTTTTCTATGTGATTTTTAGCAAAAGAAAGTCCGGCAGTAGCCCCGTAACATGCTTCTTTGATTTCGACAGAACGGACAAAAGGCTGTATTTTCAGCAAATTATGGATAAATACCGAAGCGGCTTTGCTCTGGTCAATGCCTGATTCTGTACAGAAAATTATCATATCTATATTTTCTCTGTCCTCATCATTCAGAAATTCATAAGCAGCAGTAGCCCCAAGTGTTACTACATCCTGACTGGAAGGAGAGATACTCATTTCAATCTGCATAAGTCCTTTTGTAAATTTGTTCGGACTTACATTTCTTCCTACAGCCAAGTCCTCAATATTTAAATAATATTTGGGCATTGCAAATCCGATTTTATCAATTCCTATTTTCATTTATATGCCTTTCCTGTTTTAATAGTATTATTAAATTTGTCAGATTTTAATTTTTCTATAAAATCATACCATAAAAACACAAAATTTTAAAGTATATTATTTTTTTAAAATCAAAGATATTTTTTGAAACAATCTTTAATCAAATAAAATTTTAATAAATATTTATAATTAAAAACTAATACTATATATGTTATACTATAAACATACTGGAAAAAACAGAATAAATAAGAGCATATAAATTAATTGGATTGTTTATTCTGTAAATATAGTATATGTTATTGGAGTGAATAATATATACTAAAAATAAAATATAACGAAAAGAAAGGATTTGAATTATGAGAAAATTATTAGTAATTTCACTATTTTTAGTGTGTATGGGAATAACTTATAATACTGAAAAATCTAAAAACAGTAAAAATGCTGTTCAGAATACTGAAAAAAAAGTAAGTGAAAAGAATGAGGATAAAAATATAACAACTTATAAGGGAGATAAAGAACTTGTGAAAGATTTAAGTAAAAATATAAAACCTCAGGATGATTTTTATAAATTTATAAATGAAAACTGGGAAAAAAGAACACAAATTCCTTCTACAAAACCTGCTTGGGGTTCATTTACGGAATTATTTGAAAAAAATCAGGATTTTTTGAAAGAAATGATTAATGGGCTGAAAAAGAAGAAATTATCTGAAAATTCAGATGAAAAAAAGATACTTACCCTTTATAATTCTTATTCTGATATGAAAAGAAGAAATAAAGAAGGGATTTCTCCCCTGAAAAAAGATGTGGATAGAATAAATGCCATAAAAAATATAAAAGATTTTGAAAAATATACAATAGAAGTTACGAAAGAAGGAGGAGGAACTTTATACAGCTGGGGAGTAGGACCGGATTTAAATTCATCCAAAGATAATGCTGTTTATCTTGGTTCAGCAGGATTAGGGCTTTCAAAGGATTATTATCAAAAAGAAACGGAAGAAAATAAAAAGATTATTCAGGAATATACAAAATATATCAGTGATATGCTAAGTTATTTGGGAGAAAAAAATACGGAAGAAAAAGCAAAAAAAATAGTTGAATTTGAAAAACAAATGGCGAAAACACTTCTTACAAATGAGGAAAGCCACGACATAAAAAAAAGAAATAACCCAAGAAAAATAGATGAACTGTCAAAAATAGTTAAAAACATCGATTTGAAAAATTATTTGAAACAGTCGGGAGTAAATACTGACAAAGTCATTATTTCGCAGCTGAAATACTATGAAAACCTGGATAAGTTTTTAAATGATACAAATATGGATATAATAAAGGATTACTTGAAGTTTCATTTGATTTCTTCAGCTTCGGGATTATTATCAGATAAACTTGCAGAAAGAAAATTTGCATTTTATGGAAAATACTTAAACGGTCAAAAAGAAAGAGAAATTCTTGAAAAAAGAGCGTTAAATTTTGTAAGCGGAACATTGGGAGAAATGGTCGGAAAAGTTTATGTGGAACAGAAATTTCCACCCGAAGCCAAAGAAAATGCGAAAGAAATGGTAAGTTATATTTTCAAAGCATTCAGAAACAGAATAGAAAATCTCACATGGATGAGCAGTGAAACTAAGAAAAAAGCCCTTGAAAAATTAGGAAAAGTAACAGTAAAAATAGGATATCCTGATAAATGGCGTAATTTTGATGAGTTGATTATAAACGAAAAGGATAATTTATATACACAGCTTGAAGGTATATCCAAATGGAGCTATAAGGAAGAGCTGAAAAAAGTAGGAAAACCTGTGGACAAGACAGAATGGTTCATGAGTGCAAATACTGTAAATGCCTACTATTCTCCTACAGGTAATGAGATAGTATTTCCTGCGGGAATATTGCAGTTTCCTTTCTATGATTATAAAGATTTAGGTCCGGGAAGTAATTTCGGAGGAATAGGAGCAGTTATAGGTCATGAAATTACACACGGATTTGATGTATCAGGAGCAAATTTTGACGGAGACGGTAATGTGAAAGACTGGTGGAGTAAAGAGGACAAAAAGAAATTTGATACAGTTACGGAAAAATTGGCGGAGCAGTTTTCAGGATATTCTGTTGCCCCTAATGTAAATGTAAACGGTAAATTTACATTAACTGAAAATATAGCGGATCTTGGAGGAGTAAATATAGCTTTTGATGCGTTGCAACTATATTTAAAAGATCACCCTGAAAAAAATATAAAGGAAAACGGATATACTCAAAATGAGTTATTCTTTATGAATTTTGGAAGAATATGGAGACAGAAAGCAACGGAAGAATATCTAAAAAATCTTGTAAAATCTGACCCTCATTCTCCTAATTATTTCCGTGTAAATGGACTTCTTATAAATATTGACGCTTTCCATGATACATTTAAAACTAAAAAAGGAGATAAACTGTACAAAGAACCGAAAGACAGAATAAAAATATGGTAAAATTTTAAAAAATCTTATTGCAAAAAAATATAAAATAGTGTAAAATAACAAAGGATGCGAGTGTGGTGGAACGGTAGACACGCTGTTTTCAGGGAGCAGTGGCAATAGTCGTGTGGGTTCAAATCCCACCACTCGCACCATTTGAGAAAATAAGAGTTTTAGAATATATAACAAAAACTAAAAATCGAAAAAAATACTTTTGCCAACAAATTTGCCAACAAAAACGATAAATGTTGAAAATAAAAGAAATAAATATATTTTTACAATGTCTAAAATGGTATATTACTCAAATATAAATATATCTGATAAATTTTAAAAGAGGCTTACGCCTCTTTTATTTTTAGTTATCTCTTTTTTCCAATAAAAATAATATTTATTAAAAAATTTCAAATTTGAATGTATCTATTATAGTATTTATTTATCATTTTATTCGTCTTTAGAAAAAACCGAGAATTTAAATGAAAATTCAAAATCCTTACAGTAAAGTCTGTATTTTTTAAGAGTTTCTTCTCCGCAACTTGCACTGCCTAAGCCATATTGTTCCATATCAATTTTTAACTGGAGAAAATCTGCTTTTTTCAAATCATAAGTGTGTCCTGCTTTTTCAATATTTTCAATAGTGTATTCACTTATACCGAAATCAAATTTATTATCAAGGGTTTCAAAGCATATTTTTACATTTCTGTCGTCATTTAGCGAAAATCTTTTTACATTATATCTGTTTCCATTTTCCTGCGGGAAAATATAAGGAGTATACATATCTTCGACTTTTTTATTCCATAAATCAAATTTAGCACCGCTACACGAATCGATGTAAGTTTCATATGGACCTAAACCTAACCACTGAACATTTCTGAAGCGTTTATTGATATTCATAATAACTCCTATTCTTGGCAATGTTTCAGGTGTGTTTCCGTAGGTTTTTCCCGATATATCCATTTTGACTACGCCGTTTCTGTAAACAGTATATCTGTAATTGACTTTGTATCCCCAGTCTATAACGGGAGGGGCTACATCGGCAGAAATATTTATTACGATATAGTTCTCGTTTTTTTCAGAGATTTCAAAATTTCTTATATTATGTTGGATTAGATGAATACATTTTTCTTTCCAGTGATTTAAAACTTTTTTAGCACCGAATTCTTCGATTCCCAATATGTCATTATCAATAGGAGCTCTCCATAAATTCAGTATCGGTCCGTCCTCAAATATATGTATTCCGTCATAGCAGCAGCTTTTTATTTTTCCTTTATTTTTATCAAAAATTATTTGTCTATTGAAAAAGTCTATTTTCAGCTCGTTTTCCGTTTCAGTAATATCAAACATATCAGGAGCATTTTTTAGACAGATATTATTGTCGTTATCAGTATTATTTGACGAAATAATATTCATTTGGTCTAAATTTTTTTCGATAAATTTTTCAGAAATTTTTTCCTGATGAAAAGCCAGTTCCGTTCCTGCTTTCAAAAGACCGATATTTTTTTTCAGTGTCCATGAAAAAATGATATAATATTCGCCTTTCCGATTAAGAAGGAAATTGTTGATATTTATCTTGATTTTTCCTTTTTCCGAAGGATTTATACTGACATTTTCAAGGTAACCGCTTTGAATAGTTTTTCCGTCTTTTTTTATATCAAAACTGCATATAAAATCGTCAAGATTTATAAAATCATATCTGTTTTCAACTTCATATTCAGTTTTTTCAGGATTTAGTGCAGTCATTTTTATAGGCTCGATAGCTTTCTTGTACTCGGCAAGAGCAGGAGAGGGAATTCTGTCGGGATTTACAAGTCCGTCTACGACAAAATTTCCGTCATTGGGAGTATCTCCGAAATCTCCTCCGTAAGCAAAATATTTTTCTCTGTTTTTATCCACCTGTAAAATACCATGGTCGCACCATTCCCAGACAAATCCGCCCTGTAGTCTTCTTTCCCTGTATAATAGCTCCCATAGCTCTTTTATGCCTCCCGGTCCATTTCCCATAGCGTGGAGATTTTCACACATAATATGAGGTTTTTTCAGGAAATTCAGTTTGGCAACTTTTTCCATTGTTTCGATAGAGGTATACATCGTGGAATGTACATCGGAGCTTTCAGGATCTCTGTCGGGAAGTCCGTCATTATTTTCAAAGATTTCCCTTGTTTCTCCTTCATAATGAACTAACCTGCTGTCATCACGACTTTTCATATAATCAGCCATAGCAGTGTGATTTTTTCCGTAGCCCGATTCATTTCCTAATGACCACATAATAATTGACGGATGATTTTTATCCCTCTCTACCATTCTTTCAGCACGGTCAATAAATGCAGGTTTCCATTCTTCAAGATTATTCAGATAATTTCTTTTATTTATAATATCAAAACCGTGAGTTTCGAGGTCTGCTTCGTCTATTACATAAAATCCGTATTCGTCGCATAAATCATAAAATTTAGGATTGTCAGGATAATGGGAAGTACGTATGGCATTGATATTATGTTCTTTCATCAGTTTCAGATCTTTCAGCATATCTTCAGTTCTTACACTTCGTCCGTAAATAGGGTGCGACTCGTGGCGATTTACTCCTTTGAGCATAATATATTTGCCGTTAAACAGCATTATTCCGTCTTTTATTTCGACTTTTTTAAAACCTGTTTTTAATGGAACAATTTGTAATATTTTTTCTTTTTCTTTTAGAATGACATATAATTCATATAAATTTGGGCTTTCAGCAGACCATTTCAGTATATTTTCCAGTTCATAATGAAAATTGTATTTTTTAATATTATTTTCTGTGTTATTTTCTAATTTACGGGAGCTATTTAAGTTATAGTTTTCTTTTAAATTATAACTTTCCTTGATAAGGAATTTGTCGGAATTTCTGTCTTTTAAAATAATTTCCAAATAAAAATCATTCAGATTATTTTCATTCACGTCGTTTCTGTTCATATTAGACGCATCTGTGTTATTTATAATATCGACTTCCAAATCTAAAATCCCATTTTTATAAGTTTCATTCAGGGAAGTTTTTGCAAAAATATCATATATATGGCTTTCAGGAGCAGAAGTGATATATACATCCCTAAAAATACCGTTCAGCCACCACATATCCTGATCTTCGAGGTAAGAAAAGACATTCCATTTATGAACTAAGACACAAAGAGTATTTTCTCCCTGAACAATATATTCATTAATTTTAAATTCCGACGGAATACGGCTTCCTTGGCTATATCCTGCATATTTTCCGTTTATCCATACGTGAAATGCACTATCTACCCCTTCAAATTTCAAATACTGGGTATTATCCAAATCAGAAGAGGACATATAAAATCTTCTTCTATATGCCATAGTCGGATTAAGGCTCGGTATATGGGGAGGATTTACGGGGAAAGGATATTGTACGTTTGTATACCATGGCTTGTCATAGCCTTCCATTTGCCAGTTTGACGGAACATATATCAAATCCCAGTCAGTATCGTCAAAATCTTTTGAAAAAAAGTCATCCGGAAAATCGTCAGGATGTTCACTGTACATACATTTCCAGTTTCCATTCAGTAATTTAAAACCTTTGGAAAAATTTCTGTTATAAGTTTCGGCTTTTTCTGCTGTTTCATATCCAAAAAAAGTCGAACGGGGATTTATTCTGTTAATCCCTAAAACATTTAAATCTTCTAAATTTTTTATATTCATAATTTTATCCTTTCACTGAACCGCTGTATATTCCGGCTATAAAATATTTTTGTAAAAACAGGAAGATAATCAGAACAGGGAGAATACTGAAAATAGTACCTACCAGCACTTCTCCGTAATGGACGACCTGTCCTCTCTGAACCATCATAGACAATAATACAGGTAATGTCGTACTTTCCTTATCCTGTAAGATTATAAGAGGCCAGAGGAAATTTCCCCATTGCTGTATAAAGCTGAGTATTCCCAAAGCTGCCAAAGGAGGCAGTGAAGTAGGCAAAATAATTTTGTGGAATATGGAAATCTCACTTGCACCGTCTATTCTCGCAGATTCAAGAAGTTCAGAGGGGATACTCATCATATTCTGTTTCATAAAAAATACTCCAAAGGCATTTGCCAGAGCAGGAATGATAACTGCCGCAGCTTTATTCTGCCAGCCCAAAGCTATGGAAATCCTGAATAACGGAATAAGTGTTACCTGAATGGGAAGCATCATAGTCATAAGGACTATTCCTAAAAGCAGATTTTTGAATTTGAATTCAAATTTAGCAAAAGTGTAACCTGCCAAAGAAGACAGATAAAGTGTCAACAGCGTATAAGTAACGGATATAAACATACTGTTTCCGAATGCTTTCCATATGGGTTGATTTATATTGAGATTTTCAAAATTTTTAAAAAAGTTATTTCCAAAAAATATTTTAGGCGGCAGTTTAAAAATGTCGGTATCTGATAAAGTTGAACTTATTATCAGCCAAACAAAAGGGTAAACGGAAATCAGACAGATTATAATTAGAATGAGATACATAAATGTAATTTTCAGTTTTTTATCTTTTTTCATCATTGTTTACCTCCATTTGTCAGTTTTATCTGAATCAGACTTATAATAAACACAATAGTAGTTATCACATAAGAAACTGCCGAAGCATAGCCGAATTTAAAACTTTGAAAACCGTACTGGTAAATATACATAATAGGGGTAAGGGTCGCATTGTCAGGACCTCCCAAAGTAAGAAGCTGAGGCTCCGTAAACAGCTGTATAGTGCCGATCGTGGACATTATTCCACAGAACAGCAGTATCGGTGTCAGTAGCGGCAAAGTTATATGAAGAAGCTTTGTAACAGCATTTGCTCCGTCAATATCGGCAGATTCGTAAAGAGAATTGTCAATAGACTGAAGTCCTGCCAACAGGATAACCGTATTGTACCCTGTCCAACGCCAAGTTATGGCAATTATGATAAGTATTCTCGCCCACAAAGGGCTGGAAAACCACGGAACAGGATTTAGATGAAAGACAGTGTTCAGCATGTAGTTGATTAATCCGAAGTTTTCATTAAATAAAATCGAAAATACTATCGAATAAGTAACTAAATCTACCAATACAGGAAAAAATATAAAAAGTCTGAAAAGACCTCTGAACTTAAGAAAATTACTGTTCAGAATATTGGCAAGGACAGTTCCTAAAAATAGCATAATAGGAACCTGAACTGCTAATATAAGAAATACGTTCATTATTGATTTCCAGAATATTTTGTCCGACAGTACACGTTTAAAGTTGCCCAATCCTATAAATCCTTGTTCTGAAGTAAATGACAGGAACAATGAATTTAAAATCGGATAAAGCATAAATATAGAAAAAATAATGAAAAATGGTGCCAAAAATAGATAAGGGGTCAATTTTTTTGAATTTAGTGTATTTTTTATTTTCATATTGTCTCCTTTGCTACTTTATCTTATTTTGCTTCTTCCAGTTGTGTGCTTTGGGAAATGGCTGTAGAGGCTTCTTTTAAAGCGGTATTTATATCTTTTCCTCCCATTACCGAAGTAGTCATATTGTTTAAAGGAGTCTGAGCGTCGAGCATTATAGCTCCGTAATTTATTTCAGGAATAGTGTTTGTCAATCCTGCAAAGAAAGTATTTATGTCCATTCCGCCGAAATATTCGTTGTTGACTTTGAAACTCGGTGCGGAGTAATAAGGTGTATATGCAGGGAATAGTCCGAATTCCATCATAATATCTTCTCCTTCAACGGTAGCTAAAGCAAATTTTAAAAATTCGTAAGCAATTTCTTTGTTTTTGGATTGCTCTGATATTATGAGGACAGAACCTCCCAAATTAGCCTGTCTGTTTCCGCCTTTTTCAAATGCGGGAAGTTCTATAAGTCCCCATTTTCCTTTCTGATCGGCAACCGCATTTACCAATGTTCCTGAATACCATACAGGAAAAATGACAGTTGCTATTTTACTGTTATTCAGGGCGATAATACGTCCGTTCCAGTCTTTTACATTAATGAGGATATTTGCAGCCTGCATTTTTTTCATTAGTTCAAAAGCTTTTACAGCTTCAGTGGAATTTACAGAGATTTTATTGTCTTTGACATAAGTTCCTCCGAGCTGGTTAAATAACATATGGAAAAAATCATTGTCTTCCGAATAACCTGTCATATTTACACCGGGATTTGCAGCCTGTATTTTTTTCCCTGCTTCTATAAAATCGTCCCATGTTTCTATAGATTTAGGGTCAATATTCGCTTTTTCAAACATATCTTTTCTGTAATATAATGCTGTAGGACCTATGTCCCAAGGCATAGCATAAATTTTACCGTTCCCTTTTACATTTTCAATGGATGCGGGTAGAAATTTATCAGCCAATCCGTCTTTCTGCATTTTTTCAGTAAGGTCATAAAACTGTTTTGGAAATTTTATTAAAAAGCTTTGAAAATCCCTTGCCTGAGCTTGGATTATATCCGGAGCACCCTGATTTGAAACGAGGGCAGGAGTAAGTTTTGTATAATTGGAATCCGACTCAATTATTTCGATTTTTACATCAGGGTGAGTTTTTTCAAATGCTGTTGCCACTTTTTTCAGAGCGTCTCCCGCATCATTCCATGCTCCCACTTTAAGGACGACTTTTTCACCTTTTCCGCCTGTTTGGGAGCCTTTCTTTTCTCCACCGCATGAAATAAGAAAGATTAATACTAAAATTGATAACAGAAAATTCTTTTTCATTTTATTTTCCTCCTAAAGATTATATTTTATATTAGATATTATGCTTTATATTTTTTCTATCAATTGTAAATTCTATTAATTATAAAATTTCTCATAATATTTCTGATTATTTCTCTTTATCTTTATTTGTTTCGTCAATTATTTTTTTAGCCAAATCATAAGGAACTTCTTCATATTTTAAAAGTTTCATTTCAAAATATCCCCTTCCCTGTGTCATAGCTTTTAAATCATTTGCATATTTAAAAGTTTCAGCCATAGGAGCTTCGGCAGTTATTTTTTGTTTTGTATTTTTGTGGGATTCCATTCCGATAACTCTTCCACGTTTTTTATTTATATCTCCCATAATGTCCCCTATGTATTCTTCGGGAACTATAATTGAAAGCTCCATAATTGGCTCAAGAAGTACAGGTTTTGCTTCGAGCATACCTTTTTTAAACGCAAGATTTGCGGCAATTTTAAAAGACATTTCCGAAGAATCCACATCGTGATAGGAGCCGTCATATAGTACAGCTTTCATATTTGTTACGGGATAACCTGCCAGTACACCGTGGACAAGAGATTCTTTCAGTCCTTTTTCTACCGCGGGAATATATGATTTAGGAACACTTCCTCCAACAACAGTTTCCTCAAATATAAAGTGTTCTTCTGTCGGCATAAATCTGATTTTTACATCTCCGTATTGCCCATGCCCTCCTGATTGTTTCTTGTATTTTCCCTGAACGTCGGACTGACCTGTAATTGTTTCCCTGTAAGGTACTTTCAACTCTTCCGTCTTGACTTCCACACCAAATTTATTTTTCAGCTTTTCAATCAATGTAATTGTATGCAAGTCTCCCTGAACTCCCAATACAGTCTGCCCCGTTTCCATATTTCTGTTCCACATGAATGAGGCATCTTCTTCGAGCAATTTTTGTAATCCTGTAGATATTTTTTCATCATCGGCTTTATTTAAAGGCTTTATGGCTACGAGCATCTGGGCCTTAGGGAATGAAATATTAGGAACTGAAGGCTCTTTTTCACTGTTTGACAGAGTATCCGAAGTTTGAGTATTTGCAAGTTTGGTAAATACTATAATATCTCCGTATACTGCTTTAGGAATGTCGGTGAGTTTTTCCAATACGACAGTGGAGATTTTTCCTACTCTTTCTTTTATTCTTTTGTTTATATTATATATTTCGCTTTCAGGTTTTAATTCCCCTGAAAGAACTTTAGCATAAGAAACTCTTCCGAGAAACGAATCTATGACAGTTTTAAATATTTGACATACAAATTCTTTTTTTTCCGATTTAACTTTTTTATTATCACGAGGAGCAGGCAGATAGTCCCTTATCATATCGAAAGTGGTATGAAGTCCGATATTTTTAAATGTAGACCCGCATACAACGGGAATTACACTTCCATTAAGGACACCCTCTCTAAGTCCTTTGTGGATTTCGGCAGTGGTAAATTCTTCTCCGTTAAAATATTTGTCCATTAATTCCTCACTTGTTTCGGCAACTGCTTCAAGGAGCATATCCCTTACTGTTTGGATTTCTTTATCCATATTATCAGGGATAGAGGCGTTCTGACATTCTTTTCCGTCATATTCTCTCGCGTACATATCTACAACGTTTATATGTCCTTTGAATGCTTCCGCTTTTCCCCAAGGAACGTGGAAAGGAGCAATCCTTTTTCCATATTTTTTTCTTAATTGAGAAAGAGTTTTCTCATAATCGGCTTTTTCACTGTCAATTTTATTTACGAAGATGAATTTGGGAATATTTCTGTTATCAGTCAGCTCAAGGGAAGTTTCGGTTCCTACTGATAAATCTGTCGTTCCGTCTACTATTATGACAGCACCGTCTGCTGCTGCAAGACCTGACTCCAGTTCTCCGAAGAAATCAGTATATCCCGGAATATCGAGAAAGTTAAATTTCAAAGACTGATATTCAACTGCATGTAGAGTGGTGGAACTGCTTATTTTTACATTATCGTTAGGATTTGAAATTCTTGCAGTGAGTCCGGCAGTATATTCCAATGCTTCGGTCATATTACTTTTTCCTGCACCGCTATGCCCTAAAATAGCTACATTCCTAATGCTGTCGCTTTCATAGATTCTCATAAATTTCTCCTTCCGAAGTTATTTCCTGATAATATCGGAGATAGGAATTATTTCAGGATAACTTCTTTTTAAAATAATATAATAATTAATTCAATTTCTTACTCTAATAGTATAACTGGAAAAATTCAAAAAGCAAGAGCAGATAACCGAAAAATTTTAATATTTGAAACATTTACAAAGTCAGAAAAATATAGTATAATTCAAAAATAAAAACCATTATGAAAAGGAGCTCATAAATGGCAGTAAAAAGAGGAAAAAATGCCGAAAGAAAAAATAATACAGCACGAAATATACTGATAGTAGCAGTTATAGCCGTAGTCTTATTTATATTTAAAGACAAAGTTGCGAGTTCAGTCGGAGTTCTTGACGGACTGGCCCAAGCTGTAAATTTCAAATTAGTCAAAGTAAAGAGCATTGTCTACAAGCAGACACTAAAATTTAAATCAAGAATACATGATATGAATTATATAGATACATACATCAATAACAATAAAGAAAGAGATTTTGAATTACAGAAAAATAAAGTTCAGAATATGGAATTGATAAATATTGAAAGAGAAAATGAAAAATTAAGAAAAATGTTGGAAATGAGGAGCAAAAATCCTGCCGAATACATTGCTGCCGACGTTGCATTAGTAGAAGATTTGAATTCTTCGGAAAGAATATTTATTGATAAAGGTAAAAATGACGGAATAAGTCTCAATTTGCCTGTAATGTATGACGGATTTCTTATTGGAAAAATATCAAAAGTAGGCTCCAATTATTCCGAAGTAACATTACTTACAAGTAAAAATTCAAGAACAAGTGTAGTTATAAATGGTACTGATATGCAGATACTGCGTGGAAACGGAAACGGAACGTTTTCCATATTCAATTATAATGAAAATGTTACTGAAAAATCCAATTTCCGTATTGAAACTTCGGGAACGAGTGATTTGTTTCCGAGAGGGCTTATAATAGGTTCATTTTATATTAAGGATTTAAATTCATTCAAGCAGACTAAAGAAGTAAAATTTCGACCGTCTTATCAGATATATGACATTCAGAGTGTTCTCGTATATAAATGGAGTACAAATGCGACTGTCGATGAAGAAATTCAAAATCAGATTAATCAGGAAATAGAACAGGAATTCCAAAAAAATAAAGGAACAACACAGACAAACTAAAGAAATTTAAATTAATATATAATAATCAGCAGAAATATCAATTAGTGATAATATTGGGATATTCAAAATATATTATAAATATATTGTTATAAAATCGCTGTATAAAAATATATTAATCAAGAGGAGAAAAAAATAATGAAAAATAAAACAATAATAGGAAAAATAGCAGTTCTTTTTATGATATTTTCGGTACTTTCCTTTTCCAAGGATTTTTGGGAAAAAAGCAGATTTGTAGTGAATGTTACGGAAAATATGAAAATGAATAAATCAACTAAAACTAAAAAATATGTAATGACTTACAGTAGCGGAACTCTAAAAATTCAGATGACTTATCCGACTGTAAATAAAGGCGAAATTTATACATTCACAGGAAGTACCAAAACTATATATTATCCCTCTCTGAATCAGACTGTTACTCAAAAACTTCAGGAGGATGAATCTAACATATTGAGTGTGTTTAATAAACTTAACAAACTGACAGAGAAAAAAACTCAGACAAAAAATGGAGATACATTTACTTTCGATAATTCATGGCTCGTATCAATAACAAGCAAGGGATATAAAGTGAATTTCAGTGATTATGTAAAAGCAGGAGAATATACTTATCCTTCAAAAATTTCGGTAACTGACGGTAATTCACAAATTATTTACAGATTATCAAATTTCAGATAATATAATTAAACAAATTATAGCAGAAATGAAATATATAAAACAGAATAACATAAATTATCAGAATAAGAATAACGGCGAGACGGAAAACAAATGGAAGATAATAAAAAGAAATGGAAATTTTAAAAACGAGATGTCTGGTATTAAAAAATAAAAAAATAAATGAAGCGGACTTATCCGCAACAGTTTTTACAAGGGAATACGGGAAAATGAATATCATGGCTTATGGGATAAGGAAATCAAGAAAAAGAAATCCGATTACTTTAAATCCTCTAAGTCTTGTAGATATGACCATTCAGAAAAAAAACGGTTTTTATACGGTAAATGATTCTGAACTTATAAAAAAATTTGGAAATATTACAAATGACATTGAAAAATTGGAAATTTCATTGTATATTTTAGACAGTGTAAATAAATTATATGATATAAATTATGAAGATAAAGATTTTTTTGATAAATTAATTGATATTCTAAAATTTATAAATACGAGGGAAAAACTTCTAAAAGGCTATAAATATTATATTATTTTATCTTTTTTGAGAAGAATAATGATAGAACAGGGAATTTACCATTCTGATGAAATTGAAAAAATTTTAGATTTTGAATTAATACTGAAATATAGGGAAATCTCCTTTATAAATAAAAAATATTCTGACGAACATTATATTCTGAAAGAATTTGAAAAATATTCGGTTTATTTAAAAAAAATTATTATAAGTTTTGAAAAATATATTAATGAGAATTTACAAGTAAAAATGGAAATGAAAAAATTTTTAACGGAGGAGTTATAGTTATATGTCATCAGGGAAGAAAATAGCTGATTATATTAATGTTGAAACAATAGACCTAAATTTAAAGGCAAAAAATAAAAATGCAATCATCAAGGAACTTTTTGAAAATATAAAAAAGAGCGGCCAGGTCGAAAATGAAGAATTGGCACTGGAAGATTTATACACAAGAGAAAATATGGGGTCTACAGGAATAGGAAAAAATGTCGCTGTACCTCATGCAAAAACAGAAGCAGTCAGAGAACTTACAGTAACATTGGGAATTTCCAAAAACGGTATAGAATATGATGCTATTGATAATGAAAATGTAAATATATTTTTTATGTTTTTATGTCCTAAAAATGAAGCACAGGAGTATTTAAGAGTTCTGGCAAGGATATCCAGAATGATAAAGGAAGATAAATTTAGAGAAAATCTTATAAAAGCAAAGACAAAAGAAGAGATAATAGAAATAATAAGAAATGAGGAAAATTAAAAATAAGTCAAAGTAAGGGGAAAATATGAAATGTCCATTTTGTGGAAGTGAAGATACGAGAGTAATAGACAGTCGGGCATATGCCGACGGAAACTCTATAAAAAGGCGGAGAGCCTGTGAAAATTGCGGTAAAAGATTTACTACTCATGAAAAAGTTGTAGATTTAGCCCTTTATGTAATAAAAAAAAGCGGCGAAAAGCAGCCTTATTCGAGAAAAAAAGTATATAACGGTATTACGAGGGCGTTGGAAAAAAGAAATGTAGACCCTGAGAAAGTCGAAGAAACTGTCGATAAAATAGAAAGAGTAATTTTGACTGAATATTCAGGAGAAATAAAATCAAGTGATTTGGGAAATATCATAATTTCTTACCTGCTTGATTTGGATGAGATTGCTTACGTCAGATTTGCCTCTGTTTATAAAGAGTTTGACAGTTTGGACAGCTTTATAAAAGAGATAGAAAAAATCAGAAATGAAAAAGTAAATTAACAAACAGGAGAATAAAAATGGGAAAAAAAGGAATGATTTTACTTTTCAACTTATTTTTCTTTGCACTGATAGGTATGATTGCTTATCAGACTTTTGAAACGTATTTAGTAAAAAAAGAAGTAGACAGAGAAATAAAAAATACTGAAAAAGAATTGGAAGAATATGTTGAAAAAAAGAGAACGCTCGAAACCAATATTAAAAATTTCAGTGAAGAAGAAAAGATAGAAAGAGTTGCTCGTGATAAACTCAATCTGAAAAAAGAAGGAGAAATTACTTATAAAATTATAGAATAATATAATTACGGAAATATTCCGTATAGAAGGGGATTATGTTGGACTTGTATAATATGGAAAATTATAGAAAAAGACTTGAAGAATATAAAATAGAAGATGAAAAAGATACGTATATTTTCAGAGTAAATAAAAGATATGTAATCTCATCATCTATTTTTTTTATAATGCTGTTGTTTGTTGCTTTATATTCACTTTATAAGGGATTGGCAGGGATAGAAACTCTGACTTTATTTAAAATAATACTGATTTCAGCATTAATTATTTATGTATCAGTTTCTGCGTGGATACTTTTCAGTTATAAAATCATTATAAAAAATAATTTTATTCTTTCGGGAAAAACTCAAATAAATATGAGTGAAATAAAAATCGCTACGGTAAAAGTGGATAGAGTAGGCGGAAAAAGATTTGACAGGTGTCTTGAGATTATTACAAAAGATAAGAGAAAAATAAAATATAGATTGAATATAGGAAAAGATTTACTATTTTTAAAAATTATACAAAATAAAATTGGGAACAAGCTATCTGTTGAAGTTATAAAATAAAGCTTCTCTAAAGTTGCAATGGTACGACTGTATTGTTCATTTAAAGAAAATATCCGTTGAAATTATAAAATAGAACTTGCCTAAAGGCTTGGACAGATATTTCCTGAAAGTCCATTTCTTATTTTAAGTTGTAAAATTTCAGAGGGTTTAAAAACATTATTTTATAGATTAAAAAAATTAATAAAAAATATTATTTATAAGGAGGAAGAAAGCTGTTCTTTCAAAATTTTAGATGAAATAAATTCAAAAAAGAATTATAGAATTTACTGAACAGAATTATTTTGATTAAAAACAGTCTTTTATGTAAAATGAAAAAATTATTATTTACATTATATTTATTACTAAGTGTAATGATGTTTGCAAATGATGCAACAATTAAAAAAGCTCTGGTTAAGGTTTATGCTTCACATCAGTTGTTTAACTATGCTTCTCCATGGCAATATGGACAAAGTTTTAATTCTACGGCGACAGGATTTATAATTGACGGGAATAAAATTATTACAAATGCTCACGCAGTGCTGAATTCAAAATTTTTACAAATAAGAAAAGAGGGAGACTCAAAAAAATATAAGGCTATAGTAAAATTTGTTTCGGAAGACTATGATCTGGCACTTATAGATGTTGAGGACAAATCCTTTTTTAGCGGGACTTCTTCGCTAAAATTAGGGTCATTACCTGAAGTACAGGATAATGTTACTGTATATGGCTATCCTTTAGGCGGTGATAAACTAAGTACGACACAGGGAATTGTATCCAGAATGGAGCATAATACTTACACATTGACGAATAAGAGATTTCTGATAGGTCAGACGGATGCCGCAATAAACAGCGGAAATAGTGGAGGACCTGTTATCAGTAAAAATAAAGTTGTAGGAGTGGCTTTTGCAGGACTGACTTCAGCAGATAATATAGGATATTTCATACCTGTAAATATATTATATCATTTTCTTGATGACATAAAAGACGGAAATTACGAAGGAGCACCGGGTCTCGGTCTGCAATGGTCCAAACTTGAAAGCCCGTCTCATAGAAGAATGTTGGGACTTGAAAAAAATTCTCAGGGAATACTTATAAAGAAAATATTCAAAGGATCTCCTTTTGAAGGAGCTTTAAAAGAAAATGACGTACTATTGAAACTGGATAATAAACCTATAGAATATGACGGAACTATAGAATTCAGAAAAAATGAAAAAACGGATTTTGCATATGTAAATCAGCAAAAAAAACACGGAGATACAATTACATATGAAATAGTAAGGGATAAAAAGAAACAGACAGGGCAAGTAAAACTTAACAGCAAAAATATAAAGTACAGCATAGTCAAAGATGTAACGCTGGAAACGGCTCCATCGTATTTGGTATACGGAGGACTGCTGTTTGAGCCTCTGACTAATAATTATATGACTGTAACTCAGGGAGTACTGGCTTCCGTTTATGAAAAGGAAGACAAGTTCAAAGATTATTCGGAACTTGCAGTTTTGGTGAGAGTCTTACCTTTCGATGTAAATTTAGGATATACGGATATTGAAAATGCGGTAATTATAAAAGTAAATGGGCAAAAATATAAAGATTTTAAAGATTTTGTCAAAAAAGTCGAAAGTGTAAAATCTGAATTTATAATATTTGAAACTGATAAAGGAGAAGAAATTGTCCTTGATGTAAAACAAGTGCAGGCTGAAAAAGCTGAATTGATGAGAAATTATAATATAACATCGGATATGTCCGATGATGTCAAATAGGGGAGAAAAATGGTAGAATTATTTATAGCATACAGACATATAATCGAAAGAAAATTTCAGAGTATATTTTCAGTATTGGGAGTTGCCATTGCTGTAACTGTTTTTGTGGTATCTTTGACTGTATCGAACGGTCTTGAAAAAAATATGATAAGTTCATTACTGACATTAAGTCCGCATATTTTAATTAGAAACGCCAAAGACAGTTATTTTGAGGGATATCAGGATATAATTGAAAAAACAAAGGATATAAAAGATGTAAAAGCAGTTATTCCTCAGATAAGAAGCCAATCCATAATAAAATTTAAAGGATTTGCCAAAGGAGTATTGGCTGAGGGACTTAGTGCCGAAAATGTAAAAAACAATCTAAATTTAAAAATTATAAAAGGAAACAGCAATATTTCCGAGCTTAATTCCATTCTCATAGGAGAAGAGCTTTCCAAAGAGCTGGATATAAAAGTAGGGGATGAGTTAAGTCTTATTTCTTCCGATAATAAAGAGATAAAACTGATAATAAGAGGTATTTTTAAAACAGGATTTTTAGATTATGATTCAAATCTTGTAATGGTTCCCCTTGAAACTATGCAGATAATGGTCGAAAGAGGGGAAGTAGCAACTGAAGTCGGAATAAAAGTCGAAAATCCTCAAAAAGTTGAAAATGTTGTAAAAGAAGTCGTTTCAAAATTACCTGAAAAAGATTTTATAATAGTGAGCTGGAAAACAATAAATCAGAATTTACTCAATGCGGTGCTGTTTGAAAAGTTTGTTCTTATTGCAATTCTAAGTTTACTTTTAATAATAGCATGTTTTGCAGTATCGGTAATTTTAAATATGATTGTGAGGGAAAAAATAAAAGATATAGGAATATTGAAGTCAATAGGATATACAAATTCCAATATTAGAAAGATATTTACTATAGAAGGACTTATAATCGGAATAACGGGAATGCTTTTTGCCAGCATTTTATCACCGTTAATATTATTAGCACTGAAAAAACTGTTTAAAATATATATGAGATATACTTACTACTATCTTGAAGAGTTGCCACTGTACATATCATGGAAAGAATTGGCAATGGTATATGCAGTTACTTTTATTGTAGTATTCATTTCTACAATTTATCCTGCAATAAGGGCATCCAGAATGAATCCTGTGGAGGCATTGAAACATGAATAATAAAATAATAGAATTAAATAATGTAAATAAAATATACAAGACAAAAGTTGAAGAAATACATGTGCTGAAAGATGTAAATTTATCTTTTGGTAAAGGTGATTTTGCTTCTATACAGGGGAAATCAGGAAGCGGGAAAACAACTTTACTAAATATTTTAGGACTGCTTGATATTCCTACAAATGGAGAGCTGAAAATAGACGGAAATGTGATAAACTATAAAAATGAAAAAATAAAAAATACTATAAGAAATGAAAAAATAGGATTTGTATTTCAATTTCATTATCTTTTGAACGAATTTACAGCTCTTGAAAACGTTATGATACCTGCTCTTATTAATAAAAAAAGAGATAAAAAGGAAATAAGGGAAAAAGCTGAAGAATTACTCGGGCTTGTAGGATTGGCAAACAGGGCAACTCATAAGCCCCTTGAATTATCAGGCGGAGAAAAACAGAGAGTGGCTATAGCGAGGTCAATGATTAATGACCCTGAAATTATTTTAGCCGACGAGCCTACAGGAAATCTCGATACGGAAACGAGCGATGTCATAAATGGACTTTTTAAGAAAATCAATAAAGAAAAAGAACAATCTATTATTATAGTTACCCACAGTATGGAACTGGCAAACTTGGCAACGTATAAATATAAAATAGAAAAAGGCAGATTTACTGCTATTTAATAATAATGTCAACAATAGTATTTCTAAAAAAGAAAAAGTAATTCTAAAATTTTGAATATAATGAAAGTCATTGTTATACAATTATTATATAAAAAGAATTGTATAAAAAATAAAAAGATAAAAAAGACTGATAATAAATTAATAAAAAAGATAAATCAGCAAAGAAAACAAGGGAAGAATATTAAATGAAAAAGATTTACCTGCATTATGATATGGATGCGTTTTTTGCTTCGATTGAACAGAGAGATAATCCTGAACTTAGAGGGATAGCCATTGCAGTAGGACATGGTGTAGTAACCACAGCGAGTTATGAAGCGAGAAAGTTCGGTGTGAAATCTGCAATGCCTGCAATTACTGCGAAAAGACTTTGCCCTCATCTGAAATTTGTTCCTGTAAGAAAAGGTTATTATTCTACGGTAGGAAAACAAATACAGGGATTAATAAAGAAATTTACCAGTAAATATGAATTTACTTCTATTGATGAGGGATACATTGATATTACGGAATTTATAAAAAATAATAATACGGAAAGATTTATTAAAAAATTTAAGGAATATATATTTAAAAATACACAATTGACCTGTTCTGTAGGAATAGGGTTCAGTAAAATAAGTGCAAAAATTGCAAGTGATATTAATAAACCCGACGGGTATTTCATTTTTCAGGATAAAGAACAGTTTCTGGAATATATATGGGATAAAAATTTGTCAATCATTCCGGGAATAGGCAAAAAAACAAGGGAAATGCTCGCCCTGTTCAAAGTGTTGACAGTCTCGGAACTTTATAAAATAGAAAAAAAGGAACTTACTGCAAAATTCGGAGTAAATAGAGGTGAATATTTATATAATGTTATCAGGGGAATGCAATATTCTGAAATAGATACAGACAGGAAAAGACAGTCTTATGGTCATGAAATCACTTTCAGTCAGTCCATGAATGATGTACTTGAGTTAAAAGACGAACTGAAAATCCAGTCAAAAAAATTAAGTGAAAGACTGAGAGAAAATAAAGAATTTGCTAAAACGGTAACATTAAAAATAAGATATTCAAATTTTATGACTTATACAAGAGCGAAAACACTAAAAATAGCGACAAATAATTTTGAGAATATATTCAATGCAGTAATGGAAACTTTTCAATCTTTAAAGAAAAAAGACGAAGTAAGGCTGATAGGAATACATTTAAGCTCAATTACCAAGAGTAATGTCGTTCAGTTGTCTTTCAATGACTTGAAAGACTTGAAAAATGACTTTAAATCTGATAACTAAATATATATGAAAGGAGATAAGCTGTGAAAAACTGATATGACAGAAATGAAAATATCAGATTTGAAGCAGCTTTATAATTAAATATGGAATTTTATAAAAGACTTGTGATAAAAGTTTTGGAAAGAAGCAGTCTTGCATCAGATAATCCGCTTCTTATGAAACTGAAATCGGGGCATGATTTGACACAGAAAGAAATGGCAATGCTTGAGGAACTTTTTGATACTATTATATGATGATTGTTGGATTGTTTAAAAATCAGGTTATTTAAATTATTTGGATTATTCAATTATAATAAAATATTGTAATAAAATACTATAATTATAGTAAATATCATAATATACTAAAAACAGACTGAAATGTATGTAAATACTATTATATCTTTCATCGAAGTAAATATTATAATATACTAAAAGTAGATTATATTAAAAGTAAAAAAATAATAAATTTAAAAAGGAAGGTGTATAAATATGGATATCACAAAATTATATCCTAAAAAGGTTTTTTACTATTTTAATGAAATTTCTAAAATACCGAGAGGCTCAAAAAAAGAGGAAAAAATTAGTAACTGGCTCGTAAAATTTGCGAAAGACAGAGGGCTTGAGGTATTTCAGGACAATTCATTGAATGTTGTAATCAAAAAGAATGCTACAGAAGGTTATGAAGATTATTCTCCGCTAATCCTTCAAGGGCATATGGATATGGTTTGGGAAAAAAATAAAAATACGAAATTTGATTTTGAAAAACAGGGGATAGAACTGATACAGGACAACGGCTTTATAAAAGCAAACGGAACTACTTTAGGAGCAGATGACGGAATTGCAGTAGCTTATGCTCTTGCTATCCTTGACAGTGATGATATAAAACATCCTGCTTTGGAAATTCTCATAACAACGGATGAGGAAGAGGGAATGTCAGGTGCCGCTAATCTTGATTATTCAATTTTTAAGGGAAAAACGCTGATAAATCTGGATACTGAAGAATTTGGAGAAGTTTATGTGAGTAGTGCAGGAGGCGGAAGAACGACTACCCAATTTATTTTAAATCCTAAAACTATAAAAATTGATGACAGTGTATTATTGTCTATAGAAGTAAAAGGTCTTTCAGGAGGACATTCGGGAGCAGAAATACATAAAAATCTCGGAAATTCCAATAAAATTTTAGGAGAAATCTTATATCATCTGAGCAAACGTTATTCAATGAAATTGATTTCCTTGGAAGGCGGAGAAAAAGTCAACGCAATTCCAAGAGAAGCCATAGCAAAGTTAAACGTAAATCTTGACGGAGACACTTTGAAAGAGTTTGAAAAACTGGCAAAATTAGCTTTTGAAAATATATTAAAAGATTTTAAAGTGGTTGATAAATCTCCGATTTTAGAAGTAAATGAAATTACAGTAGAAGAATTAGGGAAAAAACCCGCAGAAATTTCTCAATCCGATACAGCCAATATTATATCCTATATACATGAATTTCCTTACGGCGTTCAGGCGATGAGCAAAAAAATTAAAGGACTTGTTGAGACATCAATAAATCTTGGAGTAGTAAGAACAGCGACAGTAAAAGGAAATGTCGAGTATTCTTTTAAAGCATTGTCAAGAAGCTCCGTAAATGAAGCTCTCAATAAATTACTCGAAGAAATCACTGATTTGGCAAGAAAACACGGGGCAAATATAAAAGTAGATTCCAATTCTCCGTTATGGGAATATAAGGAAAATTCTCTGATAAGGGATTTAATAGTCAAAAAGTTTAAGGAAATAAACGGAAAAGAACCTGAAGTAAAAGCAATCCATGCCGGACTTGAATGCGGAATTTTTGCTGATAATATTAAAGATTTAGATGTAGTTTCAGTAGGACCAAATATATTTGGAGCCCATACGCCTGAAGAAAGAATGGAAATAAAATCTGTAGGAGAAATGTGGGATCTGCTTCTGAAAATACTTGAAGATTATAATATCAGATAAACAAAAGGAATTTTTATGGAAAAGAAAAAAATGAAAATAAATGAGATTATCGTAGTAGAGGGAAAAGATGACATAACAGCATTAAAAAGGGTCGTAGACGGTCATATCATAGCTTTGAACGGATTTTCGGGGATTACAAAAAAATCTATTGATAAATTATCGGAACTGTCTAAAGAAAATGATATAATACTTCTAACTGACCCTGATTATGCAGGAAAAAAAATAAGAAATACTATTGAAAAACATATTCCTGATATAAAACACGCTTTTATAAGCAGAAAAAATGCTCTGAAAAAAAATAATATAGGAGTTGAAAATGCTTCAGATAATGCGATAATCGAAGCATTATCCAACATAATAACCCATAAAAATAAAGACAAAATTTCTGATACTTTTACTTTGGATGATCTGATAAAAAACGGTTTATGCTCAAAAGATGATTCCAAAAAGAGAAGAATTATTTTGGGAGACATTCTGAAAATAGGCTACTATAATTCAAAACAGTTATTAAATGCCTTAAATTCTTTTAATATTACTAAAGAAGATTTTAACAAAGCTGTGGAGAAAATTGAAAAATAGAAATTTCTATACACTGTAGTATTTTATTGGTATAAAACTAAATAATTCTAATTAAATTTTTATGGAAAATAATTGCAAAAATAAAAAATTGAGGTATAATTAAAAAAAGAAAGCATAAAAATTAAAGAAAGGAGAATGAAGAAAATGAGGTTCAAAGTATTATGTACGGTAGTCAAAGGTGACAGTTTTTCTCAGGATTATCATAGAAATATATTGAGTATGCTCAAATCAGGACTTGATAGATATGAGGAAATATTTAAAGAATTTTTTGGTTCAAACAGACAAAAAAAATATTGCTGGTCGGTATTTTTTAAAAATTCAAGATTTGAAAAAGATAGAATAATTTTACAGGGAGAAAAAAAAGAATTTATTATCAATTTTTCAATATTGAATAATAATGACGCAATCAATATTTACAATGCTTTTATAAATATAAAAGGTAAACATATTGATATTTCTGATAATTTGGCAGTAAAAGTTGCAAATATAACGATACTGCCTGCTAAGGAAGTTAAAGGAATTTCTTTAAAAGGAAAGACAATGTCTCCCATAGTTTGTAGAGATCATAATCAGGAAACACAGGAAGATACATATTATACAGGAAATGATGATAAATTTGTTTCGATATTGAAAAGAAATCTTTATCTGGAAATGAAAAACGAATATGGTGAATATATTAAAAAAGATATTGAAGATTTAATAATCAAAACGGAGAACCTAAAAAAGAATGTTGTCAAATTTTATGGAAAATTTATCGATACGTCAATAGGAACTATATGTTTAGAGGGAAAAAACTATCTGCTGAATTATATTTACAGTTCGGGACTCGGCTCACTAAGAGGCAGCGGATATGGACTGCTTGAAATAACACCATAATACGCAAAGAAAGGAGGAAGAAAAATGAGTGAAAAGATAGAATTACGCTTGTCAAATTGGCTTTTCAATGCTGCTCTTTTGGGATTTTATAATATCCTTGGAGGAAAGCAGGCAGAAGAAAAAGGAGAAATAGAGATTTCTGAAGACGGTCAGGCGTTAAAATTTTTCCCTAATGTACTTGAGAATTTTGAATATAAATATTTTGATTTCTTTTTAAAAAGATATTATAAAATTCTTCCTTACGGGAAAATATTATCTTTTGAACAATATATTGATGATTTTCTGTCAGGAAAGAAAGAAAATATCTCGTCCGATGAAATAGAAAAAGTTATAAATGAAAAAATAAATTTTATAAAAAAGACTTTGAAATCAAACAGCTATCAGTCTGCATATGATTATATGGAAACAGGCGGAAAAGAAAAAATATTGAAACTGGAAAAAGAAATTAAAAAAATAAAAAAGCCTAAAGAAAATGTAACAGGTGAAACATTACAGGAAATAAAGGAAACTTTTAATCAGTTAAAAGAAATAATGATATTTTTGAAAAAAGCAGTAGTGGACGAAAAAGGCAATGCAAAAAAATATCCTGCTGCAAAAAATATCATATATCTTATAGTTAATAATAACTGGAATGGGGTTTCCTTTTTGAATAGAGCTAATGCGGCTAAAGATGTATATGAGGAATACAAATCCTATTTTGTAAACCCTGTAATCGAATACATTAATAAAGAAAAGTCAAAATTCAAGTATAAATGCAGCATTTCGGATATGCCTATGGAAAATTATCAGAATACTCTGGGATTTCTGAATTATACAGGGTTCGATATAGCGAGAAAGCCTTCACATGTATGGAATTTTAATAATGATATAGCTGTAACTCCTTTAGTAACTTTGATTTATTCGTGTATGCCTGCGGGATTTGTTTTTGAGATAAATAAAGGAATATTTGTAAATGCCAATTTCAGTTTTAAATTTATAGAGCAGCTTAATAACGGAATAGCAAGAAATATTTATGTTGAAAATCAGGAAGATAAAAAAATAAATTTATACAGAAATTTATTAAAAGAATTTGAAGTTGAAAGTAACAGTACAAAATATGAAATAGCAGATATTCAAGTAGTCAGACTGGAAGATGAAACATACAGATTCAGTATATTATCAAAAAATATGCTGCAACTGCTGAATGCAAATAAAGAGAAAATCAACAGACTGTTAGGCAGAAGTTATAAAGATTATGACAGATATTTTAATTTATATGATGAAACAATTAGAGAACTGCTAAATAATCAGAATTTATTTTCACTGATAAACAGGCTGTGTTATTATAAAATTTCAAAAAATAGATACGCTTATTATAATGAAAGTAATTTGCTTGATTTGGTTAAATTAAATATTGATTATATCAGGAGGTTAAAAGAAATGGAGAATAAAGAAGAAAAAAAATGTAAACTGAAAGAAGAAGATGTCAATGCAATCAAAAATAACGGTTATTATTTCAGAAAAAGTTATATTGAAGTGAGCGGAAATGATAAAAAGATAGGAAGTCTGCTGTATAGATTACAGAATTCTCTCAGAATAAATAATGTAGATATGTTTATGGATACTTTGATTTCGGCTCATGCTTATGCAGGAAAGGAAATACATAAATTATTTACTAAAGCTCTTGTTGACGAAGAGGATTTTCAAACATTGGGACATGCTTTTTTGATAGGATTGCTGGGAGAAAGAAAAAATGAAGATGAAAATAAAAATATTAAAGAAGGGAATGAATAACTATGGAGAAAAAAGGATTGACATTTACTGCTGTGTTTTTGGCACAAAGTGCAAATTATGGTGAAGGAATAGGAAATGTGGCAGCTCTTAAAAAAATATCCAGAAATAGAGGAGAACAGTACACATATATATCAAGACAGGCTATAAGATATAATATAATAGAGCAGTTAGGGGAGCCTCTTTCTCCTGTGAACGCTGAAGGGAGTGGAGATAAAAAAGTTGTACAGTTTTCAGCAGAAACGACTATAAAAGATTATCCTGAACTTGATTTTTTCGGATATATGAAAACTACAAAAGGAGAAAATTCAAAAAATCGTTCTGCAATAGTGAGATTGTCAAATGCAGTTTCTCTGGAAACATTTAAGGGAGATTTGGAATTTCTGACAAATAAAGGATTGGCAGACAGAGCAGGTGAATTTCCTAATATAGCACAAGCTGAAATTCATAAGTCATATTATAAATATACACTTACAATAGACTTGGATAAAATAGGTGTAGACGAACTGGACAATATCAATATAGATAATAAAGAGAAAGCAAGAAGAGTGAAAAAACTTCTGGATACAATTTCATTACTTTATAGAGATATAAGAGGAAGAAGGGAAGATTTAAAACCTTTATTCATAATAGGCGGAGTATACGATATAAAAAATCCTTTTTTTGAAAATATTGTAGATATAAAAAATAACAGAATTGCAATCGAAAAATTATATAGCGGAATTTATGATTATATCGAGAAAGACACTTTGTGCGGTATTGTAAAAGAACAGTTTGATAATGACACCGAAGTTGAAACTGAATTGAAAAAGAAAAATATAACCATAACCGATACTCCTGAATTTTTTAAAAAGATAAAAGAGAAAGTTGATGAATATTATGATAAGAGCAATTAAGCTTAAACTGTATCAGAATATGGTTAATTATAAAACTGCAACAAGTTTTCAGCTAAAAGAAACTTATCCCTTGCCTCCTTATTCCACAATAATAGGAATGGTTCATTCGCTATGTGATTTTAAGGAATATGTTCCTATGGAAATAAGTGTAGCCGGAAATTATTTTTCTAAAGTAAATGACCTCTATACAAGGTATGAGTTTAAAAGCGGATATTCCTATGAAAAGGGTCGTCATCAGATTAATGTGGACGGTTTTGGTATAAGCAGAGGAATAGCCACGGCAGAGTTACTTGTAGATGTGAACCTGACTATACATATCATTCCCGAAAATCAGTCTGATGAAAATATTGAAAAAATAGTTGACGCTTTTAAAAATCCGAGGGAATATCCGTCTTTAGGTCGAAGAGAAGATATTGTCGTAATTGAAAACGTGAAAGTTGTTGAGATTGAAGAAAAGGAGCTGGAAAAAGATACAGCTTACGGGAAAAATATTTATGCATATATTCCTGTAAGATTTATCAAGGAAAATTTAGTGGGTTTTGGAGATAAAAAAGACGGAGTTCGGATTGCAGGAACGAGATATCAGATAACTAAAAATTACAATCTGAAAAATATAGGAACGAAAGCTAAACCGAAAGAAATTCGATTATGGGAGAAAAAAGAAGTGATATATTCTTCGGATATAACAGGATACGAAGAAAGCATATTACCTGTAGACAGTGATGGAGATATTGTATTCTGTGATTTATAATGTATTTTAATTATTTATGAGGATATTTCAAAAGAAAAACTTAAAAAATAATATAAAAAAATATATTTATAATAGAAAATATAAAAAGGAGTTTATGAAATGAAAAACGGATTTTTGGCAAAGTCAACAGGAGAAACAATAATAGAACATACTGAAAACCTTATAGAGAATTTTATTTTACTAATGGAAATTTATCCTAATATCAAAGTAAATAAAAAACTTTTATTATTAGCCTGTATATATCATGATCTTGGAAAAATAAATAAAAAATTTCAGGGAAAATTATTCGGGAAAAGGGATGAAAGTGAAATTCCTCATGGGGTTTTAAGTACGGCCTTTATAAATTCAAAAAATTTAATAAAAAATCAGAATTTCGATAAATATGATTTGAAAATATTGGCTCATGCTGTGGCTCTGCACCATGAAAGAGATATTTCCGAAATTGAAGATGATGATTTTGAAAAAGAAATAGAACTAATGAATAATGAAACTGAAAATTTTATAAACAGCCTAAAAAAACTGGAAAAAGAATACAAAGACTATTTCGGAAAAGATAATGATGAATTAGTTGAAAAATCGGAGATATTTAATATTAAGGACAATAATATAAAATTAAAAAAACTAAGTGAAAGATACTATAAGTTAGGTGAAAGACTATATTCAGTAGATGTTTCAATGTCTAAAGAAGAAGCGGAAGAAATTTTTAGTAAATATATAATATTGAAAGGTTTGCTGAATAAAATCGATTATGCTGCAAGTTCAGGATTAAAAGTTGAATATAAAAATAATTTTTTAGAAAAAAGTATGGAAAATTTTTTACAAAATATATTGAAAAAATATAACAGTAATAATAACTGGAACGATTTACAGAAATTTATGATAAAAAATAGGGATAAAAATGTTATTGTTGTGGCACAGACGGGTTTTGGCAAAACGGAAGCAGGGCTTTTATGGATTGGAAATAATAAAGGTTTTTTCACACTACCTCTAAGAGTAGCGATAAATTCTATCTATAAAAGAATAGAAGAACAGATAATACAGGGAGATGTTACAAACAAATTTGGCATACTTCATTCGGATTTTAGAAGTGAATATTTGAAAAATCTGGAAAATAATAAAAAAGATAAAAACATTCAAAAAAATCTGACAGAAGACAAATTTGACGAATATATCAATAAGACAAAACAGCTGTCTTTACCGTTGACAGTCTGTACCATTGACCAGCTGTTTGACTTTGTATACAGAGCAGCGGGATTTGAACTGAAAGTGGCGATACTGTCTTATTCCAAAATAGTGATAGATGAAATACAGATGTATTCCTCTGAATTAGTAGCTTCGCTAATTTTCGGGATAAAATATATAACGGATTTTGGAGGAAAATTTGCCATAATGACTGCAACTTTGCCGGGAGTTATTAAAACATTACTGGAAAAGGAAAATATTCCTTTTATTACAACAGAACCGTTTATTAATAACGATATAAGACATAAAGTAAAGGTAGAAAATAAAGAAATAAATGCTGAATTTATAAAAGAAAAATATAAGAATAATAAAATTTTGGTAGTATGCAATACTGTCAGAAAATCAAAAGAAATATATAATAAACTTAAAGAAATGGGGATTCCCGATGATGAAATAAACCTGCTGCATAGCCAGTTCATAAAAAAAGACAGAGCAGAAAAAGAAGCTGAGATTTCCAAGTTCGCTGACCTTAAAAGATTTACCGACAATATTAAAAAAGAAAGACAAATTGAAAATATAAGGGAAAATGGGATTTGGATTGGAACACAGGTACTGGAGGCTTCACTGGATTTGGATTTTGATGTTCTGATTACGGAGTTATCGGATTTGAACGGATTATTTCAAAGAATGGGAAGATGTTACAGAAAGAGAATAATCAGGACAGATGAGGAATATAACTGCTATGTCTTTATTGAAAATTGCAGTGGCATAAATAGCAGTAAAAAAAGTATAATAGATGAAACTATACATGAAAAATCAAAGGAAAAACTTGTTAATATTGACGGAATATTGACAGAAAAAGAAAAACTGTCTTTGATAGATGACGTATATTCCTATGAGAGTCTCAAGGAAAGTAAATATTTTCAACTTATAAATGAAAAATTATGCACATTGAAAGATTATATAGTTGAATATGATATTAAAAAAGAAGAAGTGAGAAAGATTTTCCGTAATATACGTTCAATAGAGATAATTCCTAAAAGAGTGTATGATGATAATGCGGAAATGATAAACGAAAAGATAGAAATTTTAAAGAGAACATACAAAGACTTGTCTCAAGAAGAAAAAGAGAAGTTGAAATTGGAAAAGATAAAAGCAAGAGATAAGATAAATCAATTAAAAGTAAATATCCCTGAATATGAGCTTGATAAAAGTGATTATGAATTTTTAAAAATAAATAATTATGAAAGTATAGTAATATTAAATTGTGATTACTCTTATGAAAGAGGTGTGGAAATACTAAAACAGGAAAAAAAGAAAGATTTTGAGGATTTGTGTTTTTAATTTGATAATACTGAATCAGGTGAATTTATTATGAGAATAAGTGGATTAATGATGAATTATTATTTTATCTGTAAAAGAAAATTATGGTGTTTTTCAAGAAATCTGAACTTTGAAGAAACTAATGAAAATGTCAAAATGGGGAAATTAATCGATGAAAGCAGATATTCTTTTGAAACAAAACAGATAGCAATAGAAGAAACTGTAAACATTGATTTTATAAGGAACTGGAAAGTTGTCCATGAGATAAAAAAGAGTAAGGCTATAGAAATTTTATACAGGGACTTTTTATCCTAAAGAAACAAATGTTTCAGGAAAACTGTTTGTCAAACAGGTCGAAAATTATACGGATAACACTAAAAGAACTGAGCTGGCACAGTTAATAATTGACGCTGCAAGTTCTAATATATTGAGGAATTTAAGATATTATCAGGAAAGGGGAAAAGACCTTGAAGAAATTATAGAGCAAATAAAAGCTCTGAAAAAAGGAATTTTTAGGACGCAAAATGTTGAAGAACTTATGGGAGTAGAGGGAACTATCAGAAAAGTGTATTATGACAGCTGGAACATCATTGTAAATCAGGAAATTGATTTTGAAAAAAGAGTGAAAAGACCTCCTGATAATATGATTAATACTATGATTTCTTTTTTAAATACCCTCGTTTACACTGCCTGTTTATCTGAAATATACGTCAGTCAGTTAAATCCTACAATAAACTATTTGCATAGTGTAGGAGATAGGAGATTTTCATTATCATTGGATTTGGCGGAAGTTTTTAAACCTCTGCTTGCTGATAGAGTTATTTTTTCTTTACTAAATAAAAAAATGATAACTGAAAAAGATTTTGCCAAGGATTCAAATTATTTTTATATGAAAGAAAAAGCACAAAAATTAATTTTAAAAACTTTCAATGAAAGGCTTGAAACAACGATAAAACACAGGGATTTAGGCAGAAATGTATCATATAGGAGACTGATGAGATTAGAAGCATATAAAATAGTAAAACATTTAATGGAAGATAAAAAATACGAAGGTTTTAAAATATGGTGGTAGTATGTATATTATATTAGTATATGATATTTCAACAGATGATGACGGTGCAAGAGTTTCACGCAATGTTTTTAAAATATGTAAAAAATATTTGACAAATGTCCAGAAGTCAATATTTGAGGGAGAGATAACGACTGTTCTTTTAAGAAAACTGTATTTGGAATTGAGAGTATATATCAGGGAGGATAAAGATTCGGTTTTATTATTTAAAAGTAGACAGGAAAAGTGGCTTGAAAAAGAATTTTGGGGAATGGAAGATGATAAGACATCTAATTTTTTTTAACGATAAATTCTCAATTTATTGATTTTCAATAGTGATTGAGCCTATATTCCAATATAGATTTATATAATAATTTCATATTCAGGTTGATTTTCAATAATAATTGAGTTTATATTTGAATGAGAAATAATAAAATTCATGGGATTGTCCCGTAAAGTGGAAGAAATACTCTTGGGACACTCCTTTTTTATTTTGTAATTCAAATACAAAAAAATTTTAGGTTATTTATTGAAAAAAAATCGTATATATAGTACAATCTTCTAATAGGAGGAGAGATGAAAGTTGCCGAATTTATTAATAACGAAATAGCAGAAATAATGAGAAAAGAAATAGAAGATTCAGGCGGGAACGAAGTATTTTTCAGGGGTGTACCTGATGAAGAAGGGCTTGTTACAAAGATTGAAGTGATAGCAAGAGGAAATGAGAGCTCTGTTGCAGCGTTATTAAACAGAATGAAAAAAAATGAGGTAATAATACACAATCATCCCTCGGGCATACTCATACCGTCTAATGAAGATGTGGCAATTTCCAGTGTATACGGCGAAAGCGGCGGAGCTTCCTATATTATAAATAATGATGTTAATGATATATATATAATAGTTCCTTTAAAAAAACATACGGGGATAAATATAGACGAATTTTTTGGAGAAAAAGGAAAAATTCATCAGAAAATCAAAAAGTTTGAACCTCGTAAAGAGCAGTATAAAATGTCAAAATATATTGAAAAATGTATGAATGAAAATAAAAAACTCATAATAGAAGCAGGAACAGGAACAGGAAAAACAATAGCTTATCTGCTTCCTACCCTTTTATATGCTCTAAAAAATAATCTGAAACTGATAATATCCACAAATACGATAAATTTGCAGGAACAGCTTATAAATAAGGACATTCCTTTAGTAAAAAAAATAATCGGAGAGGATTTTACTTATGAGATAGTAAAAGGCAGGGGAAATTATCTATGTAAAAGAAAACTGAAAAATATAAATGTTATTGAAAATGAACAGGATACCGAAGAAGAAAAAAAAGAAAAGAAAATACTGAAAAGTATTCTCGAATGGGACGAAGTTACTGAAACAGGCGACAGGAGCGAACTGAAATACGAAGTTCCCAATTATATATGGGAAAAAGTAAACTGCGAAGCAGATTTATGTACATCGAGCCGCTCATCAGATTGTTATTTTTTTAAAGCAAGAAAAAAAATAGGCAATGCAAATATGCTCATAGTAAATCATCATCTGTTTTTTGCAGATTTGGCAATTAGAAACGAAATAGGATTTAATACGGAGTATTCCATATTGCCTAACTATGATATTGTAGTTTTTGATGAAGCCCATAATATAGAAGATACTGCAAGGAATTATTTCACTTATGAAGTCTCAAGATATACATTGGGTAGGATTGCAGGAAATATACATAATAGGAGAGCAACGGGGACAAATAATGCGGGAGCATTGACAAGACTAATGGCATATCTGAATGAAAATCTTAAGCAGGAAGATTATATCAAAGCTGATGAAATGAAAGAAGAAATTATAGAAGCTCTCAATAAATTTTATGACGAGGGAAATGTGATTTTCGATAAGATAATCTATCCTTTCGCTCAAGAATTGGGGAGTGGAGAAATAAAGAGAAGAATAGACAGAACTGAGATAAAGAAAAGTCAGTTCTGGAAAGAAATAACAGGGTTACAGACAGAATTAAAAGATAAATATGGAGATTTATTGAGAAAAAATGCAAAATTTTTGAATTTTATTGACAGTTTTGAATTGGAAGATGAAAATGGGGTAATATTTGATTTTACAAGATATTTTGAAAGATTGAAGCAATATTTTTCAAATTTTAAGTTTATATTGCAGTCTGACGATGAAGATTATGTCTATTGGCTCAATATAAACACTTCAAGGGCTAATATAAAACTTTATGCGACACCTTTCGATGTAGCTGAATCCCTTGAAGAAAATCTCTTTAATAAAATGAACAGAATGGTTTTTACATCAGCAACTTTAGCAGTGGAAAATAAATTTGATTATTATAAAAAAAGTATCGGGCTTGACAGAGAGGAAAAAGATAACATAGAGGAAGAAATTATAAGTTCCCCTTTTGACTATGAAAAGCAAATGAAAGTATACATTCCTAACGATTCTCTTGACCCAAACAATCTTGAATTTTTAAATGACCTCGAATATTTTATAGAAAAGGTCATAAAAAGTACAGAAGGGCACTGTTTTTTGTTATTTACTTCATACAGTTCAATGAATTATCTGTATAACAAACTGAAAACTTATTTTAACAAAAATGAATATACATTTATAAAACAGAATGACTATCCGAGACATGAAATGATAGAAATATTCAAATCTTCAAAAAATCCTGTATTATTTGGAACTGACAGTTTTTGGGAAGGTGTAGATGTTCAGGGAGAGCAGCTCAAATCGGTAATTATAGTAAAATTGCCCTTTAAAGTGCCTAATGACCCTGTAACGGAAGCTATCATTGAAGATATAAAGAAAAAAGGGAAAAATCCTTTCAATGATTATCAGGTGCCGCAGGCGGTCATCAAATTCAAGCAGGGAGTGGGGAGACTTATAAGAAGTAAAAAAGATACAGGAATTATAACTGTTCTTGATAACAGAATAATTAAAAAATCCTATGGGAAAAAATTTTTAAAATCATTGCCTAAAAACATAGTGGAAAAAAGTAAAGATGAAATTCTTGATTTAATAGAAGCTGAATAATCGGAGGTAAAAAATGACAATAAATATATTCGGACGGGAAATAGTATTCGAAATAAAGGAGAAAAGCAGAAAAGAAAGTTCGATAATATTATCCAACAAAAAATTTATAAACAGATTCATATGGTCGGTTCTGGTATTTTTTGCTTTCGGAATAATTATAGAATTTTCTAAATTAGGAGCAAATTATACTGTGGGAAGCGTAGCTCCTTCAGACATTATAGCTTATAAAGATGTTATCTATACTGTAGATATTTTAGATAAAGGGATTAAAGAAAAAATAATGAAAAATACTACTCCCGAGTATGATAAAATTTCTTCCGTACCCGAAGAAGCAGTTGTTGCTATAAATAATTTTTTCAGAGATATAAAAACAGTCGATTTATCCAACGACCAGAGCATAAGCAATTTTATAAGAGACAATAGATACAATCTGACGGTGAAAGATTTTAAAGGGATAGTTGAAAGGGAAAGTGTAGGTTATGTAGTAAACCTGATAACTATAATAAAAGAAATATACGAAGTTGGAATAGTCAAGACCGAAGATTTTGACCATATAATAGATAAAAACAATATAAAAATAGATGATTTGGATAAAAAGTTTCTAAAAAACTTTATAAAACCGAATTTGAAAATAAATGATAAAAAAACTATGGAAAAAATTGAAGACAATCTTGATTCCCTTAAAGACAAGGAAATAAAAATATATAAGGGAGACATAATTGTCAAAAAAGGCGATGTGATTGACGTTGATGATTATGAAAAACTTGAAAAATTGAACCTTGTAAGAGGTCAGGATAAAGTAAGAAAAGTAGCAGGACTGATTATAACTTTTGTATTAGTAAGTGCTTTATTTTATTATCTGACTAAAAAATATTCTAAAAAAGTTATAGAATCAAAAGCGTTTTATCCTTCATTACTTATTATTATAATGGTAAATATTTTATATGTACTGTTTTTTAACAATGAATTTTATATATATTTACTGCCTTTTGCGACAATCCCTATAATTCTTACAATACTTGGAGATAAGGTTTTTGCACTGACGTATACTTTTTTTAATATGATACTGCTTTCGAGAGATGAAACATGGTTTTTAGTTATTGTGGCAGTTACTCTTGTCGCAATATACAGGGCTGATAAACTTACAAACAGGAGTGATATAGTAAAATTAGGCGTTTTTACGGGAATGTTTCAGGGAATAATGTCATTAAGTTATGGATTGATAAGCCAGCTTGCCTTTCCTATACTTATAATTATGATTATATTTTCAGTATTTTCAGGTATTCTTACAGGAATGATAGCCTTGGGAATATTACCTTATCTTGAAAATAGCTTTGATATACTGACCGATATAAAATTGCTGGAACTGAGCGATTTTTCCCATACACTGCTGAAACAGCTCCTTGTTACGGCTCCGGGAACTTTTCACCATAGCATAATGGTAGGGGCATTGGCAGAAGCAGGAGCAGAGGCTATAGGCGCAAATGCCACGTTTGCAAGGGTAGCGTCTTATTATCATGATATAGGGAAAATGAAAAGACCGTTATTTTTTGTAGAAAATCAAAAAGGCGGGAAAAATCCTCATAATACAATAAAGCCCTCATTAAGTGCATTGATAATAACATCCCATACAAGGGACGGATATATAATTGGAAAGCAGAACAAGCTTCCTAAGGAAATACTTGATATAATTTTGGAACATCATGGAACGACATTAGTTCAGTTCTTTTATTATAAAGCGTTGGAAAAAGGTGAAGAGGTACTGGAATCGGATTTCAGATATAGCGGTCCGAAACCGAAGACAAAAGAGTCGAGTATAATTTTCCTTGCAGATACTATTGAAGCGGCTGTAAGGGCTTCCGAAGATAAGAGTAGGGAAGGGATAGAAAATTTGATAAGATACCTGATAAGATATAAAATAGACGATAACCAGCTAAGTAACTCTAACTTGACTTTAGGAGAAATTGAAAAAGTAATACGGGCATTTCTGAATGTTTTACAGGGTGCCTACCATGAAAGAATTAAATATCCTAAATTAGATGAAAATTCAGAAAAGAGAGTGAAATAATATGCTGGAATGTGATATAACTTATGAAATTGATAAAATTGAAGAGTTTCTTGACGAAAAAAAAATCGAAAACTTTATAAAATTTATTCTTGAAAATGAATATAAAGAAGAATATGGAAAGAATGACTATTATTTATCTTTATTAATAGCTGATAATAAAATTATAAAGCAGATTAATAAAGAATATAGAAATAAAGATACCGAAACAGATGTCATTTCTTTTGCATATAATGAAACCGAAAATATTGGAGGACTGAATGTACTGGGAGATATTATAATCTCACTGGAAAAAGTAAAAAATCAGTCCAAAGAATACGGACATTCCGAAGAAAGAGAGTTTTACTATGTGCTGTGTCATGGTATGCTTCATCTGTTAGGGTATGACCATATAGAAGAAGAAGATAAAAAAATTATGAGAAAAAGGGAAGAAGAAATATTGGAGAAATTTAATTATACAAGAAATTAGAAATTTCAATAATAATTAAAACGGCTTTAAAAAACGAGGTGATGTATGGAAAAAGAAAATAAAAAATATAAAAAGTCATTTTTTTTCAAAAAATATGAAAATTATAAATGGGATATAAAGGAAGAAAGAGAAAGGGACAGGAGAATAGTAGACAGTTTTAACTATGCGATAGAGGGACTGACGGAGGCTATCAGAAATGAAAAACATATGAAAGTACATATATTGGTAGCTATAATAGTAGTTATTCTGGCAATCCTTACAAATTCGGCAAAAAGTGAAATAATGATAATTTCGGTATCAGTTTCCTTTGTGATGATTACAGAGCTTATAAATACTTCTGTAGAAGCATTAGTCGACTTGATTTCTCCAAAAAGACATCCATTGGCAAAACTGGCAAAAGACGTGGCGGCGGGAGCAGTTCTGATTGCTGCAATAAATGCTATCTGTGTAGGTTATCTTATATTCTATGATAAACTTTTAAATATAATAGATACAAAACATCAGATTCATATTATTGCAGGAAGAAAAGGAAATATCGCGATATTAATACTTGTACTGATAGCAATTATAGTAATTATAATAAAATCTTTCTATAAAAGAGGTACACCCCTTGAGGGAGGAATGCCAAGCGGTCATAGTGCTATTGCATTTGCAACATTCGGAATACTTGTCTTTATGACTGATGATGTAAGAGTACTGGCGTTAGTTTTTCTAATGGCACTTTTAGTTGCTCAGAGTAGAGTGAAAGCAGGAATTCACAGTTTTCGTGAAGTTTTAGCGGGAGGAGTTCTGGGCTTTTGTGTAGCATCGGGAATAATGTTTGTAATGGTACATTTTGGAATACTATATAATTAATTTTGGAATTTTTAAAATTTCATATTTCAATTTAAAAAAATAAAATAAGTATATAGAAAATCGGCTTTGACAGCCGATTTTCTATGAAAAGAATATTTCAAAAAAAGGAAAGATTAAAATAAAAAAATAACAGAAAAAAAGATTGCATTTACAGATAATATAATTAAAATAAATTCATTAAAAACAATCTATTGACATACATTAAAATATATAATATAATTATTTTGTGTAACAAAATAAAATTATTTTGATATACAAAATAATTGAATAAATGAACAAATATAACGATGTTTTCAATATAGATAATACGAGGTGGTTAAAATAGTTACAGAAAAATTAAAACCGTCAAGTTCAAAAAAAGAAAATATAGCTTTGAGTATAACTGTTATAGTCATACTTCTGGCAGCTTTTTTTCTAATAAAAATGAGGAAACCTCAAACAGTTGAACAGAAAATAAAATCCGGTGAAGTGAGTTCCTATTCTGATTTTTCCAGCATCGAAGCAGGTATTTATGCAGATTTGACAAATTTTGTAAGTGAAATAAAAATGAAAGGAAATGATGAAAAACTCCCGACGATAAAACAACTGGAAGATGAGCTGATACCCCCATTTACAAAGGATATAACATGGGAAGAAAGGGGGAAAATTACTTGGGAAAAGATTGATAAAAATAAAAAGACATATTATGTCGGATTATGTGAAAATGTTATGACAAGTGGAAATTTTATCGTAATGATAGACGATAAAAATAGAGAAAATATAAAGATTTTATTTATAAAAACTCATCTGCATAAAGATGAGATAGAATTTGCCATTGACGAAAATTTTCCCGGTTGGAAAGAGATAGTACCTTATACAGGGGAAAACGAAAGACAGAAATTTGAAGGAAAAGGTGATGAATAATGAAAAAGATTTTATTAGTAGTTTCAATGATTTTAATGAGCATAGTTTCTTATGGAAAACTGAAAGTAGGTGTAACATTACAGCCATATTACAGCTATGTATCAAATATAGTGGGAGATAAAATGGATGTCATTCCCGTAATAAGGGGAGATATTTATGATTCTCACAGTTACAGACCGAGACCTGAAGATATAAAAAAAATGTCGACTTTAAATATACTTGTTGTAAACGGCATAGGGCATGATGAGTTTGTATTTGACATAGTAAAAGCTGCCAAAATGAATGGGAAAATAAAAATAATTAATGCAAATAAAGGGGTTTCACTAATGCCTGTTTCAGGAATGAGAGGGAAAACAAAGATACTCAATCCTCATTCATTTATATCAATAACTACTTCCATACAACAGATCTATACGATAGCAAGAGAACTGGGACAAATAGACCCCGCCAATAAAGATTATTATAACAAAAATGCTCAAGCCTATGCTCAAAGACTTAGAAATATGAAAGCAGAAGCGATAAAAAAAGTGAGTCATCTAAAAAATCTGGATATGAGAATAGCAACTTCTCATGCAGGGTATGATTATCTGCTATCAGAATTCGGACTGAAAGTAAGAGCAGTTATAGAACCCGCTCATGGAGTTGAGCCAAGTGCATCAGATATAAAAGCTATGATAGATATAATGAAAAGGGACAAAATAGATGTACTTTTTGTAGATGCGCAGGTACAGAATAAATATTCCACAACAATACAGAAAGCTACCGGAGTAAAGATAAAAAGTCTATCCCATATGAGTAGCGGACCTTATACAAAAGACAGTTTTGAAAAGTTCATGAAATATAATCTGGATTCTTTGACTTCTGCAATGCTCGAAGTCGGAAAATCGAAAGGAAAATAATATGTCAGGCATATTAATTGAAATTAAAAATTTGACATTGACATTATCAAATACAAAAATACTGAAAAATATAAATCTGACTGTAGAGCCGGGAAAAATTCACTGTCTTGTAGGGCCTAACGGAGGAGGAAAAACATCGTTACTAAGGAGTATACTCGGACAGGTTCCTTACGAGGGAGAAATATATATTTCCTACGATAAGACAAAAATAATAGGTTATGTTCCTCAATATTTGGATTTTGAAAAATCACTGCCTATAACAGTGGAAAATTTTTTATCGATAGTTTATCAGCAAAAACCTTGTTTTTTAGGTGTTTCAGGGAAATATAGAAAAACTATAGATGATTTACTGAAAAGAATAGGAATGTATGAAAAAAAGAAAAGACTTGTAGGAAATTTGTCAGGAGGCGAAAAACAGAGACTACTTCTGGCACAGGCCATTTATCCTGAACCTGATTTGTTAATACTTGATGAGCCTTTTACAGGGATTGATAAATTAGGAGAAGATTATTTTAAAAGTGTAATAAAGGACTTGAAAAACAAGGGTGTAACTATTTTATGGATACACCATAATCTAAAACAGGTAATAGAAATGGCTGATACCGTAACGTGTATAAAAAAAGAAATACAGTTTTCAGGAGAGCCGAAAAAAGTTCTTGATGAAGAAAAAATTTTGACTGTATTTTCCTGATTTTTACGTAATTTTTATAAATCATATGAATTATTGCTATATTGTAAATCAGGTACAATATATGTCAGAAGTAATTTATAATTAACAGTCTATAATCATACATTCAATAAAACGGAGGAAATTGTAAAAATGCTTGAAATAATCAGAAACTTTTTTACAGATATGGTAAACAGGCAGATATTGCCCGAATATTTTAAATATGCTTTTGTTATAAACTCATTGATATGTACATTGTTTATAGGTACAATCTTAGGTGGAATCGGGACAATGGTTGTTACAAAAAAAATGGCGTTTTTTTCCGAAGCAATAGGACATGCCGCCCTTACAGGGATTGCACTCGGAATATTGGCAGGAGAACCTTATAATGCTCCTTATGTAATGCTGTTCACTTACTGTATATTATTCGGATTGCTTATAAATTATACAAAAAACAGAACAAAAATGTCTACAGATACTCTTATAGGTATATTTCTATCGATATCTATCGCATTGGGAGGATCGCTACTTATTTTTGTTTCATCAAAAGCCAACTCTCATATGCTTGAAAATGTTATGTTTGGTTCAATACTTACCGTGAGTGATTTTGATATATTTGTTTTGATAATTACAATTATAGTTTTGGGAATAGTTCTTATACCTTTGTTCAATAAAATGCTGCTTTCCAGTTTTAATGTAAATATCGCGACCGTAAAAGGTGTAAATGTAAAATTGACTGAATATATATTTATAATAATAGTAACAGTAGTAACAATAGTATCCGTAAAAATAATAGGAGCAGCTTTGGTAGAGGCATTGCTTCTCATTCCTGCGGCATCGGCTAAAAATTTATCCAGATCAATGAAAAGTTTTTTCTTTTACAGTATATTTTTTTCCCTCATAAGCTGCATTTTGGGAGTGCTTGTACCTCTTCATTACAATATATCCATACCTTCAGGAGGAGCGATAATACTTACAGCTTCCCTTATATTCTTTATAACAATGATAATAAAAAATATAAGCAAGAAATTTAGTGAGGGAGAATAAATATAAAAGAATGAAAGGAGAAAAAATTGAAAAAGACAATAATTTTATTAATCTTTCTGATAGTAAATGCCATATTTGGAAAGAATAAAATACCTGCTAATCAAAATGTAAGCGGTAATAAGGTTTTGACATCTATCCAGTCGGTTTATTCGATAGCAAGTTATATATCCCGAAATACTGATATAGAAATTTATTCAATATTCGGTTCCGATGTTTCTATGGATTACGGAAAGTCGGCTTTTGATAATAAGGAACTGGATATGTCTGTGGCTAAAAAAGCTGTAGCTGTTATAGATGTAGCAAAAGTCTGGGAAAATGACTATCTCTATGAATATGCAAGGAGACAGAATATCAGAATAATTGAGATCGATGCAAGTTATTCTTTTTCAGGAGATGACTATTCTGCATTATCTCTTTTAACCTATAAAAATGGTGAGAGAAATCCGTATGTATGGATGAGTCCTCAAAATGCCGTGAAAATGGCACAGATAATTGCTGACGATTTGTCAAGACTTTTCCCAAAAAATAAAGAAACTTTAAATAATAATCTGAAGAAATTTACTCAGGAAATAAAAGAGATAGAAAATAAATATTTAAAAGAAACGCTGAATGTAAATTCTCTGGCAGTAATTACTCTTACTGAAAATTTGGATTATCTTTTCAATGAACTGAATATATTTACAAATTATATTATAAATGATGAAGTTACAGCAAAAAATATTCCTGAAATTATGAAAAAAAATAATTCAAGAGTTTTTGTATCGGATAAATGGCTAAAAAAGGAAATAATTTCCGAAATAGAAAAAAATGGCGGTAAATTTATAGTTCTTGATACTTTCAATATACCGGGAGAAGTAGATGAGAAAATGGATTCTGATGCGTATTTGAAAGGGATGAAAAAAAATCTGGAAAAATTAGCAGAGATTTTAAAGTCTGTATCTAAAAACAAACAATAAAAATAAATGAAAATGTAGGAATTAGGAAAGATTAAAAATATTCTAAATACTGAAATCCGAGAATAATAAATTTTTTACAAATAATTTTATAAAGAAAGGAAAAATAGAAGTATGAAAAAAATAATATTAGTATGTTTATTTATGATTTCAAGTATGGTTTTTGCCCATGCACCTCTTTTGTCCGTAGATGACAATAAAGACGGGACAATATATATTGAAGCAGGATTTTCCAACGGAGAGAAAGCTGACGGGCTTGAGCTTATAATAGTAAAGGACAAACCGTATAATGGACCTGAAGATACTTATGAAGGAAAACTCATAATATTTAAAGGAAAATTTGGAGAAAAAAGCTCCTTAACAATAATTAAACCTTTGACTGCAAAATATGAAGTAATATTTAACGGAGGACCTGGACATATTATTTCCAAAAAAGGACCTAAACTCGAAGAAAGTGAAATGTCCAAATGGAAAGAAAATGTCGGGAAAGCCCATTATTTAGGAGAATGGAAAGAAAAAATGATACAGAAATAATGGGGAAGAAAGTAATATTAATTTAATTAATATATAAGTCTGAATTATTTATGAAATAATAAATTTTCTTGAATAGTTCAATATAAAACAAAAACAGGAGGTAATTTCAATGAAGAAATTTTTAGGAGTTCTGGCTGTATTAACTGCCGTAAATCTGTATGCACACAATCAGTTTATTTACACTGATACTTTAGATGTAACAGGAAAGACATCAGTACCGTTTAAAGTAATTTTCGGACATCCTTATCACGGAGGAGAAGATAAACCTATACCTGTAGGAAAAGTAAAAGATAAAACTCATTTGGCCGAAAAAGTATTTGCCATACACAACGGAGAAAAAATTGATTTGACAAAAAAAGTGAAAGAAGGTCAGTTAAAAACTGAAAAAGCTTCCGGAAGAACGTTGGATTTTGTTGTTGACAGTGAATTGAAAGGTGCAGGAGATTGGGTTATAATTGCTGTTCCCGGACAAACTTTTGATGACAGTATCTCATACACTTTTAATGGAATTGTAAAAACAGTTATAACAAAAGACGGAAGTAAAGGTGATGATTGGAAAAAAAGAGTTGCTGATGGATATTATGAGATAATACCGTTTACAAATCCGTCAATGGTAAATGTAAATTCTGTATTTAAAGGACGTCTTGTGGATAAAAAAGGTAATCCGATGAAAAACGTAGATATATCCGTAAATTATGTAAACGGAAAACTTGATACGGCAAAAGGGACATTTACAGGAAAATATCAGAAAGAAAAAGTAAGTATGTCAACTTATACTGATGATAATGGATATTTTGTTCTGTCTTTCCCGCATAAAGGGCTTTGGTCAATAAGAGGTAAAGCTTTTGTTGACAGAGATAAAAAATATGTAGAAGATACAACTCTATTGATTGAAGTAAAATAATATAAAAATAATGAAAAAATAAAAGCAATGCCGATAAAAGACACTGCTTTTATTTTTTTAGATATTTTTTGAGGCATTTTTATTTAACTCTGAACTGTATAAATATCGGGTCATGATCACTAAATGAGCCCTGTTCAATAGTGAATTCAGAGTTTATTCTTATCACGTCTATATTTACATCGCCTTTATATTTCTTGTTTATCATTATATTATCGAGAGTTTGCGAAGCTCCTTGGTAAATGTAAGTATATCTTTCGTTTTCAGGTAATTCGGATATAGTGTCTATGAGCTCATCTCCGTTAATATTTTTTATAGTTTGAGAAAATTCAAAATCATTCATATCTCCCAATACAATTACCGTAGATTTCGGGTCATTTTTCAAAATGCTTTTTACGAAGTCGTTTATTTGTTTTCCTTCAGGATTTCTAACTTCTTCCGACTTTCTGACTACAGGGTGGGAAGTTCCGTAGACTTTATCATCAGACCTTTTTGATTTCAAATGATTTGCCAGCACAAATATATTTTTTCCTTTAAATTCAAATTGGGCTATTACAGGTTTTCTGACGTCTACCCATATTTCATCATTATTTCCTATTCTTCCCGGATTGTATGTAAGTTGGACTTTATTTCCTCTTTTTACAATTTTTGTATCTTCATGAGCATTCCCCTGATTAAATCTTATCGGCTTTATTCTATCCTTTCTATATAGAATTACATTACGAATATGCATTTCAGGCCAACCTCCGTCTTTTCCGTCGATAGGGTCAACGGTCATGTATCCATATTCTATTCCTGTTTTTTCTTTTATTTGGTTAATAACAGCTTTTATATTTTCTTTTGCAGATACTATTTCGCTTTTTTTCTGACCGTCATCGTCTCCTACTTCTATTAATCCTAAAATATCGGGAGTTTGAAGAATAGTGGCAACTTGATTTGCAAGGATTTTTACTCTTTCAGGAGAATCAGCATGGGAAAAATTTTCTATGTTATAAGAAACAACATTCAGCATATCTTTATTGTATCTGTATTTGTTTTTTTCAGGTGTCGTTTTATTATCAGTTATTCCGGGAAAAACTGATGTGGGATATAATCTGTACTCTCCGTTTTCATAATATATGACCCCTTCGATGTCTCCGTTAAATTTATCTCCGGGATTAGGTGTAAGATTATTTTTAAATTTACCGTTTTCAGTCAAATTCCAAGGAAGTGTATTTATTGTTATTCTTTGTGTCTGTTCCGTTTCATAGTTATTATAGACTACTTCTCCGTTTATACTTTTAGTTCCCGTATACATTCCGTTACTCGGGACAACTGTTATATCGCCGTATTTCTCGTTAAACCCTGTTATCAGAGGATCTTTGATTTTAATTAAAACTCCTTCAAGAGCTTCATAATAATCCATTGCATTGTTATTTATATCAAGAGTTTCCATATTTCCGTTATGAACTTTTTTCGGGATTTGCTTTCCTGTATGTATAATGGGTTCAATTTTTTCATTTTCTTTCAAAATTTTTATTTTTGTGGCTTCTATGGAAGTAACAGGAGGCTGTGATTTGTCAGGTTTGGAAAGATAAGTTTCTTTTACTGTTCCGTCCACTCTTATAAAATCTCCGACTTTGACTTCGATACCTGATTTATTTTCCACATAAATACCTTCGGAAGTTCTGAAATCATTATCCGTTTTTTTTGATTGCATAAAAAATCCATTATTATTTTTGTTTTTTTTCACGGCTGTTACTACTCCTTCGACTTTTTTTACTACTTTGTTTTCAAAACTCGAGTACATTTTTGTTCCTTGTATTTCTGAAATGGTTTCCGAAAAGGAAATTCCAGCTAAAACAGTAAATAAAGCTAAAAATACAGTTTTTATTTTCATTTTAAAGTCATCTCCTTACTTTTTCATTCAATATATTATAACCTGAAAATCTGATTTGACAACAAATAAAAATTTATAATAAAAAATGAAGTCATTTGAAATTATCTACTTTCAAAGAACTCCAATTTTTTACTGTTTTTCCATTACAAACTGTTAATAGCTTTCATCCTATAATTTATAATGCTATCGTCAGCTAACTGAATAACAACATAAGTATAATTATTTTCATAATATACTGAAAGAAGCATTCCTTTATTATAATATAAAATTGCATTCGCCTTTTTATTTTCAACCTTTGTCAGAACGTTTTTCGGTGTTTTATTAAAGAATTTTATGTAGGAATCCAAGATTTTTTTATGTTCTGCCGTAGTTGTCGGTGTCATAAAGACAGAGGACATCAGCTGATCTTCAAAAAATAGAAAACTTGCCTCTTTATGAACATAATTTACCAAATCGGGTACATTTGTATAGAGAGTATAACGCATACCGTCAGGATTGTCAGTTTCCATTATTACCTTTCTTTGAATTGAATCCTCAAGTTGTTTCTGAGACATAAAAAAATTTATTTTTGGTGCGATTTCAAGATTAAGGCCTTCCTTTTCATTTGCTCCAAATATGGCAAAACATAAAGTAAATAGCAGTAAACTTACGTATTTTCTCATAAATACCTCCTAAAATTTTGTGTTGTCTATATTATACACGCAGTAGCTGAAAATAAGATGAAAAAAATATAATTTTTGAAAATAAAGTAGAAATTTGAAAATAAAGTAGAAAAAAAATAACAAATAGATTATAATAAATATAAAAAAAAGAAAAATAATGAAAAATGAAAGGAGAAGAGAGCTGTCAAGTAAATAAGGAAACACACAATATATATTTATATTTAGAAAATTATATTCAGTTTACAGGACATCTCATAAAAAATATGGAAAAAATCATAGGAATAAATCCTGTTATTGAAGTGCTAAAATCAGATAAAAATATAGAAAAAATAGAAATTTATAAAGGGATAAAAAAAGATACGGTAAAAGAAATATTGAATTTAGCAAGTAGAAGAAATATAAAAATATTTTATACAGACAGAAGAACTGAAAATTCTCAGGGAGTTGTCGCATTGGTTTCTGAATTTGACTATTACCTTGAATTATCCGAATTTCTCGAAAAAATTTTAGTAAAAGATAAGTCATTGATAGTCATTTTAGATCAGATACAGGACCCGAGAAATTTTGGAGCGATAATAAGAAGTGCCGAATGTTTCGGAGCGGACGGAATTATAATTCAGGACAGAAACAATGTCAAAGTAACTGAAACAGTTGTAAAATCTTCTGCCGGAGCAATAGAACATATAGATGTTGTGAAAGTTACAAATATTTCGGATACTATCGATAAATTTAAAAAATACGGCTATAAAGTCTATGGTGCCGAAGCTGACGGAGAAAGTTATTATTATGAGGAAGACTATCCTGACAAAGTTTGTCTTGTATTAGGCAGCGAGGGAAACGGAATGAGAAAAAAAGTAAGGGAACATTGCGACAAAATAGTAAAAATACATCTGAAAGGTCATATAAACTCTCTGAATGTATCCGTTGCAGGAGGAATAATACTGGCAGAAATGGCGAAGTAGAAAATGGAAAATTACTTTAAATAGAGGAAAGAGAAGATATAAAATAAAAAATATTTTTCTTCAAGTTTTTCATACTTTAAAATAAGTGAAAAAAAGAATAATACAATTAAAGAAAGAGAAGATTTTAAAAATTCTAAAAAGGATTATAATCATTGAAAAATTAAACCTGAAATGTTATACTGTATAACAAATATAGAGTTATCAAGATGTGTTATATATAAAGTGAAAGGAGATAAGACTTTTATAGTCGTGAATACAAATGATAAAAGAATACAAACCCGAACAGATTGAAAAAAAATGGCAGGAAAAATGGCAGGAAAAAAACGTATTTAAAAGTGAAAATAAAATTGAAGGAAAAGAAAACTATTATACTCTGGAAATGTTTGCGTATCCTTCAGGAAAACTGCATGTCGGACATTTAAGAAACTATGCCATAGGAGATGCTATTGCGAGATATAAGAAAATGAAAGGATTTAACGTGTTGCACCCTTTTGGCTGGGACAGTTTCGGACTTCCTGCTGAAAATGCCGCTATTGATAATGGAGCTCATCCTGGGCAATGGACAAAAGCCAATATTGACAATATGAGAAGACAGTTGAAGCTAATGGGGCTTTCTTATGACTGGGACAGGGAAATAGGTACATACACTCCTGAATATTATAAATGGAATCAGCTGTTTTTTATAGAAATGTATAAAAAAGGTCTTGTTTATAAAAAAAGATCTTATGTAAACTGGTGTCCTGAGTGTAATACCGTCTTGGCAAATGAGCAGGTTGAAAATGGAAAATGCTGGAGACACAGTAAAACGGATGTAATTCAGAAAGAGCTGTCCCAATGGTATTTAAAAATTACCGATTATGCAGAAGAACTGCTACAGGGACATGAAGAATTGAGAGGGTACTGGCCTGAACAGGTGCTGGCTATGCAAAAAAACTGGATAGGCAAGTCTACAGGAAGCGAGATAGATTTTATACTTGATTATAAATTTGACAATAGCAGTAAGGATAAGGAAAGTAATCTAAATATAGGAAATAATGGGGAAGTATTAATCCCTGTATTTACAACGAGGGCGGATACACTGTTTGGAGTAACTTATGCTGTAATAGCACCTGAACATCCTATTGTTGAAGAGATTGTACTGAAAGAAAATCCTTCATTAAAGGAGCAGGTTGACAAGATGATTAATGAAGATAAAATAAACCGTACTGCCGAAGATAAAGAGAAAGAGGGTATATTCACAGGGCTTTATGTAATAAATCCTGTAAACAGTGAAAAAGTACCTTTATGGATAGGAAATTACGTATTAATGGACTATGGGACAGGGGCAGTTATGGCGGTTCCTGCACATGACGAAAGAGATTTCTTTTTTGCCAAAAAATACAGTCTTCCTATGAGAATAGTCATAAATCCTGTCGATAAGGACGGAAATCCTGAAAAAATAAATCTTGATGAAATGGAAACAGCGTATACATCCGGTGGAGTACTTGTTAATTCGGCAGAATTTAACGGAACAAAGAACACGGAAGCTAAAATAAAAATAACTGAAAAACTTGAAAATGAAGGAAAAGGAAAGAAAACGGTAAATTACAGACTGCACGACTGGCTAATAAGCAGACAGAGATATTGGGGAACACCAATCCCTGTAATTTATGACGAAGAGGGAAATATTCATATGGAAGAAATAGAAAATCTTCCTGTAAAATTACCTACTGACATTGAGTTTAGCGGAAAGGGTAATCCCCTCGAAACTTCCGAAGAATTTAAAAGTATAACACTGCCTAATGGGAAAAAAGGTAGAAGAGAAACTGACACTATGGATACTTTTGTGGATTCATCGTGGTATTATTTAAGATATTTAGATCCACATAACAGTGAAAAGCCTTTTGAAAAAGAATATGCGGACAGCTGGACTCCTGTAAATCAATATATCGGCGGGATAGAACACGCAGTAATGCACCTGCTTTATGCGAGATTTTTTCACAAAGTACTGAGAGATATGGGACTTGTGAAAACAGACGAACCGTTTAAAAGATTGCTGACTCAAGGAATGGTATTAGGGCCTTCTTACTATTCTCAAAACGAAAGAAAATATTATTTTCCTAAAGACACTGAAATAAAAGATGGAAAAGCATTTTCCAAAAAAACAGGGGAAGAGCTAATTGTAAAAATTGAGAAAATGAGTAAATCAAAAAATAACGGTGCAGACCCTGAAGAAATAGTAAAAGAATATGGTGCGGACCCTGCAAGAGTGTTTACTCTATTTGCTGCACCGCCTGAAAAAGAACTCGAATGGAATGCAAACGGACTGGCAGGAGCATATAGATTTATAAACAGATTATATTTACTGATTTCAGATACTTTGGAGTTCGCAGATGAAAACGCTGTGAGAGACAATAATTATAATATTGATTTGAATAAAAGAAATGAAAAAGATGAGGAAATACAGAAAAAATTACATCAGACAGTTAAGAAAGTTACTGAAAGCATAGAAGACGATTTTCATTTCAATACAGCAATAGCCGCAGTTATGGAACTTCTGAATGATATGACTACTTATAAACAGGAAGTGATTGACAAAGATAATGTTTCTACCGAATCTAAAAAAATATGGAAAGAAGTTCTTGAAAAAGTTATACTGCTGATTGCACCTTTTGCTCCTCATATAGCTGATGAGCTGTGGGAAATAACAGGACACGACACGTTTACTTTTGAAGAAAAATGGCCTGAATTTGAAGAAGAACTGACAAAAGAAAATAAAATAAATCTTGTCATTCAGATAAATGGAAAAATTCGTGATACAGTACCTGCAATAATAGGAATATCTAAAGAAGAATGTGAAAAATTAGCTTTTGCTTCCGAAAAAACGAAAAAGTTTATTGAAGGAAAAGAAGTTGTCAAAGTAATCGTAGTGCCGAATAAACTGGTGAATATCGTTGTTAAATAAGCTTTGATAGATTGTTTTGAAAATATTTTTTATATCTAAAAGTATTTTTCCTGATTTGCCTGATTTGATTGAAATTTTCATAATAAAAAATATGAAGAGAATTATAAATAAGATATGCTATTTAATTAATGATAAATTTATATTTTTTAAAATAAATAAATATTTTTATATGTGAAATATTTTTAGAATAAAATAAAAAAATCATCAAATTTACTCTTAGATAAATTTTCAGATAAAATTTTTCAAGAATAAAGAAAAAGAGGGTTATTATGAATAAAAATTATCAGGATATTAATGCCAAAACCATTGACCGCTGGATTGAAGAAGGTTGGGAATGGGGGAAACCTGTAAATCATGAAACATATATAAATGCTAAAAACGGAAAATGGAATGTACTGCTAACTCCTGTAAAATCTGTACCTCATGAATGGTTTGGAGAAATGAGAGGAAAAAAGCTTTTAGGATTGGCTTCGGGAGGAGGACAGCAGATACCTATTTTTTCTGCACTTGGTGCTGAATGTACAGTTTTGGATTATTCTGACAGGCAGCTGAAATCTGAAGAAGAAGTTTCAGAAAGGGAAGGCTATCAAGTAGAAATAATAAAAGCTGATATGACTAAACCTCTTCCTTTTGATGATGAAAGTTTTAATATTATTTTTCATCCGGTGAGTAACTGTTATGTAGAAAAAGTGGAGCCTATATTCAAAGAATGTTACCGTATTCTGAAAAAAGGCGGAATTCTGTTGTGCGGTTTGGATATAGGGATAAATTATATTGTGGATACAAGGGAAGAAAAGATAATTAACAGTCTGCCTTTTAATCCTCTAATCAATGAAAATAACAGAAAACAGCTGAAAGAAGAAGATGCAGGAATTCAGTTTTCGCATTCATTGACAGAACAGATAGGCGGTCAGCTGAAAGCAGGATTTATTCTGACTGATATCGAAGAAGATACAAACGGAGAAGGAAGGCTTCATGAGCTGAATATACCGTCATTTATAATGACAAGGGCAGTGAAAATGTAAGTGATGAAGTATATAAATATATTATAACGCAGCCAATGAATAGAGTTAAAATGGGATTTATTTGCAATATAACAAATAAAAGCGATAAATATGGTTGTATTATTTAATAAAAACAAAAGGGAAAAATGAATAAAAATGGATAATAAAAAAGTAGTAGTAGGAATGAGTGGCGGCATAGACAGTTCTGTCGCTGCTCTTTTATTGAAAAACGAGGGATATGAAGTAATCGGAGTAACATTGAAACATCTGCCTGATGAACTGTCTGAAAGTCCGGGCAAAACATGCTGCTCACTGGATGACATATCTGATGCGAAGATGACATGTTACACTTTGGGGATACCTCATTATACGATAAATGTGGTGGAAGAATTTCAGAGAGAAGTTATGGATTATTTTATACAAATGTACAATCAGGGGAAAACTCCTTCTCCTTGTATTATTTGTGATGAAAAGGTAAAAATAAAAAAAATAGTCGATTTTGCTGACAAAATGGGAATAAAATACATAGCAACGGGACATTATTCCAAAAAAAGTATGAATAATCTTCTTTTATGGGATGAAAATAATCCCAAAGACCAGTCATATATGCTATATCGTCTTGACAAATCAGTTGTGGAAAGATTTCTTTTTCCTTTGTCCGAATATGAAAAACCTGTAGTCAGAAAAATAGCCAAGGAAAACGGTATCCATACTCATGCAAAACCTGACAGTCAAGGAATATGCTTTGCTCCTGACGGATATATTTCTTTTTTGAAAAAAATGCTTGGAAATTCAGCAAAAAAAGGTAATTTTGTAAATAAAAAAGGAGAAATAATAGGAGAACATATAGGTTATCAGTTTTATACTGTAGGACAAAGACGAGGATTAGGACTCAATCTTGGACGCCCTTTTTTCATTTCGGAAATAAGACCCGATACAAATGAGATTGTAATAGGAGATTTTGAAGAATTATTGACAGATAAAATAGAAATAATAAACTATAAATTTCATTATAAAATAGATACACTGATTGGAAAAGAACTGATTGCAAGACCGAGATTTTCTTCAAAGGGTCTAAAAGGGAAACTTATATCGGATATTAAAAATATTGATGAAAAAAATAGAAAACTATCAAAAATAGAAGATAAAACTGAAAATCAGAAAAAGAGAATATATTTCAAGTTTGAAAAGAAAAATGCCGAAAATAGTGAAGGACAGCACATAGTATTTTATTTGAATGATGAGCTTGTAGGTGGCGGAGAAATTAAGAAAATATGAATTTAAATATTTATAAAAAAAATAAATCCTATATTTATAATTAATTTTACTAATGATTTATAAAATGATAAAATAATAGAAAATATTATATTATGGAGGAAATAATGAAAAGTGAATTTATGAAATATGCATATTTCGATAATAAAATAGTCGAATTTGAAAAAGCAACAGTAAGTATTGCTACACACAGCTTACAATATGGAACGACATGTTTTGGAGGAATAAGAGGATATTACAGAAATGGGAAAGTAAGTGTATTCAGACTGAAAGACCACTATACAAGATTAATGAATGCATCAAAAATGCTCGGATTTGAATTTTATATTTCATGGGAAAAATTTAGAGAAATAGTTGCAGAATTAATTGAAAAAAATGATATAAAAGAAGATTTTTATATGAGACCGTTTGTATTTTGCAGTCAACCAAGAATATCACCTAAAAAAGCGGGGCTAAATTTTGAACTTGCCATATATATAATGCCTATGGCAGACTATATAAGTACTGATAATGGAGGTATCAGGTTTATGAGCTCTACATACAGAAAATACAGTGATGCAGCAATACCTACAAAAGCAAAGGCTGGAGGTTCTTATATAAATTCTTTTCTTGCGACAAGTGATGCCCAGAGAAACGGTTATGACGAAGCACTTATGTTTGACCATTCAGGAAATGTGGTAGAAGCGTCCGTTGCAAATATAATTTTAATATATAGAGATAGAATTATCGTTCCTGACACAGGTTCCGATGCCCTCGAAGGGATCACTGTAAGGTCAATGCTCGAATTACTCGAATACAATGGATATGAAGTAAATAGAGAAAAAATTGACAGGTCAATGGTATTGTGTGCAAATGAATTGCTCGTAACGGGAACGGCAATGAAAATAGTATACGCAGAATCTCTTGACGGCAGACCGATAGGAACTCTTGATTATTCTGCTAAAGGAGAGTCAGGAAAATTTTATAAATTATTGAAAACTGAATTTGAAAAAGTAATTTCAGGAGAACATGAGTTTTCTAAAAAATGGCTGGAACAGTTTTAAAAAATATGAATATATGAACAAATATAATAAAATATGGGCTTCCAGACAATTAAATTAAAATTTAAAAAACGATAATTTTTAAAAAAGACAAAAAATGGAAAGCCCATATTTTCTAAAAGTGAAGTGTTTTTGAAATTTTAAAATCAAAAAAAGAAAAAAAATTTTAAAATTACTATTGACAATTATCAAAAAGAGTGGTATAAATATGTTGTCTAAGAGAGACGCCCCATCTCTACATTTAGACTTCTTTCATACAAGAAACGAGCACACGGCTCGTTTTTTACTTTTATCATAAAATCGGAATTGTAAAAGTTCCGATTTTTTAGTGAAACTTGATAAATAATATGATACAATTACATAAAAGAGTTAATTTTATAAGTGTATAAAGGAGGATAAAAATTGACTACTGAAATAGCAGTTATAGGAGGAGGAGCTTCGGGTTTGATTGCTGCAATCACTGCAAGAAAAGCGGGAAAGAAAGTAACGATTTTGGAAAGAAAAGAAAGAATTTTGAAAAAAGTTCTTGTAACAGGAAACGGAAGATGTAATCTGACTAATGCAAGAGCAAGTATATCAAATTATTTTGGAAAAAACATATTATTAATAGAAAATATATTGAATAATTTTACTCCCCAAAATGTTATGGATTTTTTTTATGAATTGGGAATTATATGTAATGAAGAAAAGAGAGGGAAAGTTTATCCTCTGAGCGGTCAGGCATCTTCGGTAGTGGATGCTTTGAGATTTGAAGCGGAAAAGTTAGGGATAAAGATAGAAACGGAGTTTTATGTAAGAAAAATTGAGAAAGACGGTTTTAAATTCAAAATCTTTTCAGAAGATAAAAGAAAAATTGAAGCAAACAGAATAATACTTTCGACAGGAGGTCAGTCATATCCTGAATTGGGGTCAAACGGGTCAGGATTTCAACTGGCAAAAGATTTTGGACATAGCATAACGAAATTAAGTCCTGCCATAGTACAGCTGAAAACAGAAAAATATCAGGTGAAAGGGCTTCAGGGAATAAAAGCTGATACTTCGGTTACAGCTTATGGAGATAACAAGAAAATATGTACTTATAACGGAGAATTGCTTTTTACTGATTACGGAATTTCAGGAAATGTAGTGTTTAATATCTCTTTTGTAATGCCCCTTTATAAAAATGTAGAATTTGAAATTGATTTTATGAAAAAATTTGACTATAATGAATTGTATGAATTACTTAGGAAAAGAAAAAAAATAATGGCACATTTAACAATGGAAAATTATTTTAACGGGATGATAAATAAGAAATTAGGTCAATTTTTGTCGAAAATGTCAGGAATTGAGAAACTTTCAAAACCTGTAAAAGACTTAAATGACAATGAAATAAAAAAACTTTGCACATCATTGAAAAAATACAGAATAAATATACTGGAAACAACAGGATTTAAAAATGCTCAAGTAACTGCGGGAGGGATATCCTTAGATGAAGTAAATACTGATACCCTCGAGTCAAAAATAATAAAAGGGCTTTATTTTTCAGGAGAAGTTCTTGACGTGTATGGAGAATGCGGAGGCTTTAATTTACAGTGGGCATGGGCTTCAGGATATATTGCAGGAAAAAATGCAGGGATATAAATTTAGTAACAGTCTGTAAAAACAATTTGCATTTGAAATTAATTTATAAAAAAGACTTATAAATAAATACCGGTTTCAATGTTTTTAATCATATAATTTTATAATTAGGAATTAAGAGGGAAATATGTTAAGAATAAATAATATAAAAATGCCGATAAATCATAATGATGATGATTTAAAAAAGGCAGTGGAAAATATGCTGGATATAAACAAAAAAGAATTTAAGTCATTTGAAATAACAGGACAGGCCATAGATGCCAGAAATAAGAACAATATAATATATGTCTATTCAGTTGATATTGCTTTAATTAATGAAGATAAATATAAAGATCTTCCCAATGTGAGAAAAATGGAAAAATCTGAATATATTGTAGAAAAAGTAGAGTTGAAGAATAGAAAAAGACCTGTAATAGTGGGAAGCGGACCGTCAGGGCTGTTTGCGGCACTTATTCTGGCTGAAGCAGGTTTGAAACCAATAATAATCGAGCAGGGGAAAAAAGTCGAGGAAAGACAAAAAGATGTTTATAATTTTTTTAAAGACGGAAAATTCAATAAATACTCCAATGTTCAGTTTGGAGAAGGTGGAGCGGGAACCTTTTCAGACGGTAAGCTGACGACAAATACAAATAATTTCAGGATGCAGAAAGTTTATTCGGAATTTATACTCGCAGGAGCTGAAAAAAAAATATCTTATATGTCAAAACCGCATGTGGGTACTGATAAACTAATCGGAATAATGAAAAATATAAGAAAAAAAATAGAAGATTTAGGTGGAGAATACAGATTTCAGAATAAACTTGTTTCAATAACTTATGAAAATAGTAAAATTACTGAAGCTATAATAGAAATTTTATCCGATAAATCCGATACGGAAGATGAAATTCATAATGAAATCTATAAAATAGATACTGATATAGTTATCTTAGCGATAGGGCATAGTTCGAGGGATACTTTTTATATGCTGAACGAAAAAAATATAAAAATGGAAAGAAAAATCTTTTCTGTAGGAGTGAGAATAGAGCATAAACAATCTATGATAAATCACTCTCAATACGGAAAATTTGCCGATAAGCTTCCTGCTGCCGAATATAAATTGAGTGTAAAATCAGAAAATGGAAGAGGAGTATATACATTCTGTATGTGTCCTGGAGGTGTAGTCGTGCCTGCGGCAAGCGAAGAAGGAAGACTTGTTGTGAACGGGATGAGTTATTCCAAAAGAAATTTGGAAAATGCAAATTCAGCCATTCTTGTAAATGTGTATCCCGATGATTTTGGAGAAGGCGGAGTTCTTGCAGGAGTTGAATTTCAGAGAAAACTTGAAGAAAAGGCCTTTGAATTGGGAGGCAGTGATTATAAAGCTCCCGTTCAGTTGTTTGGAGATTTTGTGAAAAATGTAAAATCTGAAAAATTAGGAAAAGTAAAGCCGAGTTATGCCAAAGGGTATAAATTTGCCAATCTGAATGAATGCTTTCCAGATTATATAAATATTTCTTTAAAAGAGGGAATTCAGTTAATGGACAGGAAAATAAAGGGATTTGCGAACTATGATGCTGTATTGTCGGCTGTAGAAAGTAGAAGCTCTTCTCCTGTGAAAATACCAAGAAATGAAAAGTTTTTTTCAAACATTGACGGAATTATTCCATGCGGTGAAGGTGCAGGATATGCAGGAGGGATAATGTCGGCAGCCGTAGACGGCATAAAATGTGCTGAAGCTGTTATTGAATATTACAAAAATATTTCTAAATAAATTAGAACAAATTATTATCAATTTTATATTGTAAAATAGTAAAATAAGGGGTATAATCAATATAAAAGAGGAAACTATAAAAAATTGAAGCACAAAATAAAAAGAAAGGAGAAAAGTTGTCTTAAATAATAATTATGCTTATAATAGGCATATTTGTTTTATATTTTGTCATAGTTACAGGATAAATATAGAAATAATAGTCAAGTTATAAAAATAATAGCCAAAACGATGAATATAGATGAATACAAATAATTAGTTTTTAGTTAAAATTTTTATTTAAGATGACTTTAGGCGGAAAAATGGAAAAAAGAACTGAAAAATTAGCAAAATTGCTGGATGAACTTAATGTAGACGGTATATTTCTTACAGATTTATACAATTTGAGATATTTTGCAGGATTTACGGGTACGACAGGAGTTGCCCTTGCCACACGAAAAGGAAATTTTTTCTATTCTGATTTTAGATACAGAAGTCAGGCTGAAGCTCAAGTTTCCAAAATGGGATTTGAATTTAAGGAAGTTTCAAGAGGATCTTTAAAATTTGTAGGTGAACATGCTGAAAAACTTGGATTGAAAAAAATAGGATTTGAGGACCATAATGTTACATTTTCCCTGTATCAGACATTAAAAGAAGTGTTTAAAGCTGAATTAGTACCCATAGGAGAAAAAATAACATATGAAAGAATGATAAAATCCGAAGAAGAAATCGGATTTATAAAAAAAGCTATAGAAATAAGTGATGTAGCATTTAGTGAAGCATTAAAGATAATAAAAGAAGGTGTTTCTGAAAAAGAAATAGCAGGTTATATGGAATATATCCAGAGAAAACTGGGAGCCGAAGATAAATCATTTGAGACAATTCTTGCAAGTGGTGTAAGATCTGCAATGCCTCATGGAGTTGCTTCGGATAAAAAAATTCAAAAAGAAGAATTTATCACAATGGATTTTGGTGCCTACTATAACGGTTATGTTTCGGATATGACAAGAACAGTTTATTACGGAAATAATATAACTGAAAGACATAAAGAAATATACAACCTTGTCCTTGAAGCACAGATATTAGGTGTAAATACTATAAAAGAAGGAATAATGTCTGACGATGTGGATAAAGTCGTAAGAAATTTCCTTACTGAAAAAGGTTACGGAGAATATTTCGGACATGGACTGGGACATGGAATAGGAGTAGAAATTCATGAATTGCCTTATCTGTCAACAGCTTCTCATATAGAACTTAAAGAAAATATGGTAGTAACTTCCGAGCCGGGGCTTTATTTTGACGGCTGGGGCGGAGTAAGAATTGAAGATGATGTAGTTGTCAAAAAAGACGGAAGAGAAGTCTTGAATAAGAGCAATAAGGAACTCATAATAATAGAAGCTAAGTAGAAAATAAAAAAATATAAAGCTGAAATAGAAATTACTAAAATAGATTTAAATAAAAAAGATTTAAAAAATAGATAATACTGATAAGTACTTATTTAAAAATAGTAATGTAATATGGAGGTATATCTGTTATGAAAATTATTATTGATAAAAGTATTGCAGAACTTGGAATAAAAAGTGTTGTAATTGGAATTGCAAAAAATATAGATCCAAATGCAAAATTATCCGACTCGTTTCTGAAAAAACAGAAAGAAATGGAAAATTGGGCATTGAAATGCGATATTAATGAAGTCCTCGAACATAAGGTTATCGAAGGTTACAAAGATTTGCTGCAAAGTGTGGGACGTAGTATAAAGAAAAATCTTCCCACTGTTCCGGCACTTATACGAAATATTCAACATCGCGGTTCTATACCGCATATTAACAGTGTTATTGATATTTATAATGTTGAAGCATTACATTCACTGTTAGCCATAGGTGGACACGACCTCGATAAAATACATAACCAGATAGAGTTTACTGTCAGTAAAAAAGAGGATATTTTTTTTCCAATTTTATCTACAGAAAAATATGTTGCTGAAACAGATTATATCTATCGTGATACGACGGGAATTTTAGCATGGTTAGATGTCCGTGACGGAGAAAATTATAAATTTGATGACGGGACAAAAAATGCGATTTTTATTATTCAGGGAAATGCCAACACATCTGTTGAATTTCGTCTGGAAGCACTCAAACGAATTCAGAATGATTTAGCAGAATGTATGCCAAATATGGAATTTGAAACAAACGTCATAAATTATGAAGAAAATTAAGATTAAAAAACTAAAATATAGTGTAAGATAACAATTGTTTGGCTTAAATAATCAAATGGAGATGAATATAGTAATTTAAGGAACAGTAAATCAAAATAGGTTTGCTGTTTTTTATTAAATTATAATCATAGATGATAAAATATGTTATAATAATATAGAAAATTCAGATTATGCAATCTTAAACCGAATAAAACTGTATAATAATAGAAATTAGAAAAAATAAAGTAAGATTGTTTTATTTAATTTGAAATATATTCGAGAAAGGTTTCTAAAAATTTCTGATGAAAAAATTCAAAATAAAAACAAGACCCTTTGAAAATGATATGATAGGGGTAAATGGAGAAATTGATGACACGCTTATATGTGAAAAAATGAAAAAACTGATAAAAGAAGCCTATGAACTCTTCATATATGATTTGAACGGAAAATTATCAGTTTGTACTCCCTGCTGTGTGAGCGAAGAAAATGTAACAAAACTTATAAAAACTCCTGTAAAAGAGCTTTCAGAATATCTGATAAGAGAATATCTTGATGCGGTCAATTATGATGAAACGGGCTTTGAAATAAAACATTTTCTGCCAAGAATACTTGAAATGACAGTAAAACGTGCTGAAATAAGACTGGATACTTCCCTCATTTTAGATAAGTGTCATTTTGAAAGAGATATTTGGAATGAAAAAGAACTTGATTTTATGTACAGATTTTCAAAAGAATTTATAATTGATATATTGAAAATGAAGCCAAAAAAAATGAGAGTTGAAAATGTTTCAATATACATTACAATGTTTAATATCAGTGGACTAAAAACAGAGCATTTATTTGATATTGATATATGGAAAGAGGAAAGCAGAAAGATAACTGCATTGAAACATTTTGAAGAAATGATGTATTATTATACTGACAGTTATACTTATTATTCCTATTCTTTTTCAACAAATCCTGAATTCAATAATCAAATAAATTCATGGATAAGCAGCAAAGAACTGGCAGAAATCTTTATTCCCGTGATTGAAAAATATTATTTTGAAAATCCTGATATGGAATATGAAGAGCAGTGGCGTTTGGATCAGTTATATTCCGTGCTTGAAAAAAATTTGAAAAAATAGAAAAAAACACTTGAAAAAAATCAAAAAATATATTATTATATAGTTAGCAATCAGAGAGTGTGAGTGCTAAAAATTATGGAAAGTCATAATTTAAAGACTTTTAAGTTATAAATAAAATAAACAGGAGGATGAAATAATGAAAATAAAACCTTTAGGAAAAAGAGTTTTAATAAAACAAGTTGAGCAGGAAGAAGTTACAAAAAGCGGGATAGTATTACCAGGAACGGCTTCTAAAGAAAAACCTATTACAGGAGAAGTTTTGGCGGTAGGTAAAGACGTAGAAGATGTAAAAGCGGGAGATAAGGTAATATTTGAAAAGTATTCCGGAACAGAAGTAAAAGACGGAGACGACACATATTTGATACTGGATATGGATAATGTGCTGGGGATAGTCGAGTAGGAGTATAAAAAATATATAAACCGTTGTACATTATCTATAATTAGATAATAATTATATTGTTAAACAATAACTATATTGGAAATTAATTATTATAAAAATAATTAAAAAGTATAAAATATTAAAAATTAACAGGAGGAGAAACATAAAATGGCAAAAGTAATTAAATTTGATGAAGATGCAAGAAAAGCACTGGAAATAGGAGTAGATACATTAGCTGATGCGGTAAAAGTAACATTGGGACCAAAAGGAAGAAATGTAGTTTTAGATAAAGGATATGGAATACCTACAATTACTAATGACGGAGTTACAATAGCAAAAGAAATAGAATTGAAAGATCCTTTTGAAAATTTAGGAGCACAGATTGTAAAAGAAGTTGCGACAAAATCTAATGATGTTGCGGGAGACGGAACTACTACGGCGACTGTATTAGCTCAGGCATTAATAAAAGAAGGACTGAAAATGGTAGCTTCAGGAGCAAATCCTGTTTTCATAAGAAAAGGAATGGAAAAAGCTTCCAAAAAAGTAATAGAAGAATTAGTGAAAAGAGCAAAAAAAATTGAATCTAATGATGAAATAGCACAAGTAGGAGCAATTTCAGCTTCAGATGAGGAAATAGGAAAATTAATAGCTCAAGCTATGGAAAAAGTAGGAGAGTCAGGAGTAATTACAGTTGAAGAAGCTAAATCTCTTGATACTACACTGGAAGTTGTAGAAGGAATGCAGTTCGATAACGGATATTTATCTCCATATATGGTTTCCGATACTGAAAGAATGGTAGTAGAGCTTGATAATCCGTTCATTCTTATTACAGATAAGAAAATATCAGGTATGAAAGAATTATTGCCTATACTTGAAAAAACAGTAGAATTAGGCAGACCTATGCTTATAATTGCTGAAGATGTTGAAGGGGAAGCTCTTGCAACATTAGTAGTAAATAAATTAAGAGGAACATTGAATATAGCAGCTGTCAAGGCACCTGCATTTGGTGACAGAAGAAAAGCTATGCTTGAGGATATAGCAGTATTAACAGGTGGAGAAGTGATTTCTGAAGAAAAAGGTATAAAACTTGAAACTGCGGATATAAATTTCTTAGGACAGGCTAAAAAAGTAAGAATTACAAAAGACAATACAGTAATCGTAGACGGTATGGGAGAATCTCAAAATATAAAAGCAAGAGTAGCACAAATTAAAAATACTATAGAAAACACAACTTCCGACTACGACAGAGAAAAATTACAGGAAAGACTTGCAAAACTGTCAGGAGGAGTTGCAGTTATAAAAGTGGGAGCTGCTACAGAAACTGAAATGAAAGAAAGAAAATTAAGAATAGAAGATGCTTTAAATGCTACAAAAGCAGCAGTAGAAGAAGGAATAGTTCCCGGAGGAGGAACAATACTTGTTCAGATAGCTAAAGCTATTGAAGACTACAAACTTGAAGGTGAAGAAGGTTTAGGAGTGGAGATAGTTAAGAGAGCTTTATATTCACCAATGAGACAGATAGTTATAAATGCAGGGCTTGATGCAGGTGTCGTAATAGAAAAAGTTAAAAATGCCGCTGCAGGAATAGGGTTTGATGCAGCAAAAGAAGAATATGTTGATATGGTTAAGTCAGGAATAATAGACCCTGCCAAAGTAACAAGATCAGCTATCCAAAACGCAATTTCCGTATCATCAGTGTTGTTGACAACAGAAGTTGCAGTTGCTAATGAAAAAGAAGAAACACCTATGGGTGGCGGAGGAATGCCGGGCGGAATGGGAATGCCGGGAATGATGTAAAATAAATAATAAAAATAAAATAAGAGCTGCATTATTTAGAGAAAATCTTTATCTAAATGCAACTCTTTTTTTATATTACTAACCTGTTGTTAAATTATTAAAAAATAAAATTATATTATCATATGAATTTTTATTATTTGCACAATATAACTTTATATAATATAACTTGTATAATTCAACGATAAAAATATAAGAAAAAATAAAATAAAAAATGTTCTTAATTACTGAAAAGTTTATTGAAATCATCATAATTCATAATTGTTGAACTACTTTCTTCAATTACGGAATTTCGTATTTTCAAATTAAACGGCACATTTTTAACTTTAAATCCTTTTAAAATAGATTTATCAAAATCATAATAAACAGGAAAAGTAAAGTTATTATTTTCGACATATTGTTTTGTGTTCAATAAAGATGTTTTGTTGCTTATAAATACAACTACTACATTTACATTGTTCTTGTTTTCATCATAAAATTTTTGAAGTTCAGGCAATTCGGTCTGACAATGAGGACACCATTCAGCAGCCACTACAAATAATGTAGGTTTTCCATTATTGAAGATTTTTCGGCTTTTTGTCTTTACGCCTCTAAAATTTTTCAATTCAAAATTAGGGATTTTAGCTCCCTGTTCTACATTTACATCAAGAGTTTTACCATACCCAATCATAAATACCATAAATATTGAAATTATAATTAACAGTCTTTTCATTTTTCTCCTTTCATATTAAATAATATATTTTAAGTTATCTAAATTCATTATATATCATTTTTATTGAGTTGTAAAACTAAATTTTTATATATATTTTCATATAACAGAAAAATAATATAAAAAACAGAGAAAAAGAAAAATAATAGAAATTATTAAATTAAATATTTCCGTTATACTTGACATATTCGTTTTTTTCGGATAATATAAGATGAAATATTGAATTGATAAAAAAGCAGATATAAATTATAGAAAGTGGAAATTAGAATGAAAATTAAAATAAAAAGAAAAATTATAGCTATATTGATATGTAGCGTTTTATTAGTAAATTGTTCCCAAAAGAATGAAAATAACAATATATCCAAAAATAATTCTGAAAGTAAGAATGGAGAAGAAAAAAACAAGACGGCTTCAAATGAAAAAGAAGAATATTTAAAAAAAATCACTTACTCAAATTTAGTAGATAAAGCAACTCAAAGTGAAGTTGAAAATGTATTGAAAAGTGCAGGAATTTCAGAAAAAAATATAAAATCTTTTTTTGAAGGAGTAAATTATTTTAATAATACGGTTCAGAATAAGAGCCTTGTAAAAGAGGGATTTAAAATAACCGAAGAATTAAACCCTGTCTATGACCAAGTGGCGATACAGGAAAGCTGGACTAAAAAAAGTCCTGTATTTATAGGTCAGAATTGCAGAATTACATCATTTGAACTGATGAGAGATTTTATCTCTGTGGGGAAACCTGAAATTAAAGATACGGAACAGTTATTTATGGATGAAGATGCACTTAAAAATTTTCCTGTAAAGATTTTTACTGATAATGAAAAGAAACAGTTTGAAAGTTTATTTTCCGCTATAAAGACGGAGAATACAAAAGATATATCAGTGCATGTGGAAAAAGTGAAAGAAGATTGGAAAAAGAAAAATATTAAATTTAACAACCGGAATAAAATTTCATTGGTTTCAGTATTTTTTCATTCGGAAATTACTCCTAAAGAGAGTTTCCTGTTTATAGGACATGTTGGCGTTCTGTTGCCGACTTCTGACGGAAAATTATTATTTATAGAAAAGCTGGCTTTTCAGGAGCCTTATCAGGCAATAAAATTTGATAATCGTACTCAATTAAACGATTATCTTATGAATAAATATGATGTGGAATTCAATCAGCCCAATGCAAGACCGTTTATAATGGAAAATAATGAGCTGTTGAAAGGTTACAGGCGTAATCCGAATAATATTCAAAAGTAATAATTTAAAATAAAACTAAAATAAAAATATATAAAATTTGAGTATAAGTATTTTAATTTCAATAATATTTACAAATAAAAATTTATCAATTAAATTTGAGAATACAGAAATAATATTTTTGAAAATTCCAATAAAATATAAAAATGAATTTTATTATTCTAAGACTATTTTAGGTTATTAAACAGATTCAGTAATATAAATAACAGGATTTATACGTTTTCCTAAATTAACGTAAAATATATTGAAGAAAGGAGAAATATGGTTCAATGAAAATAAGAAATATTTCTGTAATTTTGACGGCTTTATTGATGATGTTCTCAATAAGTCTTGAATCATATGCTAAAAAAATGGAAATGAAAGTAAAATTTAAAACAAATAAAGGAGAGGTAAATGTCAAACTTTTTCCTGAAAAATCACCTGTTACAGTGGCAAGTTTTGTAAATCTTGTAAAACATGGATACTATAACGGTCTGAAATTTCACAGAGTTATAGAAGATTTTATGGCTCAGGGTGGAGATCCGACAGGAACAGGAATGGGCGGTCCGGGATATAAATTTGAAGATGAAGTGAAAAATGGACTTGATTTTTCTGTGTCAGGAAAATTAGCAATGGCAAATGCAGGACCTGGAACAAACGGAAGTCAGTTTTTTATAACAACTGTGCCTACAGAATGGTTAAATGGAAAACATACTATTTTTGGCGAAGTAGTATCGGAAAAAGATCTGGAAGTAGTGAAGTCTCTTTCAAATGGAGATGTTATGGAAAGTGTAACAGTTAGTGGAAGCGGTATAGATGAGTTTTTAAATAAACATAAAAACAGAATAAGTGAATGGAATAAAATTTTAGGGTATTAATAATTATAATATCATAAATCAAAAATAAAATAATATTCTTCAAATGTAAAACAATAATAGATATAATGATCACAAGATGTTATAAATTTGAAAGTATTCATCTTGAAATCTATAATTATTAGAAGTTAGAAAAATGATTTGAATTTACTATTATATAAATAATAAAAGCTATTTTGAAAATGGGAATTTTTAAGATAGCTTTTTTTATAAAGTATTCTTGACATTAATGATACTATTTTAATTATTTTAAATTTTTATAAAAACTAAAAATAATCTTTTAAGTATTTAATTTATTATATTATTCGAGTTTTAAAATCACAGAATAAAAAATTTTTAAAATAAAAAGTTTTATATTAAGGTATGGACTTTTCAAAAAAATGTGTTAAAATTAGAATAAAGAGAAATGAGGAAAAATGTAATTATCTAAATTTCAAATTGAACGGATTAAAATAAAAAAGCCTTCTATTTAGGCTTTTAAATCTGCACTCGCAGAGTCATGACGACGATTTCAAAAAATTTTTATTTGAACTCGTAATGTAAATTCAGATAGTATTCTGATTTACTAATTTATAACACATAAAATGACGAAAGTCAATAATATTTAAGGAGGAAAAATGAAAAAATTTGGTGATTATTATTTGGGATTAGATTTAGGAAACAGTTCTATTGGTTGGGCAGTTACAGATGAAAAATATGATATTTTAAGATTTAATAAAAAATTTATGTGGGGAACACATTTGTTTGATACAGGAAATACAGCAGCAGAAAGAAGAATTTTTAGAACATCGAGAAGAAGATTAAAAAGAAAGAAGAATAGAATAGAGTTGTTACAAACTTTATTTAGTGAAGAAATATCAAAAAAAGATTTTGGATTTTTTCAGAGATTGAAAGAGAGTCAATATGATATAGAAGATAAAACTGTAAAAAATAAAAATACACTTTTTATGGATGAAAATTATACGGATCAAGATTATCATACAGAGTATCCTACAATTTACCATTTAAGAAAAGCATTGATAGACAATGAAGAAAATGCTTTTGAGATAAGAAAGTTATATTTGGCAATATCTCATATATTATCACATAGAGGACATTTTTTATTTGAAGGAGAACTGTCTGATAATTTTGAATTTGATGATATTTTTAATGAATTTGTAAAATATTTAAATGAAGAGTTGGATATAAATTTTAAAGTGAAATCAGACATATCATTAGAAATAATAAAAGAAATATTAACTGATAAAATGCTAAATAGAACAAAAAAGAAAGAAAAATTAAGTGAATTACTTGAAGAGGAAAAAAATAAGATATATCAGGAAATATGGAAATTACTTGTTGGAAATGAAGCAAAAATGGCTACTATATTTGATAATAAAGAATATGAAGAGGCAAAAATATCTTTTTCAAAAGGAAATTATGACGAAAAAGAAGAGGAATATGAAAGTATTTTAGGCGAAAAAATAGTATTAGTTCAAAAAGCAAAAGCAATTTATGATTGGATGTTATTACAGAATATTTTGAAAGAAGATAAATATTTATCTTATTCAAAAGTTAAACTCTATAATGAACATAAAAATGACTTAAAAATATTAAAGGATGTATTGAAAAATTTAGATAAAAAAATTTATAAGGAAATTTTTTCAGAAAATGGATTATATGAAAAATACATAAAAAATAATGAAAAAGAAGAATTTTATAAAAAAATAAAATCGTATTTTAATGAGGAAAATACAGATGAAATTGTAAAAAATATTTTAAATAAAATAGAACTGGATAGTTTTCTTCCAAAACAAAAAATAAAAGATAATGGAGTAATTCCAAGACAGGTACATCAAAAAGAATTAGAAATAATATTGAAAAATGCTGAAAAACATTTTTCTTGGTTAACTGGAAAAGATGAAACTGGATTATCAGTATCTGAAAAAATAATAAAAATATTTAAATTTAAAATTCCTTATTATGTTGGACCTTTAAATTCAAAAAGTCCTTTTGCATGGATTGAAAGAAAGGAATACGGAAAAATATTGCCGTGGAACTTTGAAAATATGGTAAATATATCTGAAACAGCAGAAAAATTTATAAAAAAAATGACGAATAAATGTACTTATTTACCTGAAAAAGATGTTATACCTAAAAACTCTCTACTTTATACAAAATACATGGTATTAAATGAGTTAAATAATTTAAAAATAAGAGGAGAAAAAATACAAGTAGATTTAAAACAGAAAATATATACAGAATTATTTCAGAAAAATAAAAAAATAGGAATGAGAACCTTAGTTGAGTTTTTAAAAAGCCAGAATATAGTTGTTACTAAGACTGAAATAACAGGAATTGACGGGACATTTAATACCTCTTTAGGTTCCTATATAGATATGATGAAAATATTCGGAGAAGAAAATGTAGTAAAAGATAGCTATAAGAAAATGATAGAAGATATTATTTTATGGATAACATTATACGGAGAAGAAAAAAAATTAATAAAATCAAAAATAGAAGAAAAATATTCTGACAAAATTACTTCTGAACAGATAAAGCTAATTTTAAAATTAAAGTATAAAGACTGGTCAAGGTTATCAAAAGAGTTTTTGACAGAAATTGAAACAATGGATGAAGAAACAGGAGAACTGATAAATATAATTCAGATGTTATGGAGAAAAAATGAAAATATAATGGAATTGTTGAGCTATAAATATGAATATTCAGATAGAATTAAGGAGTATAATGGAATAAATGAAAAAGAAAAAAATATAACATATGAAGATATAATAAAAGATTTACAAGTATCTCCCAGTGTAAAGAAGATGATTTGGAGAGCTTTAGTAATAGTAAAAGAGATAAAGAAAATAACTAAAAAATCTCCTAAAAAGATATTTATTGAAATGGCAAGGGATACTCAAACTGAGAAAAAAAGGACTGAAAAAAGAAAAGATAAATTATTGGAATTATATAAAAATATAAAAAATGATGATTTTGTTAAAGAATTGGAAAAAAATTTAAAAGATAAAACAAATGATGATTTGAAGTCTAAAAAACTTTACTTATACTATTTACAGCTTGGGAGATGTATGTATAGCGGCGAAATTATTAGACTGGAAGATTTGATGAATGATAATTTATATGATATTGACCATATATATCCTCAATCTAAAATAAAAGATGATAGCTTTGATAATACTGTTTTGGTAAAAAAAGAATATAATTCAGAAAAAGGAGATGGCTATTTATTTGAATTTGATTGGCAAAAAAAACAAATGAATTTTTGGAATATATTGAAAGAAAAAGAATTTATATCTTCGAATAAATATGAAAGATTAACGAGAACAGAAGAATTTTCAGATGATGAACTTGCAGGATTTATAAGTAGACAATTAGTTGAAACAAGACAGGCTACAAAAGTTTTAGCAGATTTATTAAAGAGTATATTTGGAAGTGATACAAGGATAGTTTATGTAAAAGCAGGACTTACATCTGATTTTAGACAAAAGTTCGGTATTTATAAATTTAGAGAATTGAATGATTATCATCATGCTCATGACGGATATTTGAATATAGTAACAGGAAATATATATAATACTCTATTTACTGATAATCCCTATAATTTTATAAAAGATAGAAACAAAGAGAATCGAACATATAATTTGAATAAAGTTTTTGAAAGAGAAAATGATGTATGGAATCCTAATACGATGATTTCAAAAATTGAAAGATATATTTATAAAATAAGACCTTTATTTACAAGGGCTTCATATGAACAGAAAGGTGGATTCAGTGATCAGAATATATCTTCTGAAAAGGATAAACTACGTCCGTTAAAATCATCTGGAGTCTTGAGTAATACAAGATATGGCGGTTATGATAAGATAAAAAACAGTTATTTTTTCATAGTTGAATATACAGAAAAGAAGAGAAGAGTTAGAAGTATAGAAACACTACCTATTTATATAAAAAAATTAGCTGCAGGAAAAGAAGATTTAGAAAAATACTGCAAAGAAAATTTAAAATTACAGGAATCAAAAGTTTTAATAAGTAAATTGAATTATAAGTCTCTAATTTATAGTGACGGACATAAATATTATTTAAATGGGAGAACTGGAAATAATTTGTTAGAACAAAATGGAGTTCAAATTATCTTGAAAAAAGAAAATTATGAAACTTACAGAAAAATATATAAGAATTTGGAGCACTTAAAGTTGATTTATAAAGATGAAAAGGCAAGAAAAGAAAAATTTTTAGAAAAACTTCCGAAAATACTTAAAATAAATAAAAATAACAAAGATTTAAGTGAAAATGAAATATCAGAAAAGATTGAAAAATTATATAAAGAAATTATTGAAAAGATAGAAATAGGAGTTTTTTCAAGATTTAAGAGTACTTTGCCTATTTATATAGAGGATTGTAATAAATTAAGAGATTTTACAGTATTAGACAGTTATGCTAAGAGTAGATTTATTCAAGAGATATTAAAATGTTTAAATTCTCAGCAAGGTGAATTTGATACAAAATATACACATAATTACAGTAAAAAGTATAATATGCAATTAAATAAATCAAAAATTCTTGAAAATGATTTTTGCATTATAAATCAATCACCAACAGGATTATTTGAGAAGAAAGTATTTTTAGATAAATAAAAGGAGTTTTTAAAGTGAGCTGGAGAATAGTGGTCGTATCAAGTATATCAAAGCTTGATTTAAAATTAGGATATTTAGTTGTTAGGAATGAAAAGATTACAAAAGTTCATTTAAGTGAAATACATACTTTAATTATTGAGTCAACTGCTGTTTCATTAACAGCAGCTCTACTCAATGAAATGGTAAAAAGAAAAATTAAAATTATTTTCTGTGATGAAAAAAGAAATCCAAGTTCAGAATTACTGCCTTATTATGGTAGTCATGATACAAGTTCTAAAGTAAAATCTCAAATAAAATGGAGAAAAGACTATATGAGAGAACTTTGGCAAGAAATTGTAAGGGAAAAAATAAGAAATCAGAGAGATAATTTAAAAAGATTCAAATGCAAAAATTTTGAGCTGTTAGATAGTTATATATCACAAGTAGAAAGAGATGATATAAGTAATAGAGAAGGACATGCGGCAAAAGTATATTTTAACTCTTTATTTGGAACTGAGTTTTCCAGAAGTATGGATATTTCAATAAATCATGGTTTAAATTACGGGTATTCTTTAATATTATCAAGTTTTAATAAAGAAATTGTCTCAAATGGATATTTAACAATGTTAGGAATTTTTCATGACAATATGTTTAATCAGTTTAATTTATCCTGTGATTTTATGGAACCTTTTAGACCTTTTGTTGACAGACTGATTTATGAAATGAAATTAGAAAAATTTGAAAAAGAAGAAAAAATCCAAATATTAGGTATATTAAATAAAGAAGTTATAGTAGAAGGAAAACAACAGCATATGACTAATGCAATAAAAATTTTCTGTAAGAGTATATTTGATTCATTAAATGAAAATGACATATCTCTAATCAGGTTTCCTAAAGATGAGCTATAGGTTTATGAGAATAGTATTATTTTTTGATTTACCTACTCTTACAGAAAAAAATAGAAAAGAATATACCAGATTCAGAAAATTTTTAATAAAAATGGGATTTATGATGTTGCAGGAGTCTGTTTATGTAAAATTAGCTTTAAATGCCACAACAACAAACACTTTAATAAGTAATCTTGAAAAGAATAAACCTGAAGAAGGATTAATTCAAATATTATTAGTAACTGAAAAGCAATATTCAAAATTATACATGTTATTAGGTGAAAATAGAAATGAAGTTTTAGATACAACTGAAAGACTGGTGTTTTTATGAAATTAATAAATGAAGATTTGAATAATGAGATAATTTTTGAAGAAAATAAAGTAAATTTATTAGTAGTAGAAAATAAGAAAAAATTTGTGGAATTTATTCAAGAAATTATTAAACAAATTAATGGAAATGAAGGTAAATTTTCTCTGTTTGATAAAAATACTGAATTGAAAATTCATAATAAAGTTGATATAATAAAAGATATTTTTGATTTAGATGTAAATAATAAGAAAATATTGAATAAAATTTATCATGAATTAGAAGAATTATCTATAGATAGTGAATTTTTATTAGAAACTAAAAATATGGAGAGTAATTTATTAAAATACATTTATTGTTTAATAGAAAAATATGATTATCCTTTAGAAATAATAGAAGGATTAGACTTAAAAGAAATATTTAAATTATTGTCTGTGAAACTTTCTTTGTGTTTTTCAAATAAAATAGAAGAAATTTTAGAATATATTGATTTAGTATCAAGAATTTTGAAAAAAGAAATTTTTGTATTAGTCAATTTTCATATTTTTTTGGAAAAAGATGATATTGTAGCATTATGTAGAGAATGTTTTTATAAAAAAATAAAATTATTGTTTGTAGAAAATCAAAAACCTGATATAATAAATAATGAAGAGAAATTATTTATTATAGATAATGATTTATGTGAGATAAATCTTTCATAAATTAGATATTATCTGAATTTCAGCGTTACGTAATGACGAAAACTGTTTTCCCTTAAAAATAAATTTGAGGTTTGAGAGTAGTGTAAATTCAGATAGTATTCAAACAGCAGGTTCATTTTCTTTTGCAGGATATAAGTTTGAGAGTAGTGTAAATTCAGATAGTATTCAAACTTATAGCTTCAGTAATTTTACTATTTTCATGTTTGAGAGTAGTGTAAATTCAGATAGTATTCAAACGTAAGAGGTAGAGAAATAGATAGATTAATAGTTTGAGAGTAGTGTAAATTCAGATAGTATTCAAACAAGCATCCGAATCTATTACTTCATAATCTTGTTTGAGAGTAGTGTAAATTCAGATAGTATTCAAACTTTAGGAAATAGTATAGAAATAACCGGAGAGTTTGAGAGTAGTGTAA